>JBDTLP010000068.1:0-26985 GCA_039934735.1 Ferruginibacter sp. | reverse complement strand
TTAATGATGTAAAAAATGCTGTAGGTGTTGTACCTACTTCAAAACAATTCAGGCTCGCAGGATTGGTGATAGATGCACAGCACAGGCTTACGAAAGCCGGAAAAAATTTCGGTGTATTGCATGTAGAGGATTTCAGTGGAAAAGCAGAATTTATGTTGTGGAGTGAAGACTATGTTAAGTACACACAATACATGGAAAAGGGTACGATCATTATGATTGAAGGTGCATTCAAACAAAGATACAATGGAGATACTTATGAATTTAAGATCGCCAAATTGCATTTATTGGAAACAGCCAAATCATCGCTTACCAAACAGGTTATTATTGATGTACCCCCGCAATTTATAGATGAAGATTTTGTTACATTCATTGATAAAAATGTACAATCTTATCCTGGAAAAACAATGCTTAAATTTAATATCAGCGATACATTGCTAAACTCAAAAGTAAGCATGTACACACTGGAGAAAGGCTTTACCATGAATGATGAAATGGCTATATTTCTAAATGAAAATAAGAATATTGATGTAAGCGTATTGACAGTTTAAAAAAGTTATATCTGACTTTTTGCATGTATTCACATAAAGATTGATGTTGTGGATATGTCAAAAGAGCAAGTTGTAACGAATGGCTGTAAATTTGCAAATAGGAAGTAGTTCTTTTAAAATAAATGGTTTTGAAAGTGGCTGGTGAGAACAGGAACCATGTGTAAAGAAAAGTGGTTCGTGAGGACACGAACCACGGCGATAAGAACCACGGCAAAAAAAATAAAAATTACACTTAAAAAAAATAATATGGCACTAGAATTCACAGACGCGAATTTCCAAACAGAAGTATTGGACTCAGATAAATTATCAGTAATAGATTTTTGGGCAGAATGGTGTGGGCCATGCCGTGCAATCGGACCCGTTATTGAAGAATTGTCAAAAGAATATGATGGAAAAGTAAAAATAGGAAAAGTAAATGTGGATCATAATCCACAGATATCAATGAACTATGGTATTACAAGCATTCCTGCTATTTTGTTTGTAAAGAACGGGCAGGTTGTAGATAAATTAGTTGGTGCTCAACCAAAGGCTAATTTTGTAAAAAAGATAGAAGCACTTAAATAATCCTCGATTTGTTATATAAAAAAACTCCATCTAATGATGGAGTTTTTTTTATTTAAGTTTTAAAAGCCCGGCAATAACTTTAACCCAAAAATACTTTTCGTACTTTGTCAAAGTTGAACATAAAGTTTAATGATGCAAATTTTCCTCAATCGCATTAGGATCATGCTTATGCCTGAAGAAGATTAAAAAAAGCACTGCTATTACAAGCGCATAGCATGCAAAAGAGAGCCAGATAGAACTCCATTGACGAATAAACAAGGGTGATTCTAATACTCCTCCTGCCAACACCTTATTATACTTTAATGCTTCCTGTACACCTGGATTATTGATGTCCGATTTTAAGTGAACAAGCAAACTATTTACGTCGGTAAACTTTAAAGTAAAATATGTATCGATAATAAATCCACTCACTTTACTTCCAATAAAAGCACCTACCCCATTTGTCATCATCATGAATAAGCCTTGCGCACTGGAACGAATTTTTGAATCAGTAGTGGTCTCTATAAACAGCGAACCTGAAATATTGAAAAAATCAAACGCCATTCCATAAACTACGCATGAAAGTATGATCATCCATAATCCATCGGCCGGATTTCCGTATGAAAATAATCCAAAACGGATTACCCAGGCAATCATCGAAAACAACATTACTTTTTTAATACCAAAACGTTTTAGGAAAAAAGGAATCGTAAGAATAAATACCGTTTCTGCAATTTGGGAAATCGACAAGATAACTGTTGAATACTTAACAACAAAAGAATCCGGGCCAAAGGCTGGTACTTTTTTAAAATCGTCCAGGAATGTATCTCCGTACATATTTGTAAGCTGTAAAGCCGCACCCAATGCCATAGAGAACAAAAGGAACAAAGCCATTTTGTATTTCTTAAATAACTTGAATGCGCTCAACCCAAATTGCTCAGCCAGTGAGGCATCTTTTGCAATTGATTTTTGTGGTGGGCATTTTGGCATTGTAAAAGAATAAATACCCAATAGAATTGCTGCTACTCCAGCTATTAAAAACTGGTTCGCATTTCCTTTACTTCCGCTAAGATTGGTGGTCCACATTGCAACAATAAAACCAATGGTTCCCCAAACCCTTATTGGTGGAAATACTTTTACTACGTCGAAATTATTATTTTTTAGAATTGTATAAGAAATAGAATTAGAAAGCGAAATCGTAGGCATGTAACAAATCATTGCAGCAAAAATCACATAATACAATGTATCAGCATCCTTTACCTGGGGTACATAAAACAAAATGGCTCCATAAGCTATATGCAATATTCCGTACAACTTTTCTGCGTTCATCCATTTATCTGCAATTATACCAGTAATCGCTGGCATGAATAAAGAAGAAAGGGCCAATGTTGAAAATATAGCACCAAATTGAACCCCTGTACCCATGTTATTGCTAAAAAAATAAGTGGCAATTGTGATCAACCAGGCTCCCCAAACAAAAAACTGTAAAAAACTTAATAGTGTAAGTCTAAATTTAATACCCATAAAAAAACATTTAGAGAATTAAGGTTAAGTAAAGACCAACATTGACAGATCCAAATGTCCCCGGCAGTCTTCGTTTTAATAGGCGGAAGATAACCATTTTCAATTGATTTACATGACGATCGATATGCGTGCACAAGCAAAAATTAATGGGCTTAAATTCAAAAATAATGTTCCAACATCCATATTCGCCGTAAATTTGTAAAAAAAAGTGATGAGTGATTCATTAGATATTTTAATAACAGCCACAACAGATCAGGACCTTAAAAACATTGCTCAAAAGGTTAAGAATGGTGAACGCATTACTGATGAAGAATGTGTTTTGTTGTTTGAGAAAGCGAGTCTTTCTTTTGCAGGAACACTGGCTAATTTTATCAGGGAAAAATGGCATGGAAATAAAACTTATTTCAACCGCAACTTTCATATTGAGCCAACCAATGTTTGTGTATTCAGTTGTAAGTTCTGTTCATATTCCAGGTTATATGCGCATAAAGAAGATGGATGGGAACTGAGTATCGACCAGATGCTTGACATTGTAAAAAGCTATGATGGAAAACCCATTACAGAAGTACATATAGTTGGTGGTGTACATCCTAAAATGAATCTTGCTTATTTTATTGAGCTTATACAAAAAATTCATGCGCACAGGCCCGACCTTCATGTAAAAGGATTTACTGCTGTGGAACTTGATTATATGTTTCGCAAAGCAAAACTTTCTACAGAAGAAGGTATGCTACAATTAAAAGAAGCAGGGCTTCAATCATTGCCTGGTGGTGGTGCAGAGATCTTTCATCCGGAGATAAGAGAACAAATTGCTGCTGATAAAGTTACCGGTGACGGTTGGCTGCAGATACACGAGACAGCACATCATCTTGGTATGCATAGCAATGCTACGATGCTTTATGGCCATATTGAAAAATATAAACATCGCGTGGATCATATGAGCAGGCTGCGTGCATTGCAGGATAAAACAAAAGGCTTTAATACTTTTATTCCATTAAAGTTTCGCAATAGTAATAATGATATGAGCAATGTGCCTGAATCAACCATTACGGAAGACATGCGCATGTATGCCATTGCACGCATTTACCTTGATAACTTTCCTCACCTGAAGGCATACTGGCCAATGCTTGGAAGACAAAATGCACAACTCTCTTTAGCATTTGGTGTAAATGATATAGATGGCACTATTGATGATTCTACCAAAATATATTCCATGGCAGGTAGTGAAGAACAAACCCCGGCGATGACCACAGAACAATTGGTAACGCTGATCAAACAGGTAAAAAGACAACCAATAGAAAGAGATACTTTATACAACGAAATAAAAGATTACAGTAATTCCAATCCTATTGAAGAAATAGCTTTATTGAATTAATGGTTACTGTAATAAATTAAACCATTCATTTTTAATTCATAATTTTTAATTTTTTTTATGGCCGATTGTAATTTCACAATCCCCTTCGAGGGCCCAACAGAAAAAGTACTTATTAAAGCAAGATTCGCAGTAGAAAGCCAGGGCGGAACTTTTTCCGGAGATGTATCAGCGGGAGACTTTGCTGTAAGTGTTTTCGGAAATAATATTGCAGGATCATATACTGTCCTGGGACAAAACATGAACATTCTTATTACTTCAAAACCATTCATGATCCCTTGCAGTATGATTGAGGGATTTTTGAAGAACCAGATTAAGTAGGTGGAGAGAAGGAACGAGTTTGAAGAGGTTGATATGGTTAATAAAGTTGATGAGGTTAATAAGGCAGTGTTGTCATATTAACCTCTTTTTTTAATAAATTTATTTGAGAGCATTTTGTGACAATTGAAGCTGTGACAAAGTTGAATTGACACAACTTCAGTTGTCACAAAAATTTTAATTGCTACCAGTTTATAAATAGTTAAGTGTTTTCATTGAAATATGCCATCTTTTAAAAAAGGCTCATCTCTTAAATAATAGCAATTAGAAATTAAAGCTGTACCAACAAAAAATGTCAGGCTGAGCTGGTCGAAGTCGGGTTTATAATGAAAAGCGCCTTCGACAAGCTCAAGCTGACAGACAAGTATTAATTTTAATTGTATAAAACATTTAGTATTACCAATTCACTTTTTTAATCTGAGTATCATTGGCAATAAAAAAACCCCGGAATAACCGGGGTTTAATTTTATTAAGCGTTTTATTATTAGAAGTTTCTAACAGTCATTTCTGTTCTCCTGTTCTTAGCACGTCCAGCAGCAGTTTTGTTATCTGCAATTGGGTTTCCGTCTCCATGACCAGCAGAAGCAGCACGTGTTTCAGCTAATCCTTTGCTTACAAGATATGTTTTTACAGAAGCAGCACGTTGTTCAGATAAAGTCTGATTTTTTTCTGCTTTACCAGTGTTATCTGTATAACCATCAATGTTGATCATCAATGTTTCATCTTTAGCTAACAATGAAGCAACTTCATTCAATGATTTGAAAGATTTAGGTAACAATTTAGCACTTCCTGTTGCGAAGAAAATATTCTTAGCAGCGAAGTTGATTCTTTCGATTACTTCTTTTGCAATTTCAGGACAACCTTGATTGCTTACCGGACCAGGACGTGTTGGACATTTATCTTCTTCATCGTTCACGCCATCTCCATCACCATCAGGGATAGGACAACCTTGATAACGAGCCAAACC
This sequence comes from Ferruginibacter sp., assembly GCA_039934735.1. Classification (GTDB taxonomy): domain Bacteria; phylum Bacteroidota; class Bacteroidia; order Chitinophagales; family Chitinophagaceae; genus Ferruginibacter. The sequence continues at coordinate 21,713 of JBDTLP010000068.1, read as the reverse complement.
TTTAACGGTAGGGCATTTATCCTGTTCGTCGTTTACACCATCTCCATCAGTATCAGGAATTGGGCAACCATTGTATTTTGCAAGACCTGCAACATCCGGACATTTGTCATCAGCATCAGCAATACCATCACCATCACGATCAGGGCAACCTTGTAATGCTGCAAGACCTGCAACATCCGGGCACTTATCAAGTGAATCAAGTACACCATCACCATCACGATCAACAACTACTGGTGGCGGTGGAGGAGGAACTACTTTTGGAGCTTTTGGAGCACCAGAACCAATTCTTTGAGTGATACCTAAAGAGTAAAATAAATTATCTTTTAAAACTTTCTTGTCTAAAGTAAAACGATATTGAGCCTGTAAAATTACATTTGTTTCTTTGTAAAAATTAGCCTTAATACCAAGACCCGTTGGAACATAATAACCGAATTTACCAGTGTAAGAACCAACACCAAAACCTGCAGTTAAAAATGCATTAAACAGACTTTCATTATTAAAAATGTAAGCATTTAAAGCTGGTTCCAATTCTACACCTGTTTGGTTTTCTTTTGGAGTATAAGTACCCCTGTCAATACCTGAATAATCGTGAAACATTAAATTCGCTCTAACAGAAAGATCAAGATGAGAAGCCAATACACGCCAGTAAGAAATAGAGAACCCGAAATCCTGGTCTCTTAATCCTGCCAACGTTTTAGGGCCTGAGTTATCTTTAAAAGTTTGTGGCGTTTTTACGTCCAGCGCATTGAAGTGAACTCCAATGTAGCTTGCTTTTTGGGCAAAAGTAGCTGAAGCTGCCAGTAAAAATAAGGAAAAGACCAACGCAAGTTTTTGTTTCATAAATGCTAATTTTTAATTTTAAAGGTTATCTCTTAAGTTTTTCTGAGATAATTGTATGGGTTTTAACAAAAGACAAAGTTAATGGCTAATACTATACCAATCATGGTATTTTAACAATATTATAAAATTTATTTTTTTGTTTCAAGGTAGTTTTATTGTATTTACAGGACGGTAAGATATCCAATATTGACAAATTAAAAAAATTAATGCTGCCTGAATAAAATAAAAAAACGTGCAATATGCAGGCTTATACATTAATATTTTAGTAATTATTAGTTTTTTAGCCGAACTAATAATAGACTAATTAATTGTGATCCGGATTGGATTCGAACCAATGACCCTCAGCTTAGAAGGCTGATGCTCTATCCAACTGAGCTACCGGACCAGTGAATTTTGGGTTGCAAATATATTGTTTATGCTCTAATATGCTGAATAAATTTTCACTGCATAAGGCAAAAGCGTTTAAACATAATTATATCCTTTTCTTTGCTGATTGATATTATATATACGTTTTTTGCGCATTTTTGTTCCTTAAATCAAAAGTATGCATGTTCATATCCAACCTGGTTGGAAGGCTGTATTGAAAGATGAATTCAATAAAACTTATTTCCAGCAGCTGGTTACATTCCTTAAAACTGAAAAAATTATTGGCAAAAAGATATTCCCACAGGGGAAATTAATATTTAATGCTTTTGACCAAACTCCCTTTGATGAAGTAAGAGTCGTTATTATTGGCCAGGATCCTTATCACGGCGAAGGACAGGCACATGGATTGAGTTTTTCTGTCGCTGCCGGTATCAAGCCTCCGCCGTCGCTCGTAAATATTTTTAAAGAAATTCAGCAGGACCTTGGAATTGAAATGCCCCCCGGATATGGCAATCTGGAAAAATGGGCCAAACAAGGAGTCTTATTACTTAATGCTGCTTTAACTGTTCGTGCCGGTGAACCTCTAAGCCATGCAAAATATGGTTGGGCCGAATTTACGGATGAAGTGATCAGGAAAATATCAGATGAGAAAACAGGCATAATATTTTTATTATGGGGCAAATTTGCGCAAGAAAAGCAAGCGCTCATTGATGAAACAAAACACTTTATATTGAAAGCAGCACACCCCTCTCCGCTTTCAGCACACACTGGCTTTTTTGGATGTAACCATTTTTCTAAAACAAACCAGCTACTTATGCAACATGGCCAACAGCCAATAGACTGGAAATTATTATCGGATCAATAATGAAAATCGTTAAAAATATTTTTGCAAGGATATGGTGCCTTTGGGCGTTGATCTCTTTTATTACAACCTTCCTGATTATATTTATTCCTTCGATGTTTTCCTATGCCATGGAAGAAGTAAAAGGACAAAAATATTTTATCCGGATCTCAAGATGCTGGATGCGGGTTTGGCTTTTCCTTATTGGTTGCCCCGTAACAGTTACAGGTAAAGAAAATTTTTTTGAAGGACAAAATTATATTGTAGTCTTTAATCACAATGCTTTACTCGATGTACCCTTATCCTCTCCATTTGTACCAGGCGCCAATAAAACAATCGCCAAAGCTTCTTTTGCAAAGGTTCCTCTGTTCGGCTGGTTTTATTCAAAAGGATCTGTACTTGTGGACAGAAAAAATGATAAAAGCCGTTCCAAAAGCATTGATGCCATGAAAGCAGTGCTACTATCGGGGATGCATATGTGCATTTATCCCGAAGGAACACGCAACAGGACAAACGAGCCACTAAAAAAGTTTTATGATGGTGCATTTATACTCTCCATCAATACACAAAAAGAGATCATCCCATGCATCATTACCGGTACAAAAAAAGCAACGCCCATTGATAAATTTTTCTATCTTTTGCCTACACAACTAAAGATGCATTTTTTACCTGCGGTATCACCCCTTAATACAACTGCAGCAGCATTGAATCAGAAAGTATTTTTAATGATGAAAGATTATTACGTAAAGAGTGCTGAATTATGAGTGCTGAGTGCTGAGTGTGCTTATTCTATTGGATGTATTTTTTGATATCGAAAGTTTCTGATTTTAATATTCAATAATCAACGTACAATATTCAATGAAAAATGCAATTCCGCTGAACATTGAATATCGAGCGTTGAATATTGAATATTGAATATTTCTTCAGAAGCATCAGCCAGGATAGAATATCGAACAAGGAACAAGGAATCACGAATAACGAAGTATTATGGCTGATCATAAAAGCCTCTAGTCCTGTTCACTTTAATATCCCTTAACAAAGAAGACTTAGGACTAATATTTATCGTAAAGAAACGATAGGTTCCTACAGGAGAAATATTGATCGTCATTTGCCAGCAATGCAGATCTCTTGATAAGTACATACTCAATACACCCAGCTTTTTTTGTGTGATATTATAGGAGCCCTGTATACCTAATTTCCATTTAGTTGTCAGGTTGATAGAATTATTAAAATTCACATCCTGGCTAAGGGTTTTTACCAATTTACTTTCCGTGGTTGATGTAGCCTGCGTATGATACTGGGTAAATCTTAATGAATAAGAAAAATCGACTGTCCACGGAATTGAAAAATCGGCAAACTCGCCGGGATTATTCTGCATATACAAAGCCTCCTGCTGATATTCATCAAGTGGAAGGCCAGTCGTATTTAGGTTCCTGTTTTGAACAGCGGCATTATTGGTCAATCCTCCCTGTGTGGGTGATGATGATTTATCACCTCCTTTAAACTGGCTCGATAACGAGATGCCTCCACTGGTAAGCGTACCCAGGGTAGCCACTTTTTTGGTCCAGATTAATTTGTCTATACGGCGTCCTGTCGCATCCGTTATATATGGATCGAATGAAGCATTTGCTGTTATATTTATTTTATTAAACAAATTACTCCTCGCCGTAACAGTTAGGGTACTTAACCTGAATGAATCAAGCAGGAAATTATAACTCCCGTTAATTCCTAATCCATCAATCAACGTGATCTTCTTAACAGCATCGGCAGCAGTATCTTTCCTGTTACGCACTTTCATTTGAATATTATTATCAATACCAAAGGTTAGCCCGGCAAATTTTCCTCTTCCAAATGCGCCAACAATATTATTGTCAAAAACAGAATAGCTTGTTTTGTAATTACCGGCACTATCAGTTTGCACATCATAAAAATTCTTGCTATTGAGATCAGGTTTATAGTTTACAGATAACGTTGGCCTTACTTCATGCCTTATTGCCTGTACCTTGCTGTTTTTCCTGAAAAGATAAGATCCAAAAAGACGGGTGGAAAGCCCAACACCAAAACTCATATCACGGGCTGTAAAAAAACCTTTGTTAATCGCTGTGTCCACCGATTTATCTGCACTGTTCCAATACAGCCGGGATTTTTGCTGGTACCATGCTTCCTGGTAATTGATGCTGGGCGATATTTGTACAGGGCCAAGTGCAGGTAATGATAATGTAATAGGAACACTATGTGTCGCTCCCCATTTGTAATTTTGTGAAAGTTGTTTCCACCCATTTGTTGAATCGTAAAAATGAGAACCACTACGAACATTTGTGTTAAGAGCAATTCCAAGATTCTCGTACCATTTGGGTGTACCAACAGATTCTTTTTTCCTGAATGGATATATTGTGTTTACATTAAAACTAATATTTGGGAAGTTGACATTGATCAATCCAGTAGTAGTATTCTGATCATGATTCGCAGCAACCTGGATATTGAAAGGCTTGTTTTGCCAAACCTTACCATAATTAATGGTTGAACTTAGCGTATTATTAAAATTCAGGTTCGGACTGTTTGGTACACTTTCATTGTATTTACTCGTTCCTGCATTTACATTTGCCTGGAAAGTAACACCTGGTCTTGCTTTGGTATCTGCACTGTGTGTCCATCTAACATTATATTCTTTCCTTACCTGGTAGTCAGGGTCTCCTTTAAATCCTATTTTACTTCTCACCGCACTCAAATTAAAATTGCCCTGGTATCGGTATTTCTTAAAATACCTCGGACTCAGATTAGCATTCCATCCTCCATAAGAATAGATTGTTCCGCGGATAACGGCATCCCAAACCGGGCTTAATATTTTATAATAGCCAAGACCATCCAATGAAAGACCGTATTGTTCATTGGCTGCAAATGAAGGAGCGATAAGGCCTGAGTGTCTTCCTTGTGTTAACGGGTAGATGCCAAATGGCAGAACGATTGGCAATGGCACACCCTCAAATTCGGGATGCACAGGACCACTGAACGCCATTTTCTTATTGATGAATTTTATCTTGCTACTTACAAAAGCAAAATGTGGCGTATCAAGGTTGCAGGTAGTAAACCTGCCACGCAATGCATAAAAAACATTTGCATCAACCTTCTTTATTTTTTCACCATAAACAAACATTTCACCCTGTTGCGTGTACGTACCTTTTGTTAGCCCTACGCCCGTTTTCATATTCACCCTGATCGTATCACTGATGGATTTAAAATCCTTATCATTATAAGAAGGATATGCAATTACTTTCCCTGTACTGTCTTTTTGTAATATTGCTGATACAAGATTTGTTTTTTGATCAAATTCAATAAGCGGTGCACCCAATTCGCTGCTCAGATATTTTACAGTAGATGTTTTTCCGTAGAGCAATATCTTTTTTGTAGGCACATCCAATACCATCGAATCATCCGCATGATAACTGATGGGCGCATCCAATGAATCTTTTGATGACTTATAAGAAAATGTATCTACCGAAAATTGATAGAGTGAATCTGTTTTAGTTGCTTTTTTTATTTCAATAATTCCAGGCTGCACTTCTTCAGAAACCGCAGGGTTTAAAGAATCAACAGGAAGTTTTAAGCTATCTTTTAAATTCTTTACAGGAATAGTATCCCTGATTTTTACAGGTAATGTATCAGCAGTTAAACTAATGTGAAAGTAAAATCCTTTTGTATCAAAGGCATGACTATACAACGTTATAAAAACGAAAATGAAAGCAGCGAGCCAAGCTAATATATATTTTGCCTTACCTTTGTAGTGATGGTTCATAGCTGTAATTGACAAAAATAGCCATAATACCATCATGTAATTGTGAATAATTGCACAATTACAAAACCCATTAAAAAAACCTGATGCACATGCCTGGAAAAAAATTGTTTTTTATTTTTTCATTTTTTGTATTTCAATTCACTTTCTGTAATGCTGTCTTTTCCCAAACTCCTAAAAGAATAAAAACAATTATTGTTGATGCGGGCCATGGTGGTTCGGACAATGGTGCTACCGGACAGTATGAAAACTCCCTTCGCTCAAAAGAGAAAGATGTTACTCTTGCCATTTCAATGAAACTGGTAGCAGAATTAAAAAAGCAATTGCCGGATATAAAAGTCGTACCAACACGGACCACGGATGTTTTTGATGATGTAAGAGAAAAAGCAAAGATCGCCAACGAAAACAAGGGCGACCTTTTCCTTTGTATACATGCCGATTCGGGCCCATTAAAAACCGGCCGCCGCAAGATCGGCTCCCACACTGTAACCCGTTATAAGGTTACTTATAAAGGGAAGGGAAAGAAAAAGAAAAAAATATCTACCCCATATAGTGTTGTTGAACCAATATATGAATATTTTAAATTACCACTCACAAGAAATGGTACGAGCGTATGGATATTCGCCGCTCATAAAACGAGTGATAAATTAAAAGCCATTATGCAGGAAGAAGGTGACTTCGAAGTGGAAGATGGTTCAAATACCGATTCAAGTTTTACCCCTATTGACTATACGAGTGCTGTTGGAAGAAATATTGCTCAAATATATGCTCAACGTTACCAGGTTAAAAGTGATCGTATTGCGACAATGGTAAACGATGAGATAGAAAAAACCGGACGTCCTGCATTGGGCGTAAACCAACGTCAAAAGGGAATATGGGTATTACAAGCCACAAACATGCCCGCTATCCTTGTTGAAACAGGCTTTATCAATAACCCTGAAGATGAAAAATATTTAAATAGTGATAAGGGCCAGCAGGAACTGGCAGAAGCAATAACACAGGCCGTTATACGCTATAAAGAATGGACAGAAAATCCGCATCCGGCAACAAACTAAATCTTATCCCGGCTTGTGGAATAGTTTTTGAAATTAAAGGAACGAACTTCAGTATTTTTATAAATAGCGTTTAGTACCTAAAAAAATTAATTGTTACGCTTCGCTTTCATCAAATATTATTGTGTACAAACTTTTTTTAATGTAAACTTTTTACAAGAGTGAAAATATCAAATGAATTTAAGGTTGGAGTAGTTGCAGTTGTATCTATTGCTGTATTAATAATTGGCTTTAACTTTTTAAAAGGAAAAACATTTTTTAGCAAGAGCACAGCCATTTATGGAATATATGGAAATGTTCAAAAACTTGCCCCCTCCAACCCCATTGTTATAAACGGTCTTCAGGTTGGTACTGTTTATAAGATCAGCACTGATAAGGATATGCGCAGGATCACGGTAAACATGAATATTACCAAGGACATCCATATTCCAACGAATTCAATTGCAATGATAAAGCCTGATCTTTTATCTACACCAAGCATTGAAATTAAATTAGGCGACGCTACTACTTACTTAAAAAATAATGACACCATTTTTACTGAAGCTTCTTCCGGCATCTTCAATGATGTATTGAAAAAAGTTGATCCGGTTCTTTTCCAGGTTTCAAAAGCGGTAAACTCGATAGATAGTTTATTAATAAAAGTAAATAGCGTGATTGATCCTGCTGCCAAAAATAATATTGCAGGTACATTGGATAACCTGAATAAAATAACAGCGGCTTTACTAAAATCCAGTGCTTCTTTAAATGAGGTATTGAACTCGCAAACAGGCGCACTTGCCAAAACATTGAATAATGCAAACTCTGTTACAAGTAATCTTGCAGCAAGTAATGATAAAGTAACAAGTGTGTTGACCAATCTTGATAAAACAACCACACATCTTGCAAACCTCGATCTTCAAAAAACGCTCAATACACTTGACGCAACCATCAATGACCTTAAATCAATGACAGGAAAACTGGATAGCACAAATGGAACTGCTGGATTATTATTGAATGATCCAACGTTGTATAAAAATCTTGCTTCAACGGCCAATAAACTAAATGTATTGATAGATGATATCAGGATCAATCCAAAACGTTATGTATCTATTTCTGTGTTTGGAAAAAAACAAAAAGGTTCTCCGTTAACTTCTCCAACGGTGGATACTGTTAATTCGCCGTATATTATTAAAAAAGCGGATTAACAACTAAAATTTATGATAGCTTTAGATTATAATGCTGCAAATTGCAGCATTAACTCAATGACCTAAATTATACTGTTGTCAATTTTTTATAAAATATTTTTTTTCGCTTGTTTTTTCTTCTCTGTGCAATTTTGTACGGCACAGGTTGTTTCCCCTGTTCCACCCGACACGCTTAGAACCATTGAAATCATTAGCGCCAGGAGCCAACGGCAGATCACTAAAGATTCAACCGTATTTCAAACACTTGCAGGCGATGCCAAAGTAAAACAAGGGGGTACTTTATTGATGGGTGACAGCATCATCCTTAACCAACTGACCGGCATAGCCGAAGTTTTTGGAAATGTACATATCAATGACGGTGATACCATGCATACCTACGCACAATACCTGAGATATGTTGGCAGCGAAAGGATCGCACACCTGCAAAAAAATGTAAAGCTTACAGATGGCAAGGCTATATTAACAACCGAAGACCTTATATATAATATAGGAACAGGTATTGCCAATTACAGCGGCGGTGGTAAAGTTATCAATGATAAAACCGTTTTAACCAGCCAGGAAGGCACTTATTATTCCGATACAAAAGATGCCGTATTTAAAAACAATGTTCATCTTGTAGATCCGAAATACAATATGACGGCAGACAGTCTTCGTTATAATACAGAATTTAAAACGGCGTATTTTATTTCTCCAACGCATATTGTAAGTAAAGATGGGATTATAGATACGAATTCGGGTTCTTATAATTTAGAAACAGGCAACGCCGTTTTTGATAGTAAAAGTTCTTTCAAAGATGACAAAAGCAGAACTTCTTTAAGCGGTGATAAAATGGTTTATGAAGGAGAAACTGGTACAATCCAGGTAGAGAATCATGCAAAATTTGTTGATAGTGTAAACAATATAATGCTGTTTAGTGATCAGATGTTCATCAACAAAAAGAACAATACTTTTCTTGCAACCCGTAAACCCGTAATGATATTTTACAAAGATGGTGACAGTACTTACGTAGCAGCAGACACGCTTTATTCCGGCCTTAGAAAATATGATACAGTAGAAAATAATATTGTTACCACAGTTGATACTTTAAAAAATGATACAACAAAGATTAAAGCCCCAGTTAACAAAGACAGTTTGAGTTTTGATGCAAGACTTGCGTTGGTTACAAACAACCAGGTTCCTTTAAAAGATAGTTTGAAACCTTTAAAAGATAGTGTGCAAGGAAATTCTGTTGCTTCTATTAAAAACCTTGATAGTGTCTCTAATGTCCGGATAGATAGTGTTGTTTCAAAAATGAAAAATGCAGCAGCACGAGTGGATAGTGTAGCAGCCGCAAATTTTTCCAAAGAAAAAAAAGATACGACTACCAAACCTGCAATCATCACTACAACTGATACATTAAAAGAAACAACTGCTGTTGATATTAACCATGTACCCAAAGACAGCATCCGTTATTTTCTCGGCTTTCATCATGTAAGGATCTATAATGATTCGATGCAGGCCGTGAGTGACAGTATGTATTACTCAACAGAAGATTCTACTTTTAAATTATTTGGTAAACCTGTATTCTGGAATGATTCCACACAAGTGAAAGGAGATACCATGCATTTATACACAGAAAATCAAAAAGCAAAAAAAATATACGTTTTCTTTAATAGCATTGTGATCAACAAAACGAAGGAAGGATTTTATCATCAAATGGGGGGAAGAACCATCAATGGATATTTTAAAGAAGGCACCATCGATTATATTCGTGTAAAAGGTTCACCCGCTGAAAGTATATTTTATCCGCAGGACGATGACAGCGCTTATGTAGGTATGAACCGTAGTAAGGGCGATGTGATTGATATCTACTTCGTAAATAAAGAACTCAACAAAATAAAATTTATAAATGATGTTGATGGAACGATGTATCCATTGAAACAAATTCCTCCTGATCTTAAATTTCTTAATAATTTTAGCTGGGAAGATAAACGTCGCCCGAAAAACAAACTGGAGTTGTTTGAATAATCAACTGTATAAAAATAACAAAGCAGATCGCTTCATGAAGCCACCCATTTTAATATTATTTTTTTGCTGCCTGTCATTTTCTTTTAATTCATTTGCACAAACAGATGCCTTCATAGGAACATGGCAAATGGAATACTCACCTGCTGCCGGGGCAAAACCAATCATTATAGAATTGCAGATCGGATCGCCGGAAAAGAATATGCTCTACCCTGCTGAAATGAAATTACAGTGCGACAGTTTTAACGCTACTTATCATTTACTGTTGGTAAAAAGAAATATCAGGCAATTATCCATTGGCAAAAATAAAATTGCTGCTGAAGAAACCCCGTTCAGTATTGGCAACTGGACCATATTAATGAATGGAGTATTCGACCTGAGCAAAGATCTTAAAGGAACATCGTTTTTATCTGTTGACAGGTTGTTCGCAAAACAATATGGCGTTAATATGCCAGATCCTGCCCGCTTTCCCGAAACACAAAAAACTACGGCTACGCATCTCCGTAACTTTTTACAGGATGCGGAGATCAAATTAAAAAAGACAGATAACGCTTCCCTGGAGAGCCCATATTCAGATACCATCTTAACGCCAGGCATATCCATGGATTATTATGGTATTGCCAATATGCTCACAGTAAAAGATGGCAAAGGCACCATTAATTTTAGCAGCAATAAAAAAGGTAGCGGTATTGTATCCGTCGTATTAAATGGAAATACAATCGTTGACATGAACGACCTGACTGAAAGAAAACCTGTAGAAGACATAAAGCTTGATACTGGTTTAAACATCCTTGTTTTTTTTGCTGATGGTTATGGAAAAACAGTTACCAGCACAGGCAATGTAGCAGTTGAAATCGGCGATAAAAGATTCTCCCTTGACTTTGCCAATAAAAATGATGCAGCCGCTACATTTATTGTCGCTAAGATCTATTACGCTCCTGATAAAGAAAAAGAAAATAATACCGATCTTCAAAACAGTATTTTACGGGAATTATCACAGGCCGATCTGCAAAGAGATATTAAAAACTACCACTACCCCGATCCGTCAGGAAGGAATCTTTTACAAAATGATTCTGCAAAAGCGCTGGCTGAAACATGGCTTTTAAGAAGTTCGAAATTTGTTGGTACTGTTAAAACAAGTTCACGCCAGATCATTCTGGCTCTTTGGGATGATGCTGTAGAAGATGGCGATAGTATTTCATTAAGTATAAATGGCCATTGGGTTGTACAGGCTTTCATGGTAAAAAAGCAACCACAATTTATTTCAGTTACCATAGATCCCGGACCAAATAAATTACTTTTTGTAGCAAATAATCTTGGCGCCATTCCGCCTAATACAGCAGTGCTTGAGATCATTGATGGAAAACAAAGAAGAGCTTTTATGCTTGAAACGGATTTGACAGATAATAATTCGATTAATATTTTGTATGATGCGAAGCCGGAGTGATTTATTGCCATTGACTTAAGTCAACGGCAATAAATCTGCTCTATGAACTCCTCCGTCTGGTCTCCGACCAACGGCGCATCTGAAAAAATCCGCCCGTTTTTATTCACTAATATTTTTCTTTAATCTTCTTTACAAGTAAATTATTCCTGGCAACCAAATAATCTTTTTAGTCGTTTTTCAAATAAAAAAGAATTTTTATTTGCTATTGAGTCAGTTTGTTTACCAACAGTAAAAAGTTCATATACATATCCGGCACTCTTATTATTTGCAGCCGCACAAACCATCGTCTCTACCCGCTCGTTATATACGTACAATTTCTTTTCTTCATCATTTTGAAAACTATAAGCATACAATTCATTTAAGGATCCGTTTTTATCCTTAATAAAGAATCTGTAATCTATATGCCCAAATTCGTTGCTGGATTTAATAAATATTACTCCCGAATCGGGAATTTCAAATTGCTGACGGCCTTCTTTAACCGTTTTATCCTGGCCTCCTGGATATTCATAAATAATAGCGACCTCGCCTCTAAATCCATAAGGAAGTATAAAATCTTTTTTAATAGTGGCTTCGCAGCTACTAAACAAGACTAAAAAGAAATACCATTTATATTTAGAAAAAAAAATGTTCATTATTAAATATACTTTATTCAGTCATATTGTTGCTACATCTTTTCAACAATTTGCGCCGTTGGTCAGAGACCAGAAGGCAGCACTCAAGAATTGCTGATGCTGACCTGTTGATTATAGGAGAAATTTAAAATCACTTTTTATAATTCTTTTTTCTTGTACAATTTCTTTTGTAATACTTAAAAAAAACGTTCCTTTATCCATTATGAGAACGACATTTATTTTTTTTCTTCTTTTATTGATTGCTGTAAAGGGATTTGCCCAATGGCCCTATTACTATCAGCCTTCTGCTGTTTATAAACAAAACCATGTAAAAACGAAAGTATCCTTTTATGTAAGAGAAGATTTAGCTGAAATCATTGATTCTTTTGATTACAGTGGGCTATTGGTTCAATGTAAGTACTTTACAAATGGAACGCATCATCATTACGGAACACGCATTTTGAAATACGATGATCAACAAAACCTGGTAAAGGAAACATTTTACTGGAATACATTTTATGACAGCATCAGTAAGAAAATGCATGGATATAATCATGTAATAGAAACAATCATCGAGCATGATGACATGCAGCGGGTGATCAAAAAAACGTATGTTGATACTTTTAATAAAGGAAGTAGCGAAACCATCTATTCCTATAACCCATACATGGAGACTATCAAGACGACATTCAATGGAAATCCCCAGTTACGCATAATTTATTATGATGAATATTCACAAGCAAAAATGATCATTGAAAGAAAAATTTTACCAAATGGAGATACTACAGAATCCTGGAAAAGAGAATTTCAAAATACTTATGATGTGCAAGACAGGATAAAAAAAAGTAAGTACACAGATACGCCGCCGATTAAAATTTATTCAGACTATGATGTTTTAAAAGATAAGTATTATTATTCTGAGAATGGCCTTTTGGAAAGCCATGTATATATAACCCGTGGTGGAAATAAAAATAAAGAGATCTTTAAATATACTTTTTATTAATTCATTGCCGTTGACTTCAGTCAACGGCAATAAATCTCAAGACAATTCTTTCACAACTTTATCCTTCACACTCCACCATAAAAAACCACTTCATGTTCTTTCTGATCATTCACCAATGCAATGGATGATTCATTCTTTTCAATTCCATTCTCAATGATCTTAGCTGAATTATTTATTCCAGCATCTTTCAATTGAATATGATAAATCGTATCTAAATACCTGTAACTAATTTTCACATCATCCCATCCCTGCGGCAGACAAGGCTTAAATGTCAAAACATTTCCAACACGTTTCAAACCAATAAATGATTCTATGATCAACTGATACATCCATCCGGCAGAACCTGTGTACCAGGTCCAACCTCCCCTGCCCTTGTGCATCGGCTCTGCGTAAACGTCAGCTGCAATTACATAAGGTTCAACTTTATAAATATTTATTTTTGATTCGTCACTGCCGTGATTAAGAGGATTGATCATTTTTAAAAGTTCCCAGGTCTTTTCACGATTGCCCAATGCAGCATAAGCCATCACCAGCCAAACTGCTGCGTGCGTGTACTGGCCACCGTTCTCTCTAACGCCGGGAACATAACCTTTAATATAACCGGGATTTAAAGATGACTTATCAAAAGGAGGATCAAAAAGCTGTATCAGTCCATCTTGTTCCCTGATCAGTTGTTTACCTGCATTTTGCATTGCCATCAATGAACGATCTTTATCCCCTGCTTTGGATAGCACCGCCCAACTTTGTGCAATAGAATCAATTTTACATTCTTCATTTATTTTTGAACCCAACGGTGTGCCATCATCGAAGTAAGCACGCCTGTACCATGATCCATCCCATGCATTTTTATTGATATTATCACGAAGTGTTTCAGCAGTATGCAAACAGTTATCTGCAAAACCATTATCTTTTTTTAGCAACGCAACTTCAGAAAATCGTTTTAAAATATCATAGAGAAAAAATGCGAGCCATACACTTTCTCCTTTACCATGATTGCCCACTTTATCCATGCCGTCATTCCAGTCTCCGGAACCAATGAAAGGCAAACCATGTTCACCGAATTTTAATCCATGCGTAATTGCATTTACACAATGATCATATAAACTTGCCTGCTTATCAGATTGCATTGGAAGATCATAATAGGATTCTTCCCCGGCATTCAATGATCTTCCTTCTAAAAAGGAAATAGATTCATCCAAAATACTTTCATCACCTGTTGCTTCTACATATTTTGCAGTAACATATGGCAACCACAAATAATCATCTGAGCATGTGGTACGAACACCTCTTCCTTTTGGCGGATGCCACCAATGTTGTACATCTCCTTCTTTAAATTGACGGGAAGCACAAAGAACAATTTGCTGTCTTACCAATCCTGGCTTTGAATGCAACAATGATAATGTGTCCTGTAATTGATCCCTGAAACCCCATGCACCTCCTGATTGATAGAAGCCACTTCTTGCCCATATCCTGCAAGCAAGTGTTTGATAATTCAGCCAGCCATTTGCAAGAATATTTGTAGCGGCATCTGGTGTTTCAATCTGAACCGCACCCAATGTCGTTTGCCAGAAGGCATGTACTTTTTTCAATGCATCTTTAGCGGCATTATTTCCTTCATATTTTTGTATAATTGATAAAGTTTCACTGATATTTCTTCCTGCGCCGAGGCGAAAAGTTATTTCTTTTTCTTCATCTTCAGCAAGATCAAAAATCACCTGCAATGCGCCACAGGGATCTAATGCAGCCCCCATTTTTCCAGATAATCTTGTACGGCTCATGGCATCTGGATTTGCAAGCGAACCATTTCTTCCAATGAATTCAGAACGATCTGCAGTATAAGTTCTGCCTGCATCGTCCACATCAAAAAAAGCCACCCTGTTCTCAAATTCGGTGCTGTATGCATTTCTTGCAAGAATGGCTCCACTGCGTTTATCCAGTTCTGTTATGGTGTGCATAATTGTCTTTGCCCGAAGATCGCCCAATACCCATTCTACATAACCAGTCACAGACATGCGGCGTGGCCTGCCGGATGAATTGCGGATTTTTAGCACAATAAATTTTACCGGCGCATCGACATCAATAAAAACCGTCATGGTTGAATCAACGCCATCTTCCCGGTGTTCAAATGAACTATAGCCGAATCCATGTCTTGTAATATAAGCAGGTTTACCACGACACGGTAAAGGCGATGGTGACCAGAACCTTCCATTTTCTTCATCACGTAAATAAAACGCTTCGCCTTTCAAATCAGAAATAGGATCATTGTTCCAGGGTGTAAGCCTTATCTCATGTGCATTCTCTACCCACGTGTACGATTGGCCGCTTTCTGATATCACTGTACCAAAACCCGGGTTGCCCAATACATTTACCCATGGCGCCGGTGTATGCCGTTCAGGCGTTGTTATGATCACATATTCTTTTCCATCCTTTGAAAAACCACCAGTACCATTGAAGAATTGTAATCCCTCGGGCATTAAAATGGTCTTTGATTCAATATCTGCAGACATATGAAATTTAGTAGGACTGAAAGCGGGTATTGCTGTCTTAAATTTATTTCCCCTGTTGATCTGTTCTTCAAGCGTCCCCAAACGATCAGAGATAACTACGTGTGCAACTGATTGAAATAATATCCTGTCTTCATTTGATATCTGGTCTGCCGAACGAATAAAAATTCCACCTGGCTGATCTTTGATCTCTGCAGAAATGCCAGGAACTACCATACTGTGAATTCTATCTAATAACGCCTGCCTGTAACCGCCGTGATCTTCGTTCCAGATAACAAGATCAACGATCAATCCTTTTAAACGCCAGTAAACGTGTGCCTGTAGAAGTTGTTTTACCAAATCTATATTCGCTACATCTTCAATTTGCAAAAGTACAATCGGCAAATCACCGGAAATAGCATAGCTCCACAAACCTGGTTGTCCGCGTAAATTTTTAATAATAACGGCAGGGTCTGAACGAAGAGAAGCATTTGCAAAAATGATCGAGCTAGCCAGCCTGTTATACAATTGCGCATCAGCCTCAACCGCATTGATCTGGCGCAATATCACCTGGCTATGTGTCCATGAAAGTTCGAGCCCACGATTGCTGCTGTGTTTATCCTGGTATTTATCAACGAGGCTATTGCACAATTCTTTTGTTTCGGCAATACCATACAACATATCAATCACAGCCGTTTCATAAGGCTCAATGAAAATGCGATATTGAATAGCGACAACAGGATCAAGTACGGATCCCTGGCCGCCGGATAATTCAGCTTTTTGATTTATTATTTTCGGATCATTAATGGAATTACCTCTTCCAATAAATTCTGCCCGATCTGATTCATAAGAAATTTTTTGTATTACTGCATTGTGTACTTTCATTAAATGAAACATAGAAGGATTGTTTTCTTCTATGGAACGTGGCCTTCGTGTACAGATAATTGCATGACGATGTTCCACGATCTCTGTCTGAACAAATAAATTACTAAATGCCGGATGAGCTTCATCCGACATGGGATTTGCAAGTACCACTTCTGCATAACTTGTTATTTCAATCGATCTTCTTTTGCGTGATTTATTGGTAAGGTGAACCCTTCTCAATTCGATATCATCCTCGGGAGAAACAATGATCTCTGTGTGTGTTTCAAACGAAAGATCTTTGCGCCTGAATTCTGCACGTCCCTGTGAAAAAACGGCTTCGTAATTATCTCCTTGTTTCAATGTTGGCTGAAATGCTGTTGACCAGGACGAATTGGTTTCCAGGTCGCGTATAAAACAAAAAGTCCCCCAGTTATCACAGGTACAATCTTCACGCCAACGGGTAAGTGCAATATTTTTCCAGCGGCTATAACCACCTCCGGCATTGCTTAACATAACATGATATCTTCCATTCGACAACAACTGCACTTCGGGAATGGTGGTATGTGGCGTATTGATCACACGCATTGTTTCTGTGCCACCTGGTATAATATTTATATCGCCTTCATGAACTGTCGGAGAATAGAAAGTAGTGATTCTTGGTATTCTTTCCTGCAATAATAATAAAGTTGATTTAACCTGTACATCCGCTTCAAATCTCTGTTGCATTGGTTTATCATTCAAAAGATAATTGATTGATAAAAAACTCATTCCCTGGTGATGCGCCATAAACGATTTCACTATCGAGAATGCCTGCCTTCTTTGTAATCTTGAAGACGTATAATCTACCGCTTCATAAAAACCATATTTACCTTCAAAGCCAGATGATTTTAAAATTTCCAGATTCTCACAGGCATCTTTTGGTGCAACCATCAACGACATGATTGTTGAATAAGGCGAGATGACTAAATCTTCACCGAGCCCACGTTTAAAACCAAGGCCAGGCACACCAAATGCACGATACTGGTAATTGAGATGTGCATCTACCATACTATAACCTGATTCAGAAATCCCCCACGGCACATTTCTTTTTCTTCCATATTCCATTTGTTTTTGTACTACCGCTTTGTGTGTTTGATCGAGCAATGTATTTTCATAAGAAGGCATTACCAGCATTGGCATCAGGTATTCAAACATAGAACCGCTCCAGGAAAGTAATAATGATGTGCTACCTACACTGGTGAGCTGCCTTCCCAATGCAAACCAGCTTTGTTGCGGCAATTTACCCTGGGCTATTCCAACAAAAGTGGTGAGCCTTGCTTCAGATGCAAGCAGGTCATAAAAACTATTGTCGCGGCGGTGTTCATCAACGTTATATCCAATACTTAATAAGTGTTGTGTCTTATCATATAAAAAATCAAATTCAATATTTGCAAAATCATTGCATCTTGCTATAAGTTGCCCAAGCCTCAGCAACATTTCCTTAGCCCTTCTTGCAGATTCTGTTATCCCTTCACGAAAATGATTGAGCCATTCATTTTCTTCTGTTGAATTATCAGGATAATAAGCAGCAATGATCTTTTGTAAAAATGTTTGTTCAATCTTTGAAAGTTGTGCAATATTTGGAACCGCAGGAAGATCCGGCAATAGTGTTTCAAATTTAGCAGGAGGTTTTGGTAATTGCACCCAGGGGAAAAAAGTAACTATTTCTTTTTTGATATTTTTTATTTGTAATACTAATTTCTCTGCCCACCAATCATCTTCTTCATCCGGATCAAGATCCAGTTGGGTGAGGATCTCTTTCAATGAAGCTTCTATATTCTCTAAATAATTTTTAAGTTCAAAAACATCATCCTGTTTTGCTGCATAATTATTTTCAAGATCTTCTTTGAATTTTATTAATAAAGATTTTTCTTTTGTTTTATCAATGAGAATACCAAGCGTGTCGATCATACCTTCAAACAAATGAATCCCGATTATTTTCTTTTCGGGAATTACAAGCAATGCCTGTTTTAAAGTCATTACATGCCCAACAAAATTTCCGCTATCTACTGTTGAAATGTATTTTGGATTTAATGTAGCCAGCGTTTGTGTATCATACCAGTTGTAAAAATGACCGCGATATCTTTCCATGCGATGTAATGTTTCCATTGTATTCGCTGTGCGTTCCAATAATTCACTGTGCGTAATATAACCAAAATCATCTGCTGTAAGATTGGATAGTAATGACAATCCAATATTTGTGGGTGAAGTACGATGGGCTATTCTTTCTACAGGTTCTTGCTGGTAATTATCTGGTGGCAACCAGTTGTCTTCTTTTGTAACATAGGTTTCAAAGAAGGACCAGATCTTTCTTGCAAGTTGCCGGAGATAAATTGTTTGATCAACTGATATTGTATCTTTTTCATCTTCAGCAGGACGGCTTACATACCATGCTACAAAAGGTGAAAGCAACCATGCAATTAAAAATGGGAAAGCGGTAACCAGTGAAAGCGGATAATTAAAAGATAAATATATAAAACATGTAATTGCAATAAAAGGCCCTATCCACATTTTACGCAGGTTGTTTCCCAACGTATTTATTAGTCTTGTATGAGATGAAGGATTCCATTGCAGAAGATTTTTTCCTGATACTGCAGTGCGCCAGGCTGTAATCAGGATGGCATGTAAATTATTAAAGGATTCAAAAGGTAAACAAATAAGATCGATCAGGCTTTGTGCAAGATGATCTTTTAATGAGCGGGTAACAAATGCAAAGTGTTGATGAAAAACAACATCTTTTGGTTTGTGATAAAGTTCCCATATATAATTTACAAATGCAGGCAAAAATATAATGGCAATAAATACTATATTCCAAAGTAAAACATTGTGCAAAATGGTCCAGCCTGCCAGCAATAACAAAAGCGTTGCAATGGGAACAAGACTGCGGCGCAGGTTATCAAATATCTTCCATTTTGAAATTGTAGAAACAGGATTTTTATGAAGCTTCCTGTCATATCCCGGAACGAATGGGGTAACCCAGTCAGCGATTTGCCAGTCTCCTCTTATCCATCGATGCCTTCTTTGTATATCTGCCAGATAAGAATCGGGATATTCTTCATAAAGCTGAACATCCGTCATTAATCCAGCTCTTGCATAAGCACCTTCTAAAAGATCATGACTCAATATCCTGTTTTCAGGGAAACGTTTATCCAATATTTTTTCAAAAACAGCTACATCATAAATTCCTTTACCAATAAAAGATCCTTCTTTAAAAAGATCCTGGTAAACATCTGATACGGCTCTTGTATAAGGATCTGTGCCGGGTTCATTGCCATGAATGCGTGCGTAAATCGGACTACCGCTGATGGGTAAACTATTTGAAACCCGTGGCTGAAGAATTGTATAACCATTGATAAGCCTTCGTTTTTTTTCTGAATACACAGGTTGGTTTAAAGGATGTGTCATCTTTCCCACCATTTTAGAAGCCGTATCCCGGGGAAGCTGTGTATCTGTATCAAGCGTTATGATGTATTTTATGGAGCGGTAAATAGCTTCGTCCGCAACGACTGCAGAGAAAGCATCTTTTCTTCCTTCCAATATCAAAGCATTCAATGCACCAAGTTTTCCACGCTTGCGTTCGTAACCCATCCATTTTTTTTCTTTAGTATTCCATTGGCGTTGGCGATGAAAAAGGAAGAAAGTATCATTGCCCTTTCTATCATACTTTTTATTGAGTGTTTCGATTTTATTTATTGCGAATTTTAAAAGCAAATCTTCTCCCGGTTCTTTTTCCTCATTTGAATCTCTAAAATCTGTCAGTAATGCAAAAGATATATTCGCATCCCTGTTTGCAAGAAACCGGACTTCAAGGCCTTCTACCAGGTCGGTTATGTTTGCGCTGCTTGTTACAAGCGTTGGTATTACAACCATCGTACGATATTCGACAGGCACTCCTTTAGAAAAATCCATTTGCGGTAACAGGGCTGGTTTTGCCAATATAGTGATCACCCAATTAACAAACGTAATAGCAAACTGGCTGATTGGAATGGCAAGTAAAAATGCAAACCCAGTAAGCCACCACGGTCCAAGCCCATATTTAAAAGCCTGCCAAACAGGCCAGCAGCTAAACATTACCGTTAAAATAAAGATACTTCCGGAGTACACAAAAAAAGGAGCCCTGTTTATAAGTTTGCAACACAACTCAATAAAGGAAGTGCGCATTTTTACCGTTTGCTCAATTTCTTTTACGCCTTTGCCAATGAGATAATAACCAACATGTGCCGAATTATTGTATGCATTATCGACCAGCGATTTTTTTGCAGATTGAACTACCAATGCAGCAACATCTTTTTCTGATGCTACGCTTTTTTTTGCGATCCTTTCTACTGCATGCCTATATTGATCTCGTGTATCAAAATCCATTTTTTCATAGATGCCCATTGGATCATCTTCCAGTATTTTTTCAACAATGCTGGTATCTTCCACAAAGCCCTGCCAATCTGTTGTGCTTAAAAAACGAAGGCTGCTGATGCTATTACTGATTGATACCTGGTCAACAGCCTGTTTCTGGTTTTCCTGTTGGATCAATACGGAAATATTATAACCATCATCCGATAATCTTTGTTCGATCCAGTTAAGCGCCAATGCAAGTGCACTCCCTTTTTCCTGTAATCTTCTTGTAAGTTCTGCAACAAAAGAACTTTCCATAGGAGGCTCTGCCCTGGCCATGTCTGCAATAACCAATACAAGATTTTTTGGATTATTTTCGGCAGCATCAATCATCAGGTCTGCCCAATAAGCTGCTTCAGATTTACTACTAATATCAATAGAGATTTGTATTGAAAGTCTTCGCAGGTTTTCCAACAATGCAAGCCTCAACATAATTGGCAATGCCCATAATTCTCCTATCAACAGGTAATTGACATTTTGATAACCAGAAACGAATCGCGTAAGGTTATTAATATTTACATGACCATCACTATGGGAAATTATTTCCACAGCAATATCATAAATACGGGGTAATCCCGCCGAAGGGCCTTTTAATAATCTTGGCAATCCAACACTATATCCTTTGGGTAAATGTTTTTTTCCAGTGTAAATCTGTTCTTCGATCAGGTAAAAATTATCAAGCAGCCATTCAGCAGCAGGTACTACCCTGTTATTATTTTTTATTGTTTCCGTTAATATTGCATGAACTTCTAATAATATTTTTTCATTTTCTGCAAGCCTTTTTAATAATTGTTCTGTTG
>JBDTLP010000067.1:0-27343 GCA_039934735.1 Ferruginibacter sp. | reverse complement strand
TAGTTGTGCTTGCTCTTTTGCATTCCCATTTGGTTTTGCACATGAGTTCAAATTCAGTGATGAATTTAAAATTGAGATTTTTTAATGGAATGTCTTTTACATGGTAGTGATCCAGAATAAATTCTTTTAGATGTCCGAGGGTTACGTTATAATTTTTTAGCGTTCCGATTCTGTAATCGCCACCAATCTTCAATTTGATCTCTTTAGTAAAGTTTTCAAAACATTCCACAATGCTATGAAATTCCTCACCAATGCCCATCATCTGGTTTTTAATGGAAGCTGCGCTAACCGGTTTGTTTTTGTCTGATAACTCCTGGGCAGCTTTTTTTGCCTTCATTAAAAAACTATCAAGCCTGGCATTGATAATTTGTACTTTTTCGCTTGTTCCCTTTAGCCGGCCTTTAGCCTGATTCCAGGTATCAGCCGTCGCAGTTTCACTTGTTGAAAATTCAGCCCTCAGACCATCAACTGTAATTCGAAAATATACAGGCAATGGTGCTTCATTTGGCTTTACGGAAACGTGCTGTGTTCCAACAGTAGATTTTTTTGGAGCCCTTAAATAATATAGGTAATTGATATGATTTGTCATAGCTCGGTGCGTAATTTTAACTCCTTAAAGTTAAGGAATTTTGGGTTTGAATCCAAGCCGGTTATTACATAAATCGTTGCTGGTAAAGGCTTTTAGTAAATTAGGTGCGTAAATGGTGCTTAAAAAATGACGCACCGAATGCTTTACCTTTTCCTTGTATTTTATTGGTTTATTTTGGTTACGCACCGAAATGAAAAAACCCACAAATCATTCATTTTGTGTGTTTTAGTGTGAGATTGATTCTCGAAGTGTGACCGCGTTAGGATTCAAACCTAAAACCTTCTCATCCGTAGTGAGATGCTCTATTCAGTTGAGCTACGCAGCCATTTATTTTATTGGAGGGCAAATATACAGCTTTATATAATTCGGGCAATGCTATTTCAAATTTTAATCAAAAGACTCGAAACTTAAGCCTGGAACAAATAAAATAGCAAACTCCTATAAAGTCACATATTCAAAATGCACCTTTTGGCCAAGAAAAGGACTGTTACTGATCATAACAGGTAAATTATTAGTATCATATTCATAGGAGCCGGTAATATCGTATATCAGCCCGTTCCCATAGTTATACCCCATATTATCATAGATCGATTCATAAGTTGAAGTATAATTTTTATTGCCCCATATATCATTATAGGAAACACTTGTGCCGGAAGTTGGAAAAACATTCGATGAAAATTTTCTAAACCTGGCAAAAGGACTGTGATGATTGTCGTATGTATATTGATCTGTATAAAAGAATATGGTTGGTGCAACAAAACTTGCGGCATTAAACCTGTTTAATGATATGATATCACCATCAGCATCCAGGTTTGCTGTGTCACGCAAAATATCAGAAGGAAGGGGAGGATTATAAGGATAAGTTACTAAAGTTGTATCCCAAAGTTCACCATACATGGTATTGCCAGAATAACTATATCTTTCCACCGATACTCCAAGAAAATATGAATTGATGACAGTTGACCCATAGAGTACCGGGTCCACACCGCTTGATACAACTGAATCTTTTAACCGCCTGGCCTGGCTATCGTAAAAAAAATAAGTAACCAACGTATCCCTGTTAATTCCAGTATTAACTACATTCGCTTCCGTACGTGTCAATGTATAAGGCAATGTGTCGGAGGCATTGTATGCATAAAAGTTATGAACTGTATCACCATTATGATAACTCACAATAGTGGTTAGTCGCTTTTGGTTGTCGTAAGAAAAAAATTCCTCACTCAAAATAGTAGGATTGCTGCTGATAGTATCCGTAGTAGTAATCTTTGAAATATAGATATTTGACGGAGCTGAATTATTGTTATTATTCTGACTATCGTCAACATTGTTCTTTTTGCAGGATGCAATTAACATAACAACTGTCACGATAAGTAACTTAGTTGGTAAATGAAAAATTTTCATAATTGGGTATAATGATATCTGTTAATATTGGGTTTACAAGCCGAATAAAAAACTTTCATGTATAAAATCTGTTACCTTTTCCAAACTTTTTGTTTCTTCAAATATTTTTAATTGCCTGTCTGCACCGGTGCCTTCATCCAGCATTTTATGCACATGGCTGATGGCGTGGCGGCTGCCGAGATGTGGAACAACATCATCTACAAAATCCAGCAATTCATAAATGAGTACACGGGTATTTACTTCTGTTTCTTTTCCAAAATCGATCATGTTGCTTTCAATACCATAGCGGCTTGCACGCCATTTATTTTCATTTAGTAATGCACGGCTGTACATCATGAAATTTAAATTCTGGCTTTTTAATTTATAAAGTTTTGCGCAAATGGCCTGGAACAAAGCAGTGATCGCAATTGTTTCCTGTACAGTAAGTGGAATATCGCAAATGCGGAACTCAACCGTATTGAAAAAAGGATGCACCCGAAGATCCCACCATATCTTTTTAGCATTGTCGATGCAGTTTGTTTTTACCAGCATTTTGATATAATTATCGTATGCTTCGATGCCTTCAAAAAAATCGGGTATGCCTGTACGTGGGAACTTATCAAATATTTTTGTGCGATAAGATTTATAACCAGTCATCCTTCCTTCCCAGAAAGGGGAGTTGGTACTCAATGCAAAAACATGCGGTAAAAAATAACGGGCAGAGTTGGCAATATGGATCGCCATCTCTCTTGTTTCCATACCAACGTGAACGTGTAGCCCAAAAATCAAATTGCTACGTGCAGCTTCCTGCAATTCATTTACAATTTCGCTGTAACGTACATGATCGGTAATAAGTTGTTTTTCCCAATGGCTAAATGGATGTGTACCACTGGCACCCATCCACAATCCAAGTTCACCGGCAATACCGCTGATGGTTTTGCGTAGTGTGCTCACATCCATGAAAGCTTCATCCACATCTGCACAAATATCCGTACCTACTTCCACAACGGCCTGGTGCATTTCCGCTTTCACTTTATCCTTGATCACTTTATGTCCTTCATGCACTATTTTTTGTTCATGACTTTTTAGTTCCCTGGTAATAGGATCGATCACCATGTATTCTTCTTCTACACCAACAGTGAAGTGTTTATATGAGAGATTGGCCATTCTGTAATTGTAAGTTTAAAGTTTTGAATAATGAATTAGATGTCTGATGTTTTGATGTCTGATATCAGACATCAAAACATCAGACATCATACATTTTAATAAAGTTCCTTACCGTTAGTACTCCTCTTCAAATATTCTCCCCACGTAAGATTATCCTTTCCTGGTTTATTCTCCATCGCTTTTTCAATGGCATAAATAGCTGAAGTTTCAACTACCCAATCAAAATTTTCCTGCCCAACGCTTGATACTTCTGCATCAGGTGCAGGATTACAAAAATCGATCGCATATGGTACACCGTCACGTAAGGCTAATTCAACAGTATTGAAATCGTAACCGAGATAACGGCAGATTCTTAAAACGATATCTTCCATTAATTTGTATCTTTCTGCAGAAGGTTTGAAGTCTGCTACATAACGCAGGTGATGTGGGTTGCGTGGTTCGTAAGGCATGATGCGTACATATTTTCCGCCAATGCAATAACAACGATAATATTCTTCAAATTTTATTTCTTCCTGAAGCATCATAACCAGTTGTTCTGTCTCTGCATGTTTTTCAAAAAATTCTTCCATACTGTTTAGCTGGTAAACACTTTTCCATCCGCCACCTGCGAAAGGTTTCATGTAAGCAGGGAAACCAATGTATTTAAAAATGCCATCCCAATCCATCGGATAGGCTAGGTTTGCAAATGACTCTTCAGAAGTATCTGTCGGTAATTCTCTTGATGGAAGTATAACTGTTTTTGGAACAGGCACATCTATTTTTGTTGCAAGGCAGTTATTGAAAAACTTTTCATCTGCACTCCACCAAAAAGGATTGTTGATTACCGTAGTGCCACATAATGCAGCATTTTTTAGATACGCCCTGTAAAAAGGAACGTCCTGTGAGATACGATCAAAGATAACTGTATAACCGCTGGGTTCACCCTGCATCACTTTGTCAATGCGAACCGCCTCGGCCATAATGCCATCAATTTTTTTGCTGTTTATTCTTGCAATTAATGCTTCGGGAAAGCTTCTTTCTTTACCGTGTAGAACGCCAATCTTTTTCATGATGCTTAATTTAGGAAATGGTTATATTAAATGTCTTCAAATATATTTTTATCGGGGGAATAAAAAAAATGTTTTTAGGGCTGTAGCTTAAGAATTGATGTCAGCAATCAGAAATTCAGATGACAGCTAAGAAATAGTAGAAGGCTGATGTCTGATTTCAGATTGCTGATATCAGCTTTAAATAACCATTATCAATTATACTACTTTGAACCTTTTCAACGTTTTAAGTTCAAAACCAAAACCTAACTCTGAAATTAAATTTTCATTATTTTTGCCCCCGATGTCTGGAAACAAAACGAACTGCATTACCATTGATGCCCACATACTTACTTCTATACACCTCAAGCGTGATGTAATAGTTGATTGCTATTTGCCAGCCGATATTGCCAGCGTTCCTTTTCTTCATTTACTGCTGATTAATGATGGCCAGGATCTTCGTACGATGCAATTTGAGGACATATTGGATGACCTGATTACCGATAATATCATAGAACCAATTTTTTGTGTAGGCATTCATTGCGCTGCAGACCGAAAAAATGAATATGGAACCGCTAAGATCCTTGATTATAAGGGCCGCGGTGCCAAAGCTGCTTCGTACACACGTTTTGTGATGGAGGAATTACTGCCCTTTATCCGCAAAACATATCATATTCTTTCTTTTAATGAAAAATCATTTGCTGGTTTTTCACTTGGGGGATTAAGTGCGCTCGATATTGTATGGAACAACCCCGAAGAATTTAAGATAGCAGGTATATTCAGTGGGTCTTTATGGTGGCGTGATAAAGATCATGAGGACAAGGATTTCGATGAGGAAAAAGATCGTATTATGCATCGGCAGATCAGAGAAGGATCATACCCTAACTGGTTAAAATTCTTTTTTGAAGTTGGAACCCTGGACGAAATCGCAGATAGAAACAAGAACGGTATCATTGACTCTATTGATGATACCCGCAGCCTTATTGATGAACTAAAAAAGAAAGGCTATGAAGAATCAACTGACATTTATTACCTGGAATTAAAAGATGGAAAGCACGATGTACCTACCTGGGCGAAGGCGTTTCCAAAGTTTTTGAAATGGGGGTGGGGGAAAGAATTTTAGAATGATGCTTGTAGAATGTAAAGTTGGTCTCTATAATAAATGTTCATTTCTCAAATCACAAAGGCATTATCAAGTGGGGTGAATCCAGTTCCTGCCCGGATATTTTTAACGCTGTCCTCTCCTGTAAATATCTTAGTAAGACTAATATGAGGATTTAGATATTTTATTATTATTGATGTTGACAAAACAACCCTTTATGTCTTTAAATCGTTTTAAGGGATAATATTTCCACTGGTTGAATTTTTTTTATGTTTTCTTCTATAAATTAATCAGTGAATCAGTGGCAATAGATTTTCGAAAAGCGAAAAGATGGTCTTTAAAAAATGAAACCTTGTTAACTTTGCAAAATAAATAATGAAATATGCTTGATAGAATAGAGGATGCCATTGAAGACATAAAAAAAGGCAAATTGGTGATCGTTGTTGATGATGAGGATCGTGAAAATGAAGGTGACTTCATTACTGCTGCACAAAACGTAACTCCTGAAGTGATCAATTTTATGAGTACCCATGGAAGAGGCCTTATTTGTGCTCCTTTGTTGGAAGATCGTTGTGTGGAACTTAACCTGCAACCGATGGTAGTTGATAATACCGCTTTGCATGAAACGGCTTTCACAGTCAGTATAGATTTACTTGGCCATGGTTGTACCACAGGTATATCTGCACATGACCGCTCAAAAACGATACAGGCATTGATTGATCCTGTTACCAAACCTGGTGACCTGGGCAGACCGGGACATATTTTTCCACTTCGTGCAAAGAATGGTGGTGTGCTGAGAAGATCGGGACATACCGAAGCGACAATAGATCTTGCACGTCTTGCAGGGTTTGCGCCAGCGGGTGTTTTGGTTGAGATCATGAATGAAGATGGAAGCATGGCAAGGCTGCCCCAATTATTTGAAATCGCTAAAAAATTCGATCTTAAAATTATTTCTATCAAAGATCTTATTGAATACAGGTTAAAAAAAGAAACCCTCATCCGGGAAGAAGCAAGGGTGAAAATGCCTACCAGGTATGGCATTTTTGAATTAATAGCTTTCACACAATTGAATTCAGGTGAAGTTCATCTTGCATTGAAAAAAGGCTCATGGCAAAAAGATGAACCAGTTTTAGTTAGGGTACATAGCAGTTGCATGACAGGAGATATATTGGGTTCTCTTCGTTGTGATTGTGGTGAACAATTACATCATTCACTCGAACATATTGAAGCTGCCGGTAAAGGCATTGTATTATACATGAACCAGGAAGGAAGGGGTATTGGTTTGATCAATAAATTAAAGGCTTACAAACTCCAGGAAGAGGGAATGGATACCGTTGAGGCAAATCTTCATCTTGGATTTGGTATGGATGAAAGAGATTATGGCGTAGGAGCACAAATATTGCGTGAACTCGGTGTTACAAAAATGAAACTAATGACCAATAACCCTAAGAAAAGAGCGGGTTTACTTGGTTATGGTTTGGAAGTTACCGAAACAGTGCAAATTGAAATGAAACCAAACCCGCACAACGAGAAATACCTGTTTACAAAGAGGGATAAGTTGGGGCACGAGATTTTGAATGGGCTTTGAGAATTTAGAATTATGAATTAAGAATTATGAATGTCGTTGTAATAATTTTGAAGTCTTTTTGAGTAGGTAATTTATAAGATAATATAAAAAGAGAACGCATCGTTTTTTACGATGCGTTCTCTTTTTATTAATAATTCAAACTTCGAAAATCTAGAACAGCTACAATTCAAAACCATACATTCATAATTCATAATTCTTAATTCCTTAAGCTGGGGACTTCGGTTTAGCCTTCCTCTTCTTCTCCTCTTCCTCAATCTTCTTCTTGCTTTTAAAAATATCAGAAAGTTTATTCATGTCCTTTCTATAAGATAACTGAATACCCGATCTGTTTCTTCGCGTTAAAGTAAAATCAACACTGCTGCGGTTAAAACCAACCACCCTTATTGATCCTTCTTTATTTAACAACCACTCAATGCTTATATCAGGAGTTACCAATCCCTTATTTTCTAACTGTTGCGTGTAGGTGGAGTTATTGTAATCAAGGTTGCCACCGATCAAAAGAACAAGCCGGCTGCTTAATAATAACTTAAGGCCTGCTTTTACACTTGCCTGTAACTGGCTGGCACTTTTTTGTAAGTCGAATGTTGGATTGATATCTATATAAGTTGTCAAAATACCATTGGTAGCTTTTTCCAATTGTTTGTTGAACAATGTTGTTAGCCAACCACTAATGATACCTCCAACACTGCTTGTTACTGCTGCAAAGGTATTACCACCTGATAAGAAATTCTGATCTCCAATGATAAATGAATTAAAAAGCAGCAGGCTGGCTACCTGTTTGTTCATCTCATTTTCATCATTTTCAAAATCTGCGAGTCTTTTTACAATAATATAATCCTTCCGTATTTCACTGTTTGAAGGTAGGTCGAATTCAAATTTTATCTTAGGTTTTTGCAGGCTGCCGGTAAGCTCTGATTTAATAATGATATCTTGTTTCTGAACAAATTTATTACCCGCTGTCAGCGGACTGATATCAACATCTTTAGCCAAATATTCAGCTTCAATATTTATATTGGCAAGAAGCGGATCGCCATTCCAGGTAATGCTTCCATTGTTAAGTGTAAACGGCTTTTTAAAGAATGTTTGAAAATTAAATGTGTACTCTCCTTTAGTCAATTGATATTCGCCCCTGATGGTTAATGGCTCATTATTTCCTGCTTTAATTCTAATGTCGCCATTGCCTTCGCCTTTAATTACATCACCTGTTTCTTCATCCAGTATCACGTCAATCTTACAGGCAGGATTGGCTTTTAAATTCAGGTTTACAACAATGTTCGTAGACTTCGAAGTTTTTACATCTTCCATCTTCGATCCAAATTGCACGAATTCGATGTAATCGTGGGTATTGGCTTCCTTGGATGATCCTGTTGGTAAATAGATATGGCTGCTATCCAGTATGCTGGGTTCACCATCAATATCCATGATAAGATTTGTTGTAGGACCGTCGATATTTAATGTAGCTCTTCCAATTACGTCTCCATAAAAATCTGCATTGTCTTTTTTTGTAGTGTGTAGCAAAAGTAATTTACCGGTTTCCAGTCTTACATTGTCGAAAGAAAGATCTCCAAAAAAACGGTGGGATATTTTTCCGCTCACAGTCCCTTCATTGTTTAATGTATCCTTTATCCGCATATGGCCAAGATCAATTTCATCTTCTGCAAAGTGAATAACCTGGTCCTTTATCACGTAAGGGCACTGCGTGTATTCGACCATGATAGTATCATCAATCAGTTTCGCATCACCAGTAATATATTGATTGCCATTGCGGCTGTAAATTTTAAGATTCGTTTCGGCGAAGCCACTCATTTTATTAAAGATCGTACCCAGGTAAGGTTCAAGTATATTTACATTTACCCGTTTTCCCATAAAATCAATGTTAAGTCCAATGTCGGTTGAATCTTTATAGTTAAGGCTTCCGTCAATGGCAAAAGTATTCCCGGGTTCATCGGAATTTGCTTTAAACTTTACAGCCCCGGTTATAGTATTGGCATCGGCATCCAGTTTTACTTTACCTATATATTTATCATTCATAGATAGGCTATCTGCATCCCCTTTGAATTCAATTCCAAATTTTCCAAATGGATCTCTTACGATTGCAGTGCCTGTAAGTAAGCCTTTCAATGAAGGATCTTTAAAAGCAAATGGCGTAAAATCTCCAATATCTATTTGCTGCATTTTTGCAATGATATCTGTATGGCTGGTTTCTTCATCCATTTTGGTAGAAATGGTTAGCTGCTGTTTATCATGAACAAATTTTATCTCACTTGCATCAAGATAATTTTTTCTTATAGTAAGCTCACCATCTTTTTCTATTTCCCATTTTTTATCATTTATAATAAATGAAGAAGGGGAGAAGTGAAGTTTTATACCATCTGCATAAGTTTGAATGCTGGCATTCAGTTCTGCATCATTCAGTGTTTGGTCTGCGCTTGTTTTTAAATGAATTTCAGAAATATCATTGTGGGCAGTAAGCTGAAGTTTGGTGCCCGGAAAATGAAGGCTGTCAGAGAGACCAATATCATCAACAGAAATAGCTGCTTTCAGCGTGTCACCATTGCCGTTTCCTGTAAGTTTTATGTTTGAAAATGTTTTTCCATCATAAGCAAAATCAGGAACATCTGCATTTACATTTAATTCTGATTTACCCAGATTGAGGTGGCCTGTTATTGATGAATTATTAAAACCACGAAGCCTTTTATCAAACAACCTGATATATTCATCAACCTCTCTTGTTTTAATATCGAAACTGAAATCCTGGTCGCTTAGCTGGTAAGAAGGTTTTTTAATGTAGGCAGGATAATAACGGTTTAAGAAAAGCTTGAATGCATCCGGCAATTCAAGGATCTTAAATTTCCCATTCAGCTCTGCATCTATTTGATTGGATTGTAAAGACAAATATTTTTTATCATCTCTCAGGAAAGAACTTAACGTTAATGAATCAAAAGAAAGTAAAGTGGTATCATGCGTCAGTTCTGCATTAGATACCTTCGCTGTTCCCAAAAAGTTATCAATATTATTACCCGTAAAATTTAAACTGAATAATCCTTTCAATGAAAAATCATCATCGATAAAATGAATTTTTTTTAAATGAGCATATTCAACATCAGCCTGAACATTGAATGCAATCTCTTTTTTTCCTGCAAGACTAAGTGTACCATCCAGGGATTTTATTTTTATATTGGGATCATCAATGGTTAAGTGTCCCTTGAATAAACTCTTTTGAAAATCCCCATTCACCTGGATGTTCTGGAAATTATATCCATTGAATTCAATTTGTTTTATATCACCATCAAAGTTTGCATTCAGTTCTTTCAATGTAAAACCTGTGCCCTTTACTTTACCATTCAATGAAATGTTTCCAAACTGGGCGCTATTCATAAATTGTCCCAGTTGGAAATTGTCTGTCTTTATCTTTCCTGAATAAAGAGCCGCTCCATGATCAGGAATTTTCATGTTTATATCTGTATTGGCTGTTCCAAGGTCCGAAACGATGGTTCCATAAGTAACAAAGTCGTTGATGAAACCAGTAAAGTTTCCTTTAAAATAAATATTGCCAAGCTTGCTTAATCGAGGTTGTGTGATACCTTTTAAAGAAGGAATGATAGTAACAAGATCGCTATAATTGCTGCGAAGATTATTGCCTTTAAAATCTATAAATGTTTCTTTGATATTAGGCAATCCTCTCAAAGAAATATCTCCATCAACGAATGTATTGCCACTTTTTATTTTAAGGTCCTTTGCAGAAATATTATCAACAGTACCTTTTGCTTTTCCATTAAAATAAAAGACCCTTTTCATATCCGATAATTCCGGAGCAAAAAAAGCAAGGTCATCACTGCTCAATTCACAATCAATAAATCTTCCTTCCAGTTTTACATTGTGTAAAAAGTTTTGCATGTCCTCGTTGAAATTATCATACCGCATAGCATAATAATTTTTAAGGTGGCTATTGTTGGTTATAAGATCAAGGTCTTTGAACTCCATCATTGCCGGTGTAAATTTTAAGGAAGCAGTAATTTTTTTTATCATGAAACCACTTCGTTCCTTTGCTGATAAATTAATAGATGCATTGAGCGTATCATTGGTGAAATTTACATCACTAAGTTCGCCGTTGATGGTTGTGATTGAAAGATGCTGTCCGTCAAACCGGTCTGCATAACGGGCACGTTCTGTTTCCTGGTCGCTCATAAAACTGCCATCAGTTAGCGATACTTTTTTTATTTGCATCGTCCATCCATCCTCATTCCATTGATTGCCAAGTGAAGCAGCATTGTTTATTATTGCTGTAGAACTATCAGTTACGTCTGGCCGCTTGCCGGTAAAATCGGATAATGCAAAATGAGGTTCTTCAAATTTTATTTCTTTAATAATGATCCTTTTTTTCGAAAGATTAAAACTATCCATCATTACATCCATTTGTTTCATAGATGCAACCATGCCTTGTCCAACCCATCCATCCATTCTATTGAAACGAATATTTTTAAAATGCGCTTCTTTAAAATCAAATTCAACTCCGCCGGTTGTATCCTTGCTGTTTGTGGGGCTGCTGAAATAATCTAAGATAAACTGGTAGTTCCAGGTAGAATCTGATCGCTTCATATTTATTACAGCGTCATCGAGTCCGATATAGTGAAGCGTTACATGATCTTTGAAAAAGAACCAATCAGTGAGTTTTATTTTGGCCGCGCCAGCATACAATAAGGTATCTTTTAATTGATCTTCTATCATCACACCCTGAACTTCCAGTTTATCAAAAAAGGAAAAATCTATTGATTTAATAGTTACCCTTGTCTTCAGTTTTTTAGATAAGCTTCCTGCAACTTGTTTTACTGCCCAGGTTTGTACAGGCGAAAAATGCAACAGGCCATATAGCAAAACTACCAGCAATAGCAAAGCCAGTAGTATTCGTCCTGATATTTTAAAAAATCTCCGCAGAATATTTAATTATTTGTAAAAATAGCCAATCGTGGGCTTAGGGCAAAGACATGTTCACTATTTATCAAATATTTCAGAAGTCGATTTGGAAATTTGATAATTTGGTGATTTGGAAATGGGGTTATTCAATTTTGAAGTGATTTTACATTTCCAAATTTCCAAATAAACCAATTTCCAAATTCTAATAGCCCTCCGCATCATCATCACCCCTTCTATCCCCAACCCCAATAACCTCCCTTTTTGCCGATTGTTTTATTTCGATTAATTCTATGCGGCCAAAGGAAGAACGTGGTTTTATTTTGTATCCCATAGCTGTTAGTTCTGTCAAAATTTTTTCGGGAAAGCCTTCTTCAACCTCTACAATATCCGGTAGCCACTGGTGATGGAACTTTGGATTGTTGACTGCATCTGCGGGTCTCATATTAAATTCTAAAATATTGACCAGCGTTTGAAAAATACTGGTAGGAATGGTAGATCCGCCGGGTGTGCCAACAACAAGATAGGGCTGGTTATTTTTTAAAACGATGGTGGGTGACATGCTGCTCAACATTCTTTTTCCCGGGGCAACTGCATTGGCAGCATTGCCAGTAAGGCCATACATATTGGGCAGGCCTTCTTTGATACTGAAATCATCCATTTCGTTATTAAGAATGAAACCGGCGCCTGCGACAACTCTTTTGTTTCCGTAACTATCATTAAGCGTAGTTGTAACCGATATAGCATTGCCTTCTTTATCAATTATGCTGAAATGTGTAGTCTGTTCGCTTTCTTTTGTGTTACCTGGTTTCGTGCTATCACTATTGCCAGCTTTGCCAGGAACAAAATCAAGCATGCGTTGCTGTAAGTAGGCATCACTCAATAATGTTTTCACAGGATTTTTTACAAAACCGGGATCACCTAAAAATGCGGCCCTGTCGGCATAAGCCCTTCTTTCTGCTTCAACCATCAATTGTAAGGCAGCAGCTGAATGATAACCCATCGCAGCAATATTTTTATGTTCGATCATTTTCATCAATTGCTGAACAATGATTCCGCCACTGCTGGGTAAGGCCATCCCGATGATACGGTATTGTTTATAATTAAACGCTAAAACAGCCCGTTCTTTCGCCTTGTAATTTTTAAGATCGGCATAGCTGATAATTCCTTTACCAGCTTTCATTTCATCCACAATATATTTTGCAGTTGGGCCCTCATAAAATCCTTTCATTCCTTTGTCCCGGATCCTTTTTAAAGTAGCTGCCAGTTCCGGTTGAATCAATATATCGCCAGCCTTCCATTCGATTTCTTTTACAAATGCAACGGGCTTGTGGTTGAATTTTATGAAATCATTTTTTAATTCGTTTAATTCTGTGGCTTGTAATTCAGTTATGGCAAAACCTTTTTCTGCGAGTATGATGGCTGGTGTTATTAATGTCTTCAGATCAAGCTTTGCATATTTTAATGTTGCAAATATTCCTGCTACACTTCCGGGTATGCCGCTGGCAAGATGACTTTCCAATGATAAATTTGGAACCGGATCTTTGTTGCTGTCGAGGAACATATCTCTGTATGATTTAGCGGGTGCGGTTTCCCGGTAGTCAATAGAAATATTTTTGCCATTCTTAAGATGAGCTACCATAAATCCACCACCACCAAGATTGCCTGCAGCTGGATAAACAACTGCCAATGCAAATTGGGTTGCGATCGCTGCATCAAATGCATTCCCCCCAAGTTTAAACATCCCGATCCCCGCAGCACTCGCCAATGGATGTGCAGATACAACAGCGCCATTGTGACTGATGGATTGTTTTTGAATGGTAGCGACAGGCTGTTTTTGAGCTAAGCAGCATATAGAAGGAAGGAATGTGATAAGAAGAGGGATTGTATTTTTTATTCGCATAGGTAAAGTTAGGAAGATATGGGCATGTGAATGGTGAATAGTGAATGGTGAAAATGCAAAGTTTTCACTATCCGGAGAGCGCATAATGTGTCGACCTCAAACTTATAAAAAGTAATAATACAATTAAATACTTCGCATTTTCACCATTCACTATTCACCATTCACTTTTACAAGGCTTCCGTTGCTGATTTGGCTATTTATTTTACAACCGGCAATCGTTACACTCCCCAATCATGTAATTTAGTACCATAAACCATTTCTATGCGCAAATTGTTCTCATTCGCTCTTGTAACATTTATGGCTTTTTCTGCTTTTTCTCAAACTCCTAAAACATATAATTCTGCAGATATCTTATTGCAGATGAAAAAATTAAATGTGTTGGGTTCGGTATTGTACATTGCTGCACATCCTGATGATGAGAATAATACCTTGCTTCCTTATTTGGCTAAGGAAAAATTATACCGCACAGCTTATCTAAGTTTGACCAGAGGCGATGGTGGTCAAAACCTGATTGGTGATGAACAGGGCATTGATCTTGGTTTGATCCGCACACAGGAGTTAATTGCTGCAAGAAAAATAGATGGAGGTGAACAATATTTCAGCAGGGCTTATGAATTTGGTTTTAGCAAAAGCGCTGATGAAGCATTGCGCATCTGGGATAAAGAAAAAATATTAAGTGATGTTGTTTGGGTGATCAGGAAATACCAGCCTGATATTATTATCAAACGTTTTCCTCCC
Organism: Ferruginibacter sp.; assembly: GCA_039934735.1. GTDB lineage: Bacteria > Bacteroidota > Bacteroidia > Chitinophagales > Chitinophagaceae > Ferruginibacter. The sequence goes on along the minus strand of JBDTLP010000067.1, from coordinate 12,940 downwards.
GATGCAAGAGCAGGTCATGGCCATCATGCGGCTTCTTCTATCTTGGCTGATGAGGCATTTATTGCAGCAGCAGATCCGTCCCGTTTTCCTGAGCAATTAAAAATGGGTGTTAAACCATGGCAGGCTAAAAGAATATTATGGAACACATATAATTTCGGTTCGGCTAATACAACAAGTGAAGATCAATTGAAGATTGATATTGGTGGATTCAATCCACTGGTTGGAAAAAGTTATGGAGAAATTGGTGCCGAAGCAAGAACCATGCACAAGAGCCAGGGTGAAGGCAGGCCAAGAAGGCGTGGGCAGATATTTGAATATTTTGCTACTACCGGCGGCGAGCCAGCGAAAATCACATTGATGGATGGCATTGATATCGGCTGGTCGAGGATCGAAGGAGGCAAAACGATTGAGTCAATGATCAATGATATTATTGTAAAATTTAAAATGGATGAACCTGTTTCATCGTTACCTGCATTATCAAAATTATACGCCTCAATAAAAAAGCTACCAGAGAGTAATTGGAGAAATAAAAAGATGAATGACGTACAGGATCTGATTGAAGCCTGCAGTGGAATCTTCATGGAAGTGATTGCTCAAAATCAATTGAATGTTATTGGAGATAGTGCAAAGTTTACCATTAATTTAAATAATCGTTTAGGCGTTGCTGTTAATAAAGTGCAGGTTTCTTTTTTGGGCCAATCCCAGTTTTTTGAAAATATCAAACCAAATGAAAATGTTTCACAGGTAATCACCGTGAATATTTCAAAAGAAGAACATGCAACCCAACCTTATTGGCTTGAGCGGGGGATACAAGGTGGAGCTTATGATGTTTCTGAACAAAATGATATAGGTAAACCAGAGAATGACGGGTACCTGGCTGTCTTTAAATTAAGTATAGCAAACCAGGATTATAGTTTTGAAAAACGGGTGTTGTATAAATTTACAGACCTGGTAAAAGGAGAATTGTATGAGCCAATACAAATGATAAACCCTGTAACGATCACCAGCAATCCTTCTATTGTAATATTTTCCAATGATGTGAAAAATCAAAATAAGACATTGCATTTTTCTGTTCAGTCAAACCTTGAACTAAAAGAAAAAGTACAGTTTAAAGCAGTATTTGATCATAAGGAAATGATTGTTTTTGATTCAGTTGTCAATTATCCAAAAGGTTCAATAAGAACAATCGATGTTTCGATAAACAGTGATTCTTTAAAAAATAATAGTTCCGTTTCGCTGGGCGCTGAACTTGCCGCAGGTTCATTGTTTGAGCACCAGTATTTTGCTTTACGTAAAATAAGTTACGATCATATCCCAGACCTGTATTATAATTTTTATGATAAACTGAAGATCCTTAAAATGGATATTAAAACAAAGGGAAAGCGTATAGGCTATATCGTTGGTGCTGGAGACAAAGTGCCGCAGGCATTGGAAGCCATGGGGTATGAAGTGAAATTTTTATCTGAAGCAGATATCACAGACGATAACCTGAAGCAATTTGATGCGATCATTACCGGAATCAGGGCTTATAATATTTCTGAATGGCTCAGCAACCGGAATGATGTATTGATGCGTTATGTTGAGCAAGGCGGCAATATGATCGTGCAATATTTAAAAAGTAATAATGTAGGACAGAAGAAAGTAAAAGTTGGCCCTTATCCATTTATTGTTGATCCATCTACCAGAGTAACAGAAGAAGATGCAACTGTAAACTTTTTATTACCTGGACATTCTGCATTAAATTTTCCAAACAAGATAACGTCAGAAGATTTTAAAGACTGGTTACAAGAGAGAAGCACTTACCAGATGGTGCAAATTGATTCACATTATGAAACACCACTGGGGATGAATGATAAAGGAGAAAAACAATCAAGCGGAAGCCTGGCAATTGCTCCTTATGGAAAAGGGAATTTCGTTTATGCGGGACTGGTATTCTTCAGGGAATTACCGGCTGGAATACCTGGAGCGTATAGGTTGATGGCGAATTTGATTGCGTTACCGAAGAGATGATGTCAGAAATCAGATATCAGAAATCAGCTTGGGCTTATAAATGAGGAAACATGTTTTGATGCAATAGCAACCGGTTATTTGATGAGCAACAAAAAATAAAAACTTCGTGAGCTGATATCTGATTGCTGAAATCTGATATCCCACAACTGCTAAATTTAATTTCCAATGTCCCAACTCAAAACGCATTTTTAAAATGGAAAAGAAACGCTCATATTGGTTCACCTGGTACGCAGTAGTATTTGTATTCCTGGTTGCGCAGATAATTATTTTTTACTTTATCACCCAACATTTCGCATGAGCAGTATTGATTGGATCATATTAATTACAACTTTATGCGGTATCATTATTTATGGTATTTATAAAAGCAGGACCACTAAAAACCTGGAAGGTTATTTTCTTAGTAACAGGAGCCTGCCATGGGGACTTGTTTTATTAAGCATCATGGGTACGCAGGCAAGTGCCATCACTTTTTTAACTGGACCGGGGCAGGCATACAGCGACGGAATGCGTTTCGTTCAATATTATTTGGGGCTGCCACTGGCCATGATCGTTATCAGCATATTTTTTGTTCCTGTATATAGTCGCTTAAAAGTTTTTACAGCCTATGAATTTTTAGAGCAGCGTTTTGATCTGAAAACAAGAACACTTACTTCTGCTTTGTTTTTAATTTCCAGGGGATTAAGCACCGGTGTCAGCATTTATGCGCCATCGTTGGTATTGAGTTCAATTATGGGATGGAATATTTATTTTACCAATCTTATTATGGGCGGCTTGCTCATCATTTATACCATGAGTGGCGGTGCGAAAGCAGTGGCACATACACAGAAGCTGCAAATGATCATCGTTTTTATTTCATTGTTTCTTGTTGGATATATGGCAGTAAAATTATTGCCTGATGCTGTTGGGTTTAAAGCCGCATTAGCTGAAGCAGGTAAAATGGGAAAGATGAATATTATTACCACGGGACAAACGCCTCATGGTTTTGACTGGAAAGATAAATACAATATCTGGAGTGGATTGATTGGTGGATTTTTTCTTGCGCTTAGTTATTTTGGAACTGATCATAGCCAGGTAGGAAGATACCTCACAGCAAAAAATATGAATGAAAGCAGGATCGGTTTATTGCTGAATGGTCTTGTAAAAGTTCCGATGCAGTTTTTTATTTTGTTATTGGGAATACTTATTTTTTCATTTTATCAATATCATAAAGCGCCTGTCTATTTTGATGAAGCAAGGGTTGAAAAGGCTGAAAAAACCATTTACAGGGATTCATTGGTGCTGATTGAAAAAAAATATGAAGCTGCATTGGTGATCAATGATCATGCAGGGGCTGATCAAAGCAGGGGTGAATATAAATCTGTTTTGAAAAAAGCATTGCCCGGTGATGATGCGAATGACAATAATTATATTTTTCTAAGGTTTGTAAAAGATAATTTGCCCATCGGGTTGATCGGGCTCATATTCGCTATCATTTTTTTAGCAGCATGGGGAAGCATTGCGGCTGCGCTCAATTCATTGGCTGCTTGTACCATGGTTGATTTTCATAAAAAATTCTTTGCCAAACAAAAAGATGATTCATCGAAGGATTATAATTTATCACAATGGTACACATTGGGCTGGGGTGTTTTTTGTATCATCATTGCCATGTTTGCACAAAATATCGGCAACAGTTTAATAGAAGCAGTAAATATTCTCGGCTCTATATTTTACGGCGTGATACTGGGAATTTTTCTTGTAGCTTTCTGGCTGAAATCAATAAGAGGAAATGCCGTTTTTATTGCCGCACTCATTTCAGAAATATTAGTCATTGTAATTTATAACAAGGATATTATTTCTTTTTTATGGTTGAATGTAATTGGTGCTCTATTGGTAATTATTCTAAGTTTTATAATTCAGCCTTTTATGAAGACGCGTTAAAAAGTTTAAGGCGTTTAACGTTTTTTACAAACCTTAAACGCCTTAAACGTTAAACCTTAAACGCTTTAAACCTACAACTTCTTTAATAAAGCCTGGTTCATACGGATATAATCCTCATTTTTATCAGCAGTCGCAAGCTCTAAAGATTTTTTTGAACTTTCTTTTGCACCTGCATTATCACCCATATCTTTTTGAATTTTTGCTTTATACAACCACATGTAATATGCTTTTGGATTTTCTTCTATTGCCTTTGATACATTCTCAAGTGCTTTTGTTGTGTTGCTTTCATATTCTGTGTAAAATTGTGCAGCCTGCCAGTAAGATTTTTTATCCGTTGACATAGCAGCTTCGAGTTGTGCTTTTAATTTCTCTTTTACATTTGTTTCAATGGTAAGTGTGATCAAAGTTTTTTCCCACATCATATTCAATTCACAACTTTCCGGCCTGATGTTGCCTATTTCCATTGTAAATGTTTCAAGTTTATTTTTCTGCTTTAGTGCTTCTGCTTTTACCCTTATCACGTCTTCAGATTCTTTATAAGTAGCAACACTTGATGTGATACCTTTATTAAAAATCACTTCCCAGCTTTCAAGGTTAGGAATGGTATAAATAGCATAAGTACCAGTATCAATTTTTTTTCCGTTTATTGTAACAGGATCTGAAAAAGTAATGATAGTTGCAGCATTGGCACCCGTACGCCATAGTTTATTGAATGGTACCAGTTCACCAAAAACTTTTCTTCCTTTGGCGCCAGGTCTTGAATATTTAAGTTCAATAGTACCGAGACCAAAATCCTGTTTGATGGTTTGTGTAGGAGAAGGAGCTGGCATTTTTACCTGTGCGAAAATGCTGATGCAAATAAAAAGGGAGAAGGTTGTGATTACTAATTTTTTCATTGATGTTTTTTTACTATGATTTGAAGATTTGAAGATTTGAAGGTTTGATGTTAGTGAAAAGAAAATGTTTTCATCTTCAAATCTCCAAATCTTCAAATCGATTTATTGAAAATGAACTTTTACTGTTTGATAAAACAATCTGTTATTAATAAACTGTTGTTGTGCATGTTGATTTTGTTTTTCCGAAAAACCCTGCAAGCCAAATAGCCCTGCTGCATTTCCTTTATTGATCGCAATTTCCAGGTATCCCGCTGAATTGAATAATGCCAGCTTTTCGCCTTCAGGTACATCTGCATAGGTGTCACTGATCTTATCAATCACTTCATCTCTTTTAAAAACAATGGTAAAACTTCTTCCTTTTCTTTGTTCTTCAAATTCTTCCTTACTGATATTTACGATCACATTTTCAAAATTATCGATGAAGATGATCTGTCCTTCTATCCAGTTATCCCCCAGCAATGGCTTTAAAGGATTCTTAACTTTGATAGAAACAGAAGCATCACCTGTTTCTTCCAGCGTTGCACCATTTACTATTTCATTGAATGCTTTGCCAAATACATTGATGCAATAAAGTGTATTTTTCTGATCCGTTTTTCCAAGAGAAAGTGCCACCACTTTTTGTGGTGATTCTTCTAGTATCATTGTCAGTAAACCATTGTCGGCGCAACCTATATAATGTCCATTGTGTTCTGCTAATAAAAGATGTTCAGGCTTTTCATCAAACATATTTACGAGGATGATGTGAAAAGTTCCTTTAGCAAAATTTTTGATTGCATTCCTGCAAACGTATGCAGCCTGCGGATAATTGAATGGAGATAAGGAATGTGTAATGTCAACGATATTGAAATTGCCATTTGATTGTAATAACTGACCCTTCATAGCGCCTGCTAAAAAATCCTGCTCACCAATATCGCTTGTTAAGGTTAGTAGAGGCATTTAGTATTTAGGTTGAACATTTTTATTGTTGAATAATTTTTTAGTCGGCAATCGGCAATATGCATTTCAAATCATACATCATACATTATACATCATACATCTTACATCTTACATCATACATCATACATCTTACATCATACATCACTTGATTAATTTCCCATCTTTATAAAAAAACTTTCTAGTCAACTTATCTGCCCATGATGGAAAGAATTTATTTACAAAAACAGTTTGTTTTCCTTTGAATGTAAGAACAAGTGTGCGTTTCTTTTTTTCAATGGCATTGATAATATAAGTAGCGCATGATTCAGGGCTCATCAGTTCTGCTTCATCAATCGGGCTTTCTCCCTGTGCTTCTGCTTTATTATTAAGTGCGGCATTGCGGATATTGCTGCGTGTATAACCGGGGCAAACCCACATTACATTTACATCGTCCTCCAGCAATTCTGTTCTGATGGATTCAAGCCAGCCATTCAATGCAAATTTACTTGCAGAATAACCGCTTCTTCCAGGCAAACCACGATAACCTGCGATAGATGAAATGCCGACTATGGTTCCTTTTCTTTCAATAAGCGATTCCAGCGCAAGTTTGGTACAATATACTGTTCCAAAAAAATTAATGTCCATTACTTTTTTAAAAACATCGAGATCCGCATCTTTCAATAGAGCTCTCATAGAGATACCTGCATTATTAATTAAAATATCAATGCCGCCAAATTGTTTGATGGTGGATTCGATAAACATTTTACAATCATTATAATTGCTTACATCTGCAACTACGCAATGCAGTGGTGATGTGGAATGCCGCAATTGCAGGTCGTACAATTTATCCTGGTTGCGGGCACAGGTAGCCACTTTTGCACCCATTGGAAGTAATTGTTCAACCAATGCTTTACCAATACCACTGCTTCCACCTGTGATGGCAACCACTTTATTTTTAAAAAAATCACTCATTAGAAAATAATATATGGCAAAAATAAGCGAGTTGGGCTGCTGTTTGAAAAGAATTAATAAAAAAAGCGTTCAATTGCCTAACACTTTATTATGTGGCAGGGACCCGAACCCAGGGCCTTTCCGATTAGAAATCGGGATGCTCTATCCATTGAGGCATCAACTGAATTTTTAATATATTTTCCTGATATAATTAAAAAAGCGTTCAATTAATTGAACGCTTTATGATCTTTTGTGAACTGGCTGGGACTCGAACCCAGGGCCCATACATTAAAAGTGTATTGCTCTACCAACTGAGCTACCAATTCTCCTGTCCTTTTTTAAAAGGAGTGCAAAAATAAGGGCAAAATAGCTCCGAATCAAATTTTTTTAAAAAGTTTTCCCACATATAATTAGGATTATGTGGAAATCCAGGCTGCGTGAGTATTTCAGTGTATCAGATTCTTACTCAAATGAATAATCAGGTTCCTTTTTTTTACTGGCGCAGGTCTACCGGCTTATGCCTTGCCGTTACTTAACTCGCATCTTAAGTCTTGAGCCAAAGAATCTGTGAACGCAGGTCATAGACCTTAGCTGTTACCGTAAACTATGAGAAGTTTGAAGGGGCAAATTGAGGCTGACTTTTCTTACTGGCGCAGCTCTCCCGACCTGTACCTTGCCGTTACTTAACTCGCATCTTAAGTCTTGAGCCAAAGAATTTGTGAACGCAGGTCATAGACATTAGCTGTTACCGTAAACTATGACGAGTTTGAAGGGGCAAACAGAGGCTGACTTTTCCGAAAACGTCATGCTACAATTATACCTGGTATTGCCTGTTCAATTAAACCTACCTGATGTTGATTGCATTTTTAAATATTCAAAGAGAACCTGAATGTTTTAAGGGAAGGGTGAATACACCCAATTTTAAACATAAGGTAATTAATCCATCCATATACTTTGATATATCACAAAAAAAGTCTAATCTTGTACTCTCCCAAATAAATATATATATGTCCTTTAAAGGCAATGATTTTAATTATCGCTATTAGGATACATATTTATATTCCCACGAAATCCCTCTGGAAAAGCTAACACAACTTTGAATCTATTTTTAAAACTAACTGACAATGATGTCTCTTACCAACACCTTTGCCCAAATTGTTAAGCAATTGCATGCCCGTTTATCAAATGGAAAAAAGAAAGGGGTTTTACTTCCGTTATGCCTTTCTTTGGTATCCCTTTTAATAATAAATAATGTGCATGCCCAGGCTGTGGGGGATTACCGTACAAGCGCAGCAGGAACATGGGAGAATGCGCTTAACTGGCAAAGATATAACGGTACCGCATGGGTTGGAGCAACGGTATCTCCTTCTTTTGTTGACGGTGTAATTACTGTTCAGCATAACATGTCCATAAATAGTAGCAAAACACTTGATCAAACAATATTAAATGTTGGATCCCAAATAGATGTGCTTTCCGGTACAATAAATATTAACGATGGTGCAGGTGCAGACCTTACTTTAAACGGAACCGTTTTCTGGAATTCAACTGCTAATTTAATTGTGCCCGCTGGTGCATTGGTAAACGGGTCTATTGGCAACTTCTTTTATGCCGGTTCCGATTTGTCCAATAACGGAACTATTGATCTGGTTATTTCCATGGAATCGACTGCTAATACTATCAGTGGTGTTGGTACTATTAAAAGTCTTACCACAAGAAATAATGCAGGCGTTACCTTATTAGGCGACCAAACCATTACCACTTTATTGAATTTTAATTTTGGAAATATAATTACCGGTGCCAATAAAATAATTTATGCCAGGACAGCGAGCCCTATTCAGAATAATTCGGGTACAGATTGGTATGTAAATGGCAACCTGCAAATGAACTTTAATGCAGGAACTAGCACCAAAACTTACCGCGTGGGAGACAACAACGGCTTCCGTCCGGTAGATGTTACTGTGTTTGGATCAAATGCCAGCACAGGCGGTGTTCTGGTTGCTACCAAAAATCCCGATCATCCGAATATTGCTACTTCAGCAATAATTCCAACAAAGTCTGTTAATCGTTATTGGGATATCAGCAATGTTGGCATTACACCCACTTCTATTTCTGCCAATCTAAGTTGGGTATCCGGGGAAATAGATGGCGGTGCAAATACTGCAGCATTTGTGGTAGGCGCTTATGATGGTACGAGCTGGACATCTCCGTCTTTTAGCAATCCAACGTCAACATCTATTAATACCAATGTGAATCTAACACAAGCCTCCTCCTACCAGGTAGGGGAACCTGTTTGTATCCCAACAAATGAATACAGGAGTGGAGCAACGGGCGACTGGAGTAATGCATCAACCTGGCAAACTTTTAACGGTTGTACTTGGGTGGCAGCCTCACAGGCACCATCAGCAACAGATGCTGCAATTACTATCAGGAGCGGCAACATAGTTACTGCAAATACTGCTATAACAGCAGATCAGGTAACAGTTGATGCCGGAGGCACATTAAGTTTAGTCAGCACTCCGCCTTTAACCATTGCAGATGGCGCAGGTACCGACCTTACCGTAAATGGTACATTAAATTTATCGTTAGGAACATTGGATGGAGCAGGAAGTATCGTCATTAATTCCGGTGCTACTTTAAACTGGAATGGTGGCTATTTGGCAGGCAGCGGTACAACAGATATCCTGGCTGGTGCTACTGTTAATGTGAGCTATCTATATAACGTATCCCATTTTCAAGGGCCAAGGACTTTGAACAATGCCAGTACTAATTTTACTATTTCTACTTCTGATTTAATTTTTGATAATAACGCAGTTTTTAACAATACAGGTACAATAACAATAATAGATGATCATGGCTTTGGCTGGGGTAGCGGTACTGGTGGTTTACTAAATAATACAGGCACAATTGTCAAAACTGCCGGAACGGATAGCTATGTGCCCAGTGATACCCGGCTTACTTTTAATAACAATGGAATTTTAAAATCGAGTAGCGGCAACATACGTGTGTTTACCAATGGTACGCATGGCGGAAACTTCGAAGCAGCGGGTCCGGGAAACGCAATAAGATTTGGCAACGGAATACAAACATTTTCTTCTACAGCTACTTTTACAGGAGCAGGAACGATATACCTTGAACCTGGTAATCTATTAACTTTTGATGCAGGCAGTAGTTTTGCAACAAGCGTAAATGTAAATGAAGTAACAGGTATCGTAAACTGGAATAATACTCCAACGCTTGGCAATTTTACCTTGGGTGATGGCACTATGCAGGGAAGTGGAACAGTTAGCATTTCAGGTAATTTTAACTGGAATGATGGACGTATGGAAGGCAGTGGCACAACAACAATACTCAACGGTGCAACCGCATCTTTTGCTCCAGGCTCGTTTACCAATCTTGATATGACTGGTCCCCGTACAATCAACAATCTCGGAACATTAACTTTATCAAAAAGCCTTGGCTTTGAATCGGGAGCGTCTTTAAACAACTCTGGCACAATTAATATAACCGGTGATTATAGTTTGTTTGCTTCAAACGGAAACGGCAGTACGATCAGCAATTCCGGAACCATTACAAAATCTGGCGGAGCAGGAACTTCCCAACTTGGTTCAGGCAGTAATTTGGTATTTGTAAATACAAGCGAAGGAAATGTAAATGTAAACAGCGGTACTATTTCTATTAGTAGCGACGTAACACATGATGGCAATTACTCAATAGCGCCTGGAGCAACTTTATCCAGTGCAGGATTTTTGATTTTTACTGGTAATACCATTACTAACAATGGTACTATCAATATACCAACTTTTGTTTTTGAGGGCAGTGCAGACCAAAACATTAATGGAACAGGTTCGATTCAAAACCTTGCTATCAACAGCCCGCATGACATTAATTTAGGCGGCGACCAAACCATTAGCAATTCACTTACACTTACCTCTGGAAAAATAAATACCGGTAGTAATAAATTGATTGTAAATGAAGCCGCTTCACTTACAATATCCGGCACAAGCTGGGTAAACGGAACATTAGAGCGAGTATTCCCAACAGGTGATAATACATTGATCTATCCTGTTGGTGATGATACCAGGTACACGCCTGTTAGTACAACAACATTTGGGGCTACAGCACCAATACCAATGAGCATCGCTTCTATTCCTACTGACGAACCCTTTATTGCATCCTCAGGTATTGATCCAATAAAATCTGTAAATAGGTACTGGACTGTAAAATATGGTGGTGCACTTGGATATAGCACCCAAAATTTTACATTTAACTGGGCTGCAAGTGGGGATTTAGATGGGGGCTTAAGTACTACAGCCAACTTAATAGCCAAGAGGTACGATCTTGATTTTAGTATATGGTCCCCACTCACTTCAGATCCAGCACAGCCAACCTCCATAACTGTTACTGGCGTTCCTGAAGGACAGGCTATGTGGGATTACCAGGTTGGGGAAGCATCTACTCCACCACCTCTTGAATACCACAGTATTACCAGTGGCGATTGGAACACTCCATCAACCTGGGAAACGTTTGACGGCGTAACAACAAGCCCGGCAACTATTGCGCCGGATGCCAATAGCCAAAACATCCTTATAAGAAGTGGCGATTTGGTAACATTAACGGGTGCCACAATAACATTAGACCAGGTACATGTACAAAATGGGGGCACACTGTCTCTTACTAATAGTACTATTAATTATTTCAGTGAGCTGGATAATGATTTTATAACCGCAGAAAATGGTGGAACACTTAACATCAATGGCTCAACTATTTCAGCGAACGGAGGTACTACAAGTGTTGAACTAAATGCTGGTTCTCAATCTATCATAACGAACGGATTAACCATCGGTGATGGGGTAACATTGCAAAGTGCAGGCGATCTACAGATCAACACTGGCGCAATTACGTTTCAAAATAACAGTAATTTTAACAACAGCGGCTACGCCATAATTGCTTCAGATATACAACTCAATGGAAACGCTGGCATCAACAATACAGGATCTATTGACTTCAATGATGATCACTCGATAACTGACGCAGGAGCAAGCACGATTTCAAACCAGGTGGGAGCTGTGATAAGCGTATACGGAGTCTGGTCCATTACGCCGATAATAAACAATGGAGGCTTGCTATCAGTTACCAAACAGGGAACTAACAATGCACAGCTTACAATTAGCAACCCGGCTAATGTTTATGGCGGTAATATTGGCAATTATGGTGGCGAAATAACAGGTACGCAGCCGATTAATTTCATTGGTACTAACATTAATAACAATGGTATTATCACGGTACCGGAAGTAATTATGTCGGGTTCAGCGCTACAGTCTATCACTACCTCCGGCAGTGGCGGAACAATCAACAACCTAACAATTGATAACGGGTCAGGCGTTAGTATTTATGGAGATGGTAACCAAAGAATTGGCAATGCGCTATCATTAAATAATGGCGTTGTAACCACGGATAATTTTGGGCTTACCCTTAAAGAAACGGCTAGTGCTACAAGTACAGGTAACAGTTGGGTGAATGGAAGTATTATTCAAAATGTTGCGACTGGTGGTTCTGGTAATTATGATTTTTATGTTGGCGATGCAACCTATTATACACCGGTTTCTATATCACTAAATAATGTAACCACCGGTGGCAGCCTTTCCGTAGCAAGTATACCTGGAGCTAATAGTGGAGTGGGAGCTTCCGGACTTGATCCTACAAAAACCTTAGGACGATATTACGCGATAAATAACAGCGGTATACAGTTTGATAATGCAGGCCTTACCTTAAACTGGAACAGTAATGATGTAAATGAAGCAACAACAACGGCGGCTAATTTTATTGTGGCAAAAGTTGATGGAGAAACATGGACCAAACCAGCCTTTACAAACCTGGATGCCACTTCTGTGCAAATTAATAATGTTACTTCTTTTAGTGATTGGTTGGTAGGTGAGCCAGCAGTGGAAACTTGTACAGTAAATATTCCCGATGCAAATTTTAAAAATGCGCTGATAAATAATCCTGCAATTAATCTAAACGATAATTTAGAGATCGAGTGTTCCGAAGCTGCCGCTTATACAGGCACCATTGATGTATCCTCACTTGGTATAACAGATTTAACCGGTATTGAAGCATTTACTTCAATTACAGGTTTAAATGTTGCTTCCAACAATTTATCTACGGTAAATCTTTCTGCAAATACAGCGCTTACAACATTAAATCTTGGAGGTAATCAACTTGGATCTGTGGATGTTTCAACGCTGGTGAAT
>JBDTLP010000066.1:0-27556 GCA_039934735.1 Ferruginibacter sp. | reverse complement strand
AGCGTACCTTTCAATTTGATAATACCTTTTTGCTTTGCCATTTTTCTTGTGGTTTTATTTTAGTAATGGAAATGTTTAGCGGCACATTTCTTTAAGCCGTTTTTGTTTTTTATTTAGCTTCCGCCATATCCACGGAGGAACATTATGTTTACACCTCCACATGCCATTGTTCTTTTCAATGGCTTGTTTTTGGTAAACCGATAATTCATGATTAATTGACTGAGAAACATATTCCCAGGCCCAGCCATTTGCAACAAGTAAACTGTCCAGGCTCATCCCGTCAATGTAAACGTCAGCTACAGTTCGGCCATACCGATCAGTTCTTCGCACATCAAGTTTTACTTTCTTACCGAGTATCAATTTTGATACAGCAGCCTTCACAAACTTGCCATAATACTGACTCAGTTCGGGAGCATCAACATTTGCCAATCGAATAATTGTAAACTTTCCTTTATCCAGGACTTTGTAAGTATCACCATCATACACCTGCACAACCAGCTGCGCTGAAGTTGTAAGGCAAGCAAATAAAATCGGGAGAATTAGTTTTATATATTTCATTCAACAAATCTGCAAAACATTTTTGCAGTTTGTATCATCGTACTACCGTTAACGGTAGTTATTACCGAAAACGACCGTTATTGCCGTTTTTGACACAAAACAACCGTTCTTTCCATTATTGAATGAAAAAGATATTTATTAAATTTGTATGCCGGTTTCGATATAGATGAAGCATACCATCGGCATAGATTAAGTATAGATAGTGTATGAAAACTGAAAACACAAGACTGATTGTTTACCCAAAAGACGTTCAACGGATCACCGGCAAAAGTGAACGTTGGGGACGTATGCTATTGCAAAAGGTTATGGAGAAGTTAAATAAGGAAGAACACCAAATGATTAGCGTTGAAGAATTTTGCATGTATACAGGTTTGAAAATAGATCAGGTATTGCCGTTCATGATAGATTAAGTATCTTTAGAGGCAATCAAAATTGAATAAATAATAACAAATAAAAGGTGAGTAATTCGGGAGTTGAAAATAGTATGAAAGGTAGAAGTCAGTGTAGGACTGAGTTTTCTAAAGATGTTCGATTCCCTGCAGCTCCACTTTCACAATTTCAAAATGAATTAAAAAGCTATAATCTAAATGATTATAGCTTTTTTGTTTTTTATAAATCACTCAAAACATTCAGATTTTTCATGAATGTCAAAAAGACCTAATGCTGGCCTGTAATCTAAAAAATCCGGGTAGTGATATTAATATCTAATAAATATCTTTGAATGAACGCAGTCGTATTACAAATTTTTGTAAGGAATTTTATGCAAGACGGCTATTTAATGTCCCATCCTGTTGTTATCACGGTATCCTAAATTGAACCAACGTAAAAAATGTCAATGTCCAGGAAGAAAAAAATCATCATTCAGTTTTAACAAAACTCTTCTTATCAGCTTTTCTCCTTGCTTTAACTGCTTTCTTTTTTATACCAGCTACTTTTTTTCCTAATTTATTTGCAGACTTATCAATGGCAGTCTTTATTTTCTTATTGGTTGTTTCACCAACAATGGCAGCGGATAAGGCCACAGTTATGTTTTCAATTGACTTTTTTGTAATTGCTTTCATTTTTATTTTTTTGTCTGATGAGCATTGAGCGAATGATATCACATCCGCATTTCTATTAAGGTTTAATAATACTAATTCGGTATACCCAATTGGGTCATGTATGTTTTATTATCCCAGAAAAGTGATTCCTCTATCATTACCCCATCTTTCCAAATGCCTACCGTACACATTGGAACTGAAAATGATTTGCCTGTTGGATTGATAAAGTTTCCTGCAGCAATAGGCATCGGTGCTGTAAATGTTCCAGTCATTATTCCTGTTACACATGTCATATTCCCTGAGCCAAAACGAATGGGGTGTTCTTTGATTCTCGTGTCTGGCGCATACACGAACATTGCTTTAAGATCTTCAATATGTTTTTCTATACCAATCGTAAAATGTCCGTCGGGCCAATTTACTTTGATGTCTTTCAAATGGCTTTCATGTAAACGGGTCCATTGCTGGTTAGAAAATACGGTATAATCAAGTGTGTCAAATTTGATAAGGTAATTCGCAATGGAATCATTGCATGATGTTAGTTGCCGAAGTTGGTTACGAAGCGATGTAATTTCTGAACCCGGGACTGAATATCTTTCACTACCGCTTTTACAACTATAACAACATGTAACGCTTACCAACATTATTACCTGCGAAAACCTGAAACGAAAGTTTGTCATTTTCATATAAGAAATATTTCTTCTCCTGGAAAAATCTTTGCTAAAAAAACAATGAGTGTATTTACACTTTTATTTGATAAGGTTAGTTATAAATCACCAGCAGTTCATTATCTACTGTCCAAACGCCAGGCGCATTCCATGCTAATCTACCGGCTTCCTCTTTCTGATTTCTTTGCATAACTATTAACCATACCCGATAATGTAATAACACCATCTTTAGCGGTATGCATGCAGGGATGGCTCCCATTTAATAGCGTCCTGTACATCTTTTTGTAATTGTTCATTGGTTTTCATAATATCTTTTTATTTTATTAAAGAATTTTTGAAATGAGAGGCTGTAATTCTATAGAGAAATAAATTAAAGTGATCATACAAACTCTGGTACAAGATTGCCGGTTTTCGTCAACGTTTTCCGTCCTCTATTATCTATCTCTAACTGAACTCAATACTCAATTCATTATCTACTGAATTCACCCCACTGGCATTCCAGGCCAACCTTTCTGCTTCGTCTTTTTGATACAAAGAATGAACAATTCCTGTTAGTGTTACTTTATTTCCAATTACATGTACCTTAACAGCATGATCATAAATTGGCCAACTACGATCGAGTGCAAATTCTATTGCTGACTGCTCAATAGCATCTTTTGATTCCGATATTATGGTAATGTTATTTGATATCCCTTTCACGCCCGTAAGATTTTCAACTGACTTTTCCGCGGCGCTCCTTTCATAATCCCAAAGCACTTCACCTTCCAGTGTTACATAGCCGTTTTCTACTAACACTTTTATCCTGGTCTCAGGAATTTTCCAGTTCCAGTTCCAGGCATTCATAATTTCATTTGAGATATCTGTGTCATTTTTTTTGAAACAACCACCGTAATTCACTTCGATTTCTATAGCAACTGCTTTTACCCCTGCTACATTTTTCGCTGCATTTTCTGCCTCAATCTTGCTGGAATAATGGTCAACAACTCCTGTAAGTGTTACAACGCCATCCTTTGCTGTTACACCTATTTCTGCTGCTTTTAATAGTGGCTCCCATTTTATCGCATCCTGAACATCCTTTTGAAGTTCTTCGTTACTTTTCATTTTATTTAATTTACTTACCATAGCATTATTATTAATCCAGCTTTATTTTTTTTATAAAAACATCACATCAATTGATTATGAGGCTGAATTACTTACCCGCCTGTTTAGTATTGCAAAATCATAATCAGAGATCGCTTCAGTAATAGCATGGAGTCTAATCCACACCTCTACATGATATTTAATATAAATTAAATTACTTTGTAAAGGTGATTACTCTTCACTTCATAAGTGTTACAAAACTTTCTTATTAAATTGTATAAGTCACACTTTTCATAATGAGCTCAATGTCCAAAAAGATCTTTTGAGAACATGAAAGATGAAAAATCAAACCTTCGTCATTTCAATCTATGATTATCCTCATATCTATTAATGATGTTTCAGTATAATTTTATGCGATAATAATTTTTGTTACGACAATTAAGTTTTCGCACAAATATGAAACTGCACATTAAATTCATGGTATCACATCGTTGTAAAATGGTAGTTAAAGACACACTTAATAATATTGGCCTTCACTATCGAACAGTAGAATTAGGCGAAGTTGATTTGATTGAAAATAAGATTTCCTTTCTTCAATACGATATGCTTAAAGACATGCTCATGAAAGCAGGCCTGGAATTGATGAATGATAAAAAAGCAGTGCTGATTGAAAAGATTAAAAACGTTGTGGTAGAGATGGTTCATTATGCTGATGAACTCCCCATAACAAAAATCTCGATTTACATCAGCGAAAAGCTTCGTCATGATTATACTTATCTTTCTAATATTTTTTCCGCTGCCACGGGTATAACCATTGAACATTATATTATCAGTCATAAAATTGAAAAAGCCAAAGAACTAATTTTATATGACGAATTGAACCTTACTGAAATATCCTACAAGTTGCATTACAGCAGTGTAGCCCATTTATCAACCCAGTTCAAAAAAATTACCGGGTTAACTCCAACTTATTTTAAAAAAATCCACGCTTACAAAAAGAGAATTATGCTTGAAACTGTGTAAGATATTTATCCAGGATTTGAAAAACAACTATGATCTGCTAAACAATACCTGGCTGTTGCAGGGATTTGAAAAATTTCCGATTTGTAATAGCATACAGGTCTTGCCTAAAGCTCTTTACAGTAACCGCTTATTTACCATTCTCAAGGGCTTTTGAATCTCCCCCAAAAAAGCAGTATCCCTTTTTGAAAAGAGATTTTACTTTTCTGGTCTCACCGCTTTGCTTTAAAATTTCTTCCACCTTTTCTTTCGTCAATCCGCTGGCAGCACTCTTTAATTTTTTAAACCAATAGCCGGTATCAAACTGCCAGAAATTATTAAGAGTGGTTGCTGCTACATTATTTTACTTTTTTTTAATCAATTTTTCTCAGCCTCATTTCGAGCCAGGTTTTTCGGTTTAAAAACGATAATGGTTAATATTCCCCAAATAGTTATTAATATCCCCATATAGTTTACAATTTTTTTGCTGGCTATATCTGCAGTAAACGCAATGTCGATGGTTGAATGAAAAATAGCACAGATTAAAATACTTGCTTTTGAAGAATTATAAAGCCAGGTCAATAAAATACTTCCAGTCAATAAACTAAAAAACCAACCGGAAATTCCTGCTAAGTCCATTGTCGTATAACCAGGCCGGTAGAAGAATAAAGGCAAATGCCAGAGTGCCCAAAAAACGGTCAATGCAATGCTTGCAGTCAAAGCGTTCATTTTATTTTGAAGCCGTGGTAATGCAAAACCACGCCAACCTACTTCCTCACCAAAACCAAAGAATACCAGGTTATATATAAAGAAAGTCACCAGGTTAAAATTTTGCACTTCTTTCGTGGTTAATAGTCCGGCAAGATTTATCGGTGCTTTATTTACAAAGTAGTTAATTACAGACGCAGCAATTGCAAGTATAAAAGGACTAAGCAATGCTATTATAATATATATGAGAGGCTTAACCTGAAAGCATTTTTTGAATAGCTTTTTTATTCCTTCATTTTTTAAATAAATCCAGGTAGTGAGAAAAGAAGCAACTAAAGGGCCAATCCCTCCAAGTGCATGATTAAAAGGAAAAGTTGGCAGATTAGTTAGTCCAAAAATATATCCGTATAACGGTAACCAAATTATCCATGAGATTAAGTATGCAAACCCGAAATAGGTTAGAAGTTGTTTCAATTTGCCGTGATATTTTTATTTGATTAATTAATATTATTCTTCAATACAAGTTTTGCTTAAGCGCATAAATTCAGTTAAAGCCTCCACTTTTTTTATGCTTTTTTCTAATAAATTTATTTCTTGTCGCTTAATAAATATTTCAGTTGTCCAGCTGTTAAGATGGTAAAACTTGTAATACCGGTAAAGTTTCTCTTATACATCCTAATCAATCATTTTAAAAAATCTTTTAAATAGTTGAATTAAAAAAACAGGCGCAATACTCGTTAAAGCTATAATTACCCATACATGTATACTTAAAATTTTAAAACCGGTATATTTATTAAGCGGGCTAACGTAATAGAACAGCACCATAATTGCAATACACAACAGCAAGGCTGCCCAGATAAATTTATTGCGGGTAATTTCATTATTAATGAATGATATTTTACGGGAGGATAAATTTAGTACATGCCACAACTGCGACAGGGCAAGGCAGAAGAAGGAAATATTGTTACAAACCTGGGCATCATATTTCAAATAATAACTACAGTACCATGTTACCAGCATAATAGGTAAAGCCAACAATACGGCATACACAAATATTGTAAACCAATCTCTTTTAATAATAATAGCTTCCTGCGGATTTCGTGGTGGAAGCTTCATAATTAATTTATTGCCTTTGCCAAGCCCCAATGCCAACGCCGGAAAAATATCTGTAACCAAATTGAGGAAAAGAATTTGTAAGGGAAGTAACGAAAACGGAAAGTTTAGTAACCCGTAAAAAAATACAATAAATATTTCACTAAGATTGCAGGAAAGCAAGTACATTAAAAAGTTTTTAATGTTTTTAAAAATCACCCTACCCTGCATAATCGCTGCCACGATGGAGGTAAAGGAATCATCTTTTAAAATCATCGCTGCCGTTTCTTTTGCAACCTGTGTACCGCGTATGCCCATGGCAATACCAATGTCAGCTTTTTTTAATGCGGGCGCATCGTTTATTCCGTCACCCGTCATGGCAACAATATTTCCATGTGCCTGGTAAAGACTTACCATGTCCAACTTTTGCTTTGGTGTAACCCTTGCAAAAATAGTAGCAGCAAATAATTTTTCTTCAGGCAATGATGTATATAATGCTGCACCGTTAATAACAACATCCTCTTTTTCTGATAGCTTTATTTTTTTAGCAATATTGAGTGCTGTTGCCGGATGGTCGCCAGTTATCATAATGACCTTAATGCCTGCATCCCTACATGATTGCAATGCATCAATCACTTCCATTCGGGGAGGATCCAGAAACCCTATTAATCCTGCAAGGGTTAAGCCAGGTAAAATATTATCTGTGGAGATATTGGCTGCTTCCTTAAAAGCAAATGCCAATACTTTTGAACCCTGTGCCTGGATAATTTCTGCTTTATGTAAAAATATTTTTTTGTCTGCGTCAGTTAATGGATTTACAATATCGCCATTACAATATGAGTTGCATTTTTTAATTAATTCTTCTACAGCTCCTTTTGCCGCTACAAAATTGCCGGCATCTTTTTTATGTAAAGTGGCCATTAATTTTGTTTCAGAATTAAATGGTTCTTCTGCAATACGAGAATAAGATGCGTTTATACCTGGCACATTTTTTTTATTGGCATATACAAATTGCAATAGTGCGATTTCAATGGGATCACCTAAGTTTTTTTTCTTATTTTTCTCTACGTTGCTTATAGCATTATTGCATAAAGTTGAAATGAGTAATAACTTTTCAAATGCAGCTTTATTTTTTTTAATTGCGGCGCTACCGTCTTTACTACTCCTGTTGATCGTTATGTCTTCATCAAAAAATACCAGGCTGTTTACATCAATTTTATTTTCTGTTAATGTGCCGGTTTTATCAGTAAAAATAATATTGATGCCGCCAAGCGTTTCCACCGATGCCAGTCTTTTTATTAACACTCTCTTCCTGGCCAGGCGCAACATGCCATATGTAAGTGCAATAATGCTTACAACAGGCAGCCCTTCCGGGATTGCGGCTACGGCCAATGCCAATGCTGTTTCTACAATCAGGTAAAACTGTTTGCCCTGCAACAACCCTGTTATAATAAATATGCCTGCAAATGCTGCTGTAATCAACATTAATATTTTTGTAAGTCCCTGCAGCTTCTTTTCCAATGGAGTAACATCCTGTTTTGCTGTTTCAACCAACCGGGTAATTTTTCCTAATTCAGTACGAAGCCCTGTTCCGGTTACAATGGCCCTCGCATTGCCCTTTACAACAGATGTGCCTTTAAATATCAAATTGATCTTGTCGGCAAGAGACACATCCTTTTCAATAATTTTAATATTTTTTTCAACCGGCAATGATTCCCCTGTAAGTGTAGATTCATCAACGTCAAATTGATTTACTTCCATTAATCTTGCATCAGCCAATACCATATCACCTGCTTCTAACTGCAATACATCACCGGGCACAATCCTTTCAGATGGAATTTCTTTCAGCATATTGTCTCTCCACACTTTAGAAACGCTCACGTCCATTTCCTTTAATGCGCTCATAGAATTACGGGCTTGCAATTCCATAAAAAAACCCAGCACGGCAGTAATAAAAATTACAGCAACAATAGAAAATCCTTCAATCCAATCCTTCGAGCAAAAAGAAAAACCGGCAGCTACTAACAGCAATAATATGATCGGGCTTTTAAATTGCTCAAATAAAATAAGCCAGATACTTTTTTGTTTTTTTGTTGCATAACTGTTTAAACCATACTTAGCAATTCTTTTATTGATACTGCTTTCAATTAGCCCGGTTTGTAGATTTACATCCAGCAACTTTGCGATGTCTTCAGCATTTATTGAATGCGTATTTTCAATAGGATATATGTGATCGCTCAATACTGTCATCGTTTTAAATTTATAACTACCTGCGTGATTTTTCTTCCGTTTAAAATCTTTCCGGCATATTATATTCAATCGTCTTCACATTAAATTTTGCATAACTAAAATCACCTTCTTTCAATCTCCAGGATACTTCAGCATTTGTTGGAATTATTACCGCATTTATTTCTCTATACTTACCTGGTTTTATAATCCATGTTTCTAATCGCTTCTCATCCATGTATCGTTTTGTTTCCATTTGTACAATTTCTCCTTTATCATTAAACCTGACGATATAAAATAGCGACAACCCATTATAGTTAAAAGTTAACCTTGCAGACAAAGAATCAATAGCTGTCCATTGCAAATTTTGAGAAGGCAATAGATTTGTAGGAAACCATATACTCTCAGAAAGCCAACGCAATAATTCACTTTCATTATATTGTCGTTTCCCATGGATGTCCACAACATTAATCGTGGATAAAATTGTTGCGATCAATCTTCCTTCGTCAGCCAAATACATATCCCGTGCAACAAACATAGAGGTGGTGCCTTTCCAGATAAAGCCCGGTTTTTCGGTAGTGAAATATTGTTCGCCTTTAATATTCACCCAGTCTTTTTTTAGATCGGTTTTAAATTGTCCATCATGTTGTAACCTTATATAACTGATATATGGTTGCCCATCTTTTAAAACGTGTTTAAAATATTGTTGCACAGGTGCAGGCAAATCCGCAAGTTGTTCGTAACTGAATTTCCTGTTTGAAATATTTTTTGATTGGGAGAATAATTCTCTTACCTGCCTGTTAAATTTGATGGATAAATTTATTTTTCCTATAAGAAATACAATTGAAACAAAGCCAATAAAAATTAAAACGTATACCATGATTTTTTTTCTTTTCATTTTCTAACCAATCTATTTTACTATCAAATATTTCGATTCACTTATTATCACCCTTTTTCATTCTTATCCACTTATTGGTAATGGGCTTATCATCACCAAGCAGTACTCCCCATTTTTTAAACTGCTCAGTATGATCAAATATTATTTTAAAAACTGCCATCAGTGGCAGCGATAAAAACATGCCTGTAATACCTGCCAACGCCCCGCCAATAAAAACGCCGGAAAGACTTGCCAGTGCATTAATCCTGATTTTAGAACCAACAATAAATGGCATTAAAATATTATTGTCCAATAGTTGCACAACTGAAATTGTTATCAATACAGTAAATACAGGGCCCAGGTCAGGAGTAGCACTAAGGGTAAGTAATACACCGAGAATATTGCCAATAAGTGCCCCGATATATGGTACCAGGTTGAGGACTGCAAAAATAATGGCAATAAGGAATGCGTAGTTTATGCCAAAAAGCATTAAAGTACTACCAAGCAAAATGGTCATATAACCAAACTGTATCATTAACCCAACCATGTAACTTTGAATGATTGATTCAATACTTTTTAATGTTTGGCCTACTTGTATAGTCTCATCTTGCCGAAACCACATCAGCAAAAATCTTTTTAATACATCTTTATAAAACAGCATAAGAAAAGTATAGATTGGAAACAATCCGAAAAAAATAAATGCTGTGCTTATAGATCCTGCTGCATTTTTAAGAAAATTGCCGGTAAAATCCAGGAACTTATCTGCCTGTTGGCTAATTATTTCGGATTGCCTGGCTATAGGAATGGCAGTTTTATTGCTGAACCAAATACTAATAACATTAATGTGACTACTGATATTTTGTTTTATAGTCGTAGCATTATTGATCAATGGTTTTAGCTGCGAAGTAATAAAAAATACAACCAGTGCAAGAATGATTGTCATAAATAATATTGTTAGAAAAATGGCAATACCATTGGGTACTTTTCTGCGAATAAAAAATCTGTACACAGGTAACAATGCAATAGATGCTACCAATGCCATAAGCATAGGCATGATAATATTTTGCAATTGAAAGATAACCAGGGCAAGTAAAACGAGGCCTAGTAATTCTATAGAACGTTTTACTGTTAAAGGAAGATACTGTATCATTTTTTATAATTATTTCTTATTGACGGTAACAATGACACAAATAAAATTGTAATTGCAAAAAACATATAAAAAGTATGCAGCCAGCTTACAGCATTTAAAAACATCATTTCAATTTGAATCCATGCAATCAGTGCGAAAGCTGTATAAATTGTATATGACCAGGACCAGTGCATGTCCTTAAAGAAATTTAGTCGTTCCGCTAACTTTGATGCAGTTTTTTTTAATAGTGCAACTACCAGCAAAAAGGGAGCTATACCAAGAATAGTAAACAAAATAATTCCAGGAGCTAAAAAACTATTGAATGGTGAATGATTCAACATTGATAAAGGCATACCCATTAATTTTCCTGATGGAGAGATGATTAAAACAGCACCCCCGGCAATTGCTCCTGCTCCGAGCAATACCAGTAACACAATGAGTAAATTTTTTGTTGCTTTTGATTTTATGATTCTTATTTTGCCGCATTATTTCTAATTCCGTTCTTTAATTTTTTTTGCAACTTTTAATAAATTCCTTTTAAACATTATTGCAAGCATTAACATGAAAATTGGTGCGGTAACTGCCCAGGGCAAGGCAAGCATCAGCAACCTGTTCGAAAATATTGGGTAGAAATAAACAAACCCTATTAAAGGTGTAACGAATGCATTAGCCAGGAAAGAAATCCGAACCCATTTTTGAATTCCTTTTTTTTCAAATACAGGAACTGCAACTAAAGTAGCCAGCCCCATAAATAAGTAACCGATCGCATCAAAATCCCAAAAAAGGGAATGTGGAGTTTGATGAAGCATTTTAATTTCATCTGCTGCTCCTTTAAGTGTCATGGGAATTACTGTAGTGAGTTGCACCACATAATTAGCCGTAACAAATACAACATAGATAACAGTAAAAATAAGTGCCGCATGACTCCAGATTTTTTTATCGTCTGCTACTACATAATGCAATGCTAACATTTCGATTAAAAAAGGAATTACTATGCAAAGTGAAAATCCAAAAATTAAAATTTCATCATAAGGGTAAGTAAGTACTCCCATAAGTTGTAGTAACTGAACCAACACGAATAAAGCATTAGCACCAAATGCAAAAACGCCTGCCCAAAAACCTATTTTATTTATTGTTGTATTCATGCACTTAATTTATTTCCTACTCATTATTTCTTTTTCCTTATAGATTGGTATTATTTTTTAATCTTGTTTTTATTTTTACCAGCTCGTACCAGATCACCGATATAAAACCTATTCCAATACTGGTAAATAACTGCGAAATAGTAAGTATTTCAAATCCAAAGAATGTTGTCAATAGTGGAACAAATAATATTAATCCTGTAATAAAAATTGTAAGCCCAATGATGAACAAAACGATATTATTTTTATACATCAAAGTAGTGAGGATTGAATAATAGAAGGAACGATTAACCAGCGTTAAAAATATATTGGCAGCTATTAAAACTGTAAATACAATTGTCCGGGTATGTGCTTCATCAAATCCCTGGTAAACAGAATATTGATAAGCAAACAAAGTTCCTGCTGTAATGGCTAATCCCTGTATAATGCTTGTGGTTAATTCTTTCCAGTTGAAAAAAGAAGATGCAAATGGCCGCGGTTTTTTAAACATCGCATTACTTTCCATCGGCTCGTTTTCAAAAGCGATAGAGCATGTTGGACCCATGATCAATTCCAAAAAAATAATGTGTACGGGTGAAAATATATTCGGATAAATCCACCCTAAGGCTAACGGAATAAATACGGTAAGGATAATGGGTATATGAATCGATATAATGTATTGAATTGCTTTTTTAAGATTGGTATAAATTTTTCTACCCATTGCTACAGCGTCTACCATTTTTGACAGATCATCTTCGAGTAGAATCAACGAAGCAGCTTGTTTGGCTATTTCTGTTCCTTTTTTTCCCATTGCAATACCAATGTGTGCTGCCTTTAAAGCTGGTCCATCATTTACGCCATCACCTGTCATTGCTACAATTTGATTTTGTTCTTTTAAGGCAGTAATGATTCTCAATTTTGCTTCGGGAAACATTCTTGTAAAAATATTAGTCTGCATCACTTTTTCCTGCAATGCGGCATCCGATAATTTCATCAGTTCATCTCCTGCCAGGCTTTTCTCAAAACCTTTGAAGGCAATTTGCTTTGCAATGGCTATGGTTGTTGCAGCATTATCGCCTGTAATTATTTTTACAGAAATACCTGCGTTGTAAAAATCATTCAAAACTGTTTCGATATTCTTTTTTGGTGGATCGTAAAAAGCTACAATTCCTTTAAACTTAAATTGAAATGCTTGTTGTGTTCCAGGAAAATGACTGCCTGTAAAATCACTATCGGCAACTCCTAAAACCCTATATCCATCTGTTGTTATTGTTTGTATGGCTTTTTCAATTTGTTGCTTTTCTTCTTTTGACAAATTGGAAATAGTCATCAGTGCTTCAGGTGCACCTTTGGCAGCTATAATCCTTTTACCCTCGATGTTTTCAAAAATATGGGTCATCATTGGTGGCTTTCCTCCCAATGGATATTCGTGAATGAGTTTAAAAACGGGCCGTTCATCTTCGGTATGCAAATCACTGTAAGCTTTATGCAAGGCTACTTCCATTGGGTCGAACGGAATAGGTTCACTTGCCCACATCGCTATTTCTATCAGCGCTTTTTCATCACCGTTAGCTTCACCAGGATCAGTTATCTTTTGCGACGCCAGCGAAAATACTTTTGCCAGGCTCATTTTATTTTCGGTGAGCGTTCCTGTTTTATCAGTACATATTACAGTGGCGCTTCCCAATGTTTCTACTGTTTTCATTTGTTTTACCACAATCCCCATTTTCATTAAACGCCATGCACCAATTGCCATAAATGTGGTAAATGCCATCGGTATCTCTTCGGGTAAAATACTCATCGCCAGCGTAAGCGCCTTGAGCAAACTATCCAATAAATTGTATGAACGAAAATAATTGATGGCCCAAACCACTACAAAAACGATAGAACCGGCGAAGACCAACTTTTTTACAAAGTTGTAGATCTGTAATTCTAATGGCGTTTTTACTTCTTTAATACTTTCCAGGCTTTTACCAATTTTCCCTAACCTGGTTTCGTTACCAATATTTGTAATGGTAACAATGGCTAAGCCGCTCGCAACCGTAGTGCCTTTAAAAATAACATTGTCTTCTTTTGATTTGTCTTTAAAAACAGGGAATGATTCTCCCGTAAGAATAGATTCATTTACTGAAAAATCATTGGAATGAACAATGATCCCATCGGCTGTAATCGAAGTCCCCTCTTCCACTATCAAACTATCTCCAATAACTAAGTCTTCGCTTTTTATTTCTTCTGTCTTACCATTCCTGATTACTTTACAATTGGGTTGTGTAAAGTTTTTTAATTTTTGCAAAGCATTACGGCTTCTTGAGTCCTGGAACAAGGTAATCACAGAGACAATAATGATGGCTGCTAACAGGAAAATACCATCTCCTGTTTTACCGCTCACAAAGTAAATGAGTGAGGCAACCAATAGTAAAATAATCATTGGCTCTTTTGCCAGGTTTTTTATGGCATCAAAAATTCCATTCTCCTGTTTATAGTTTAAAATGTTTTGCCCATATTTTTCCCGTGCAAGAATTACATCCTTACTCGTTAAACCTTTTATATTAAAATTATTTTCAGGCATTGTCAAAACTTATTCTGTACTTTATAATGAGTTTCAGGCAGGCACCTGGTAAATGAAAAAATGCCAGATTTATAAATGAACAGACTATAATGTGAAACGTTTTTAAAATGGTAAGTTTATTCATACTGTTATTTGCGAACTTCTCACAAACCAATCTACCGGCCGTCTCAATGAAACCGGTTCAGGATAATTTTTCAAGTAACCAATCCTTAAAATAAATTGTATATTTTCTGTAATGCCGATTGATTGATTCATTTTTTGTTTGGTTGATGCTTCTTCCAGTATCTGGGTCATAGGATGAATAGCAATGCTTTTGTTACGTACTTTTAAAAATAAGCGTTGCATTCTTTTACCTGTTTCTAATAATGTTGCCACTTCATTGTCTTTACTGGTAATTAATAACCAACCTGCAGATTGAGAGACTTGTTTTATAACATTGTCAATATTTTTATCCCGAAAATTTTTCTTCATCACACTGTTTTTATTATAGAAATTACGAACGACAAATCCTGGCAACCCTTCAATTTCCATACTGGCAGTTGTTAACCCATCCATATTTTTTTCTGCATCCCTGCTGCTGAATCTTATCCAATCTGACAATTCGTTTTCTGCAGCATCCCTGTAAGATTGAATTTTATTTGCTTCAACGGTTTGTTCATTCAAATGTTGATATTCTTTTGAGCCACTATGTATAAAATTGAAAAATCCCTTTTCTTCAGTAAATAAAAATCCTTCATCTTCTTTCTTCAATACATCATTCAGATAATTGGATCGTACTGTTCTCCTGCTTTTTATTGTAGCTATATCAAACGCGGTTGCGCCAGCAGATTTTGTCAATTTAACGGCTACAATATCTTCATCCTGGTTGGCTGTAGCCATCATATCGAATTGACAATTGTAACCGGCATTGCTTGCGGCATATTCCAGGTTTTGGATAAATGCACCTATTGATAAAATTGTTTCCCGCTGCGTTGGGTCAACCGCCGAAAGCCATTTGGTTTTATCGTTACAAATAATCCAGTGGTAAGGCTCAATATATTTTATAAACCATGGTTGTGTATTGTGTCCACTTGGTGCAAGGGATGCTAAAAACAGGATTGCTCTTTCATCATCTATTAATGGAAACTTTGCTATAGGATCTTGTTTGCAATCTGCTCTTACAAAATTAGTTTTATCGCTACATAGGTAATATGTCACACCGGCAATAACAACCGCGGCACCGGCAACAGCAAAAAATTTTCTTCTTTTCATGTGTTGATTTCATTGTTGATAACAGGACGCAGCATATTTTTATCCCTTACTGATAAAGCCTTCTTTAACCATTTTCTTATATACAACATGCGCTACTTCTTCCGTCATTTTCTTTACACCACCCGGGTTGGTTGTTTTAGTAAGGCCCGACCAAATTATTTTATCCTCCTTAATGGAATACACATTCGTTTCGACTGTATAGATTTTTGTTGTGGAATAGTAGCCCGGCGTGGAATATTTGGACCAGCTCCCGTAGTAATAGCCACTAAAATTGCGGTAATCAGTTGGATGGTATGAAGTAGTACCAGGCGTATAGATCTTTTCCTTATCAACGTCAACCAGCCTCATTGTTACTGCGGCATCAAATCCGTCTGCTTTTATTTTCGCCCTCAATAATGCTTCGTTTGCTTTATTAAAATTTGCATCCAGGTAATTGTATGATACAATTCCTTTTCCAGCCAGGTAACCAGCCATTTGATCTTCTGCCTTATGCCTACTCGTTTCATCCTTGAATAATGCCACTACCAATACCTTATTCAATTTTCCAACTACCACCGTTTTATCAGGCTCTCTCCAACTACTGGTAATTTTTGTCGAGGAGCATGATGAAAGAGTAACCATAGCCGTTATTATGGTTGAAAGAATGATATTTTTCATAATTACATTTTTAAATTCCGACATATCTATTGGAGAAAAAATATTATTTCAGGTTAAGCAAAGGTGGTCATTACGAAGGCATACCCGATTATATAGTTATAGATATAAATTATATCATTCACACTTTTAAGATAAATACAAGCCTTAATGGGAATGTTGCTGAATAATTTGCAGTAGTTCATTAGCTGGCACAATACCAGATTGCCGCCATTTTATTACTCCGTTTTTAAAGAGTATAAGTGTAGGAACTCCCTGTATTTGATAGGAGGAGGCAGCCTGTGGGCTTTTATCAATATCGATTTTTAAAATAATAAGTTTATCACCCGTTTTTCTTTTTAACTCTTCTAAAATTGGTTTCATGGTTTTACAAGGACCACACCATTCTGCAAAAAAATCTACTAAAGTCGGGGTATTACTCTTTATTATTTCTGAAAATTTGTTTGCCATATTTTATTATTTTTCTCCTGAAGAATAGAAATCAGTGATTTTTGTAAGCTCGTGTAGTGGTGAAATAAAAATACCAACTACCAGCCCCGCTTTTTGGCCCAGGTTGTATTGTCAGATAGGATGATAAATAACAGGTTCCATCGTAATGACCGGTTTCATTTGTTTATCTTTCATTCAGTCAATTTCAATCTCCATATGAGGTTCGTGTTTATATTTATTTGTTATATTAAATTTTGAAAGTGATTGAAATAAATCATCATACCTACCTGTATTGTATAAAAATTATAAACTGTTTTTCAAAGGAGCACTCACACTCTGGGAATGTTTAAATTGTAACTCATCAAATAAGGCGCAAGCTTTTATCATATCTGCTGAAATATTCACAATAACTTTGGAATTTTCCCATTGTATTTCTTTTATTGTTCCTGTTTCAATCAAAAATTTCTCACCACCAAACCAATTATGTGATTCAGCTACCAGGAACATAATTTTCCAGTTAGTATCGTCGAAAATAAAATCACTTACGTGCCCAAAATCTCCATCAGATGCGTGAATATGGTATCCGGTAATTGTTTTTGAACTTCTTAAATGAATATCATCATCACTTCTTTTATCATTCGGATCTGCTTCCGTAAGTATCTTTTTATCTATCATGGGAACATTATCCATAACTGCCGCTGAACCTCCTGCATAAAACCCGCTTCCACCATACCTTTGCCACGCATAATGCCCGTATAACGCTATATCTTGCTGCTTCGAAACAGGTTTATCCGTATCAATATCCGGGCTGGTTCTTATTTGTTCCTTACTAAGATTTACGGGAAATAAGCTGGCCTCTGTTTCTCTTTTTACTAAAGCTTGTGGTGAGATGAGTACTTTTCGGTTGAGAAACCAATTACCTGTTTTTAAAATAATGTAGCGAATAACCCAGTTAGTATCTTCGAAATAAAATTCGTCTACTTTTCCAATTTCTCCATCCGTGGCTTCCATACTACAGCCAATTAAACTTTTAATATTTCGTTGCATATATCCTTTTACTTTTATTATTACCAGAGCAATGTTATTTTACGAATTTTGAAGCGCCGATTTTACGATCCCGATTTTAGCACTGTACCATTTTCTTTATTCGCTTTATCCTGGCCTCTCTTCGTTAGCGCTATAAGATCAGCCAAGCTAACAGGTTGTACCTTATATACTCTGAGCCTGGCACAATTACAAATGTTGAACTTTGTTCCAATAATTCGCAATGCATTTTCATCTGCAATAAATATCTTAATCAAACTTTCGAAAATAATTTTGAACGTTTCCCTCTTACACTTCAGTTATAACTTCACCTGGCTGATAATGGGGACTATTTTTCACATCCGCTTCGGAAATATTGATCATAACTTCAGAACTATCCCATTTTATTTCTGTTACAAATTTTGGTGATATAAGTACCTTTTTGCCAGGAAACCAATTTCCCGTATCTACCACGAGGTAGGCCAGTTTCCAGGAACTATCATCCACGATAAAATCCTCCACATCTCCAATTTTTCCATCATTTGCATGTAAAGTATAACCCGTTACTTTGTGCGAACTGCGCAAATGCGGGTCACCATCAGCATCTTTAGTATCTGTACTGCTGTCTCGTTTCACTGCTTCCACAAGTGGTTCACGAACCTGGGTCATCATTCCGGAAACGCCTATTCCCCCACCCCAAATGCCAGCTCCCCAATAACTCGTCCAGGGATAATATTCATACATTTCAATTTCATGCTGTCGGGAAACGGGTTGTTCCGTATCAATCTCAGGACTGTTTTTTATTTTTTCTTTCGTAAGATTAATCGGAAATACTTCATGCTGCAAATCAGGAGTTAAAAGCGCCTGTGGAGATATAAGCACCTTACGGCCATTTAGCCAGTTACCTGTTTCTACAATTATATAGCGAACAGTCCAGGTAAGATCATCAAAAAAAAAATCTTTTACTTTTCCTATTTCACCATCGGTTGCACCTATGGTAAATCCAATTAAACTTTTAATATTGTGTTTCATAAATTTTTTATTACAAGTTTTTATAATTCTGATTTTAATATTGTTTCATCCTCCTGCACTACAGTGCTATTTTCTTTTTTCGTTTTATCCTGGCCGATTCCCATGGTTAATGCTGTTAATCCAGCCATACTACCTAATTGCATCGTATCAACAGCCGAACTAGGTACAATTACAATTGTTGAATTTTGCTTCAGTCCTTCATAAAGCATGTTCATTGCTCTTAAATGCAGCGCCACCGGATTGTTTGCATAAGTAAGTGCTGCTTCACCAAATTTTTCTGCTACTTGTCTTTCTGAATCACCAAGAATTATTCTTGCCTGTCGTTCTCTTTCTGCCTGTGCCTGCATGGACATCGCATTCTCTAATGCAGGCGGAATCAACACATCTTTTACTTCTACGGAATTAACATGAATGCCCCAGGGCTCGGTACGCTCATCAATAATTGTTTGCAGCGTGTTACTGATTTTATCTCTGCCTTCAAGCATGTCAGAAAGCATCGTCTTTCCAATTACATCACGCAATGCAGTTTGTGAAGCCCAGCTAATTGCGCTTAAATAATCTGCCACCTCCAGGGCCGCTTTTTTGGGGTCAAGTACTTTCCAGAATAACACTGCATCAACATCAACAGGAACAGTATCCTTCGTAAGTGTTTTTTCTGCTTTGAATGATGTGGTGATAACACGTGTATCAATCCAGTAAGGAATATGATCTATAATCGGAATAATAAAAAACAATCCTGGCCCTTTAAGAGATTTAAATTGACCAAGTCGTAGTATCACTGCTTTATCCCAGGGGTCAGCAATTTTTATTGCTGAGGATATAATAATTGCAATTATAAAAGTGCTTCCGGCAATGATGGCGGATTTTGCAATAAAATCAGCAGCGTACACAGATCGGGCACATACCAATCCAATAGCCATGATTATAATAAATATGAGCCCGGAAAATAAACTTTTGCTTTTCATTTATATTTTTATTATTTATATTTTGATTAGAATTATTTACCTACAAAGTTCCTCAAATAACAATTCCTTTTGTTACATAGCACTGTTTAAAAGTTGTATCATTCACACTTTTCTCATTTGATTTTAGCTGATTTTATCGGTTCCGGAAATACGCTGTAACAATACAAGAAATGTAAATGTGTGAATGATACAACTTATTTTATAATTGATGTAATGATTATCATTTATAACACACTCAACTTTGTCATCTTACTTCCACGACTTTTTAAAATCTGATATATGCAGTGGCTCATTGATACATTAAGAACACATCCTGAACTTGCTCTATTTTTTACCTTGGGTGTGGGATTTTGGATAGGGAATAAAAAATTCCGCGGTTTCAGCCTTGGTGCTGTTACAAGTGTTCTGCTGGTAGGCGTTCTCGTTGGTCAGCTAAAGATTGACATTTCTACCGATGTAAAATCTGTTTTTTTCCTGATGTTTCTTTTTGCTGTAGGCTTTGGTGTCGGCCCACAGTTTTTCAGGGGTTTAAAAAAAGATGGGCTTCCCCAGGTACTCTTTGCCGCTATAATGGTTGTATTGTGCCTGCTATGCACCTGGGGTGCTGCAGTTATGATGGGATATAATGCAGGAGAAAGCGCAGGTTTGTTGTCGGGTGCTAATACCATCTCTGCAGTAATCGGTGTTTCTACTAACACTTTGAATTCACTTGGAATAACTGCAAGTCAGAAAACAGCATTGATCAATGCAATACCCGTCTGCTATGCAGTTACATATATTTTTGGAACCCTTGGTACCATCCTGATCATATCTAAATTAGGGCCGGTCATTTTAGGAGGTGTAGATAATGTAAAAAAACAATGTAAGGAACTGGAAGTTTCATTAGGCGGCGACATTGCAAATGGGGAAGGAGGAATATTTCCGGCCAATGACCGTGTGCTATATAATGCTTACCATGTAACTGGTAATTCAATAGCAATAGGCAAATCAGTTATTGAATTGGAAAAATTATTAGAGTCGAAAGGACATCGCCTGTTCGTGGAAAGAATACGACAGCACGGAAAAATTGTCGATGCTAAGAAGGATACGGTCATAGCAGAAAAAAACATAATCGTGCTTGTAGGAAGGAAAGAGTTTTTAATGGGTGAAGAGAGTGTTTTGGGGAAAGAGGTTTATGATGTTGAGTTACTGGAATTTCCGGTGGAGAAACTAAGCATCTTAATAACAAGCAAGCAAATAGCGGGCAAAACGCTTGCAGCTCTAAGGGATAAAAATTTTATGCATGGCATTGCAATAAACTCAATTAAGAGAGTGGGTATTGAAGTTCCCGTATTAAAGAATACAAAATTAGACATAGGCGATACTATCGAGTTAAGTGGGCTTAAAAAGGATGTTGAAAAAGCAATCCCTCATATCGGCAGTGTTGATAGGCCTACCAATAAAATGGATATGGTCTTAGCAGGCCTTGGAATTTTTCTAGGCGGTTTGTTGGGTGCGCTTACGCTGCATCTTGGCAAAGTACCATTAAGCCTTACAACGAGCGGCGGAGCACTGTTTGGCGGTTTAATATTTGGTTGGCTACACAGCAAGCATCCGAATATTGCAGCGATACCGCAACCTACTTTATGGTTTATGAATAATGTCGGCCTTTGCACATTCATTGCTATTGTTGGAATTACATCCGGCCCTTCATTCATCAGTGGATTTCAAAAAGTAGGCCCCATGCTCTTTGCAGTTGGGGCTATTGTTACAACCATTCCTTTACTCCTTGGCCTTTTAATGGGCAGGTATATTTTCAAATTCCATCCTGCGCTTACCCTGGGGGCTTTGTCGGGCTCCCGCGTTTGTACCGCTGCGTTAGGAGCTACACAGGATACATTAGATAGTAAAACGCCCGCGTTGGGATATACAGTAACATATGCTGTTGGTAACACGCTCCTCATTATATGTGGAGTGATTATAGTATTACTTATGAAATAAAGACATCATGATAAAAAAAATAAATACAACAAGAGCAGAAGAAAAAAAATTAGAAACCCTTAGCCCTTTTGAGTTAAAAGACAAACTGATTTCGCTTGCTAAAGAGCATACCCGTAAGAGTACATACCAAATGCTCAATGCTGGGCGGGGTAACCCTAACTGGAACGCAGCCACGCCGAGGAGTGCGTTCTTTACTTTAGGTTTATTCGCTGTCGAAGAATCAAAACGAATAATGGATTTGGGATACGGATTAGTAGGGATGCCTCAAAAAAAAGATATAGCAAAAAGATTGAACCATTTTTTAAAAACATGTAAAGACGCTGACGCAATCGCTTTGTTGAAAAAATCGGTTGAATATGGAACAAAGGAATTCGGATTTGACGCTGATGAATATGTTCATGAATTAACAGACAGCCTTGTAGGCGACAATTATCCCACACCAGCAAGGATGCTCATACATTTTGAAACCATTGTGCAGGCTTATCTTAACCAGGAAATGTGTAATAGCAAACCACCCAAAGGAAAATATGATTTGTTTGCGACGGAAGGTTCAACAGCAGGTATATGTTACATATTCGATTCGCTGATGCAGAACTTCCTGGTTAGCCGCGGTGATAAAATCGCTTTACTGGTGCCAACATTCACACCTTATATTGAAATACCCGACTTAAATAGATATGATTTCAAAGTTGTAAATATCCAAGCGAGCGGCACCACAAAGGAAGGTCTGCATACCTGGCAATATCCCGATAGTGAAATTGATAAATTAAAAGATCCTTCAGTTAAAATTGTTTTTGTTGTTAATCCCAGCAACCCACCTTCTTATGCTATTCATCCCGACACAATGAAGAGATTAATAAGCATCGTAAAAAATGACAACCCCGGTATGATGGTGATTACTGATGATGTTTATGGAACATTTGTCCCGGGTTTCCGTTCGCTGATGGCGGAACTGCCGGACAATACCATTGGCGTTTATTCCTTTAGTAAATATTTTGGATGCACCGGGTGGCGATTGGCAGTTATAGCAGTTCATGAAGACAATATATATGATAAAAAGATTGCGGCATTATCTCCTTCTGAAAAGAAAACTCTTGCTAAGCGTTATAGTTCATTAAGCCTTCATCCGGAAAAAATAAAATTTGTAGATCGCCTTGTCGCTGACAGCCGCTCAGTAGCACTTAATCATACCGCCGGTCTTTCACAGCCGCAACAGGCCCAGATGGCTCTCTTTGCCTTGTTTGCCTTGCTGGATAAGAAAGGAAATTACAAAAAATTGACACAGGATTTAATAAAGAAAAGACTGCAATTACTTTGGACTTCTGTGGGCTTTACGCTTCCCGCTGATCCATTACGTGCTGGTTATTATGCTGAAATTGATATGATGCTTTGGTCTGAGAGAAATTATGGAAATGATTTCGCAGCCTACATGAAAAAACATTTTGATCCTGTAGATATTCTTTTCCGGCTGGCTGAAGAAACATCCATTGTATTGTTGAATGGCGGCGGCTTTGATGGGCCGGAATGGAGCATCAGGATATCCCTTGCTAATCTTGATACAGCTGATTATTCAACAATTGGTAAAGCCATTGCAGACATGCTGCATCAATATGCTGCTGAATGGAAACACTCATCTAAAAACAAAAAAAAGAAAGATGGTAAAAAAAAATCAACATCTCCTGTCGCTACATAATCGCTGAAGCTTATTAATACACAATAAAAATTTAACCTGAAAAAATACACTAAAATGAAAAAAATATTTCCATTGCTCATCTCGACATTAATTTGCAGCAATTTATTAGCCCAGCAACTTCCTCGTATCATAATACTGGCTACAGGAGGTACTATTGCAGGAAAAGGAACTTCGGCTACTGCTGCGGGTTATAAAGCTGGTGTAACACCTATTAAAGATATGATAGATGCAGTGCCTGGAATTGAAAAATTAGCCACACTAACGGGAGAGCAGATATGCAATATAGGCAGCCAGGATATGACCGTTGACATCTGGTTAAAACTGGCTAAACGAATTAATCAAATTTTTAAAAACAAAGAAGCTGATGCCGTGGTAATTACGCACGGTACCGACACACAGGAAGAAACAGCCTATTTTTTAAGCCTTACCGATCGTTACGACAATCCTGTTGTATTAACAGGCTCTATGCGTGCCGGTACTGGCATGAGTGCCGACGGCCCTAAAAATTTATATGATGCAGTTCAGGTAGCCGCAGATCCCCTCTCGAAGAATAAAGGAGTGATGGTTGTTTTTAATGAATCAATCTTCGACGCTCGGGAAGTAGTTAAAACAAATACGACGCATGTAAATGCTTTCACTTCACCCAACACAGGGCCAATGGGCCAGGTATTGGGTGAGACAATAAGATATTATACCAATGAACTGAGAGACGCCAATAAAAAAACACCGTTTGATGTTACCAGGTTGGATAAACTTCCCAATGTTGCCGTAGTTGAACTATTTGCTGACGTATCAGACGTGGCTATCAATGCTTATGTAAATGACGGCGTTGATGGTATAATAACCGCAGGATTGGGAGATGGTAATCTCAATAAAATAAATACTTCAGCCGTAACGAATGCTATCAGCAAAGGAGTTATTGTTTGCCGGTCTACACGTGTGCCTACCGGAAGGGTAATTTTGCATGATGAAACTGATGATGCAAAGTTGGGAACTATCGTTGGGGATGATCTCAATCCTCAAAAAGCCAGGATATTATTAATGCTTGGTCTCACACAAACCAAAGACAAAGCAATTTTGCAAAGTTATTTTTTCATGTACTAAATCAAGCGATTTAAATTAATTTATTATGAAACAATATTTATTATTATTCGGCTTCTTGTTATTTCTTGCAATAAATGCCAATGCTCAAATGTTGAAGCAAACCGACACTTTAATCAACCATTCAATCCGAATTATTCCTGTTGATAGGGCAAAGCTTTTAAAAAATGTTAATCTCATTGCAAATATGCAATACGCTAATAATAGCAATTTTCAGGATGGTAAATATACAGACAGTCATTTTGCATTGAATCAATTTCGACTTGAAATAAAAGGCCTTGTATTTGACAGCACCGTATTTTTTCGCTTTCGTAACAGGTACACACGCACCCCCACAGTACAATCTGTTGACAATATTGATCATTCAGTTGATATGGCTTTTATCGGTGTTAATATATCACCGAAGTTCAGTTTATCGTTTGGTAAAATGTGCGCAGATTATGGAGGTTATGAATTTGATGCCAACCCTATTAATATTTATCAATACAATGATATTGTTGAAGAGGCAGACAATTTTTTAACAGGAACACAGTTTACATGGAACGCAACGAAAAATCAACAGTTTGCTTTCCAGGTGCTCAATGCAAGAACCCAGTCTTTTTCTGAATTATACGACAGCGTTCCTGGTATTAAAGCGGCAAAATTCCCTTCTGCATTTGTTGGTAATTGGAGAGGCAGTTTCGGTAAAGGACTATTTTCTACATTTTGGAGTTATTCGTTCATAAATGAAGCAAGTAAAAAGCATGTACAGTACATTGCTTTAGGTAATCAATTGAATTTAAAAAAACTGCTGATTCAATATGACTTTAAGTACATGATGGATGGTATTGACCGGCTGGGTATTGTCACTGGTTTGATCCCGAAAAGTTATTCGCCCTATGTAGCACTTAAAACAGATTATATCGAACATTGGCTTCGCATTCAATACGACTTTGCTCCGAAATGGAATGTTACAGTAATTGGTATGGTAGATAATGCTTATTGGAAAGGCAATCAGGACCCTAATAAAAATAACCAAATACGAACATCATGGGGATTAATACCTTCATTGGAATTTTATCCCTATAAAAAATTAGATCTTAAATTTTTCGCTGCTTACGTCGGCCGATATTATAATTACACGGATTATTCAAAAGCCAGATTTGGACTGGCAAATTCTACAACCGGGGAGTTAATGGTAGGTTTTTCTTCGCCACTGGTATTTTTATAATTAAGAATAAGCTTCAAGTTCAGAAAGGAATTTATAATGATCTAAAATAGTAATTTAAGTGTAAGCATGTCTTATTTCAGCATTTTTGAGGGTCTCAGGATTATTCATAAAACGACAGTGTTATATACTTTTATCCTTTCCTAAACTTGCTATATTTTTTATATGCTTTTCTTTTGCCTTAAAAACCCTTGGGTAAATAAGTGCTGCTGTGTTTTCTGGCTCTTTTAAAAATTTTCGAACATCCAGGTGGATGTATTATTATAATTTTTATTTTACAGAAAACATTTCCTTTTTCAAGATTTATGTTTAATATTTTCCTCGATCTCTTCCATGGTAGCTGGTACACAATCCTTACCAGCAGGCTGAATTAAAATTGCATAATTTATATTTTTAGAACTAACCCCTGTCAACAACAACCCTTTGTTCCCCTTAAAATCAATTTCCCAATGCTTCGATTCAAACATGTCGGGGAAACCTTTGCTGATTATTTCAGAATTTAAAATATATAACACATCTGTTTTTTTTGCTTTGATACTAATGATATGAATTTCACTTTCTACCTGTAATACTAAAGTATCGGTATATAAAAAAACCATTGCGTCGAAACAAACACCCTTGACTGGATTTGCTAAATTGAAAGCAAGAATAAAATCTATTATTTGTTTGGATACCTGTTTCACATTTCGAACTTTCTCAAAATTATTATTTAAGAAATGAATATCTCCCAAAGCTGTGAATGATATAACTGATTTATTTTATTGTATAACAATTTGGACAAACAATAAACTGAACTTTGCAACTAAATAAAAAATCCTTTTTCAAAGAAGCATTTATACAAGTGATATTACTGAAGATTTACAAAGAATGACTGACCCCTGCATATAAATTATATGTACAATAAAAAAGTGGATTCAATGCTTTTTCAGAGAAATAAATAAACTATAGACCTGAATATTAAAAAAGAAAATTCAACAACATTTTTTTGATTGTTCGTATTACTAAATAAGCCAACTGAGAATTAAAGTAAGCAGTGGTAAAATAGATTTAATTAATTCAAAATATCATTACATAAATTTCTACTCATGTTGTATAATTCACAGTTGATTATTTAATATCCAATAAAACCAATAATTAATAAATTTATACATGAACGAAACTCATTAACCCAATCCTATTTATATGAGAAAAAAT
Source organism: Ferruginibacter sp. (assembly GCA_039934735.1). Classification (GTDB taxonomy): domain Bacteria; phylum Bacteroidota; class Bacteroidia; order Chitinophagales; family Chitinophagaceae; genus Ferruginibacter. The sequence goes on along the minus strand of JBDTLP010000066.1, from coordinate 963 downwards.
AATGAATACTATAAAGTTTAAGTCAGACCTCCCCGTGTTGCCGCTTTTTTTACCCATAAGGAGATTTTTTATTGGTTTATTAATACAATAATATTTTTACATTAAAATTTATTTTAAATAAAATGTTCGTTTTGTTATCTCAATAGGTATTACTGGTTCAACACCATCTGAATATGAGATGAATAATAAATCCTAACCGAATTGAATTTTGTAAAAGATCAAAAAGATGGATACTAATAATAAATTTTATCTGCTAATGGACGATGACTTTAACCTGTTTACCGACTTGTATTACAAATGGATAGATTTTTGTTTGTTTTACAATAGAAAAATTTGACTGAAAATAAATCTTCTTCATTGGGACTTAAAATATTCACAGAAAAAAAAATGTTCAACCACACTTTCAAAAAAGTGGTTAAATAAATCTATCATTATCGAAGAAAGCATTTAGCATCTCTCTTATTCTTCTTCTATAATTAATAAAATCATTCATTCTGCAATTAGTTTGGAAGCGGTTTCCATGGTGCTTTCACAGTTTTTTTGCAATGTATTATTAACCGCCCCCGTTTTCTCATTCCTTCATATGCGAATGATTTATTGAACTGTGGAATAGAGAAGTGAATCAATCTCTTAAAATAAAATTCATAATTAAAAAATAAAAAATGGAAAAGTTAACGGAAGACAATTTTACAAAGGATATGCATGATGGGGAACAACTTAATAAGCCTTTTAAATACCTGGCTGCTTCATCTATAATTGGTGACAAGGTACATGATGATAAAGATGCTCACATGGGTGACATCAAAGACTTCATGATGGATTTATCAACAGGGAAAATTGAATATTACGTCATTGAATTTGGAGGTTTCCTCGGTATTGGTACAAAATATTTTGCTATACCATATGATGGCCTTCGCGTTGATGCGGAAAAGAAAATATTTGTATTTAAAGGAAATAAAGAAA
>JBDTLP010000065.1:0-28107 GCA_039934735.1 Ferruginibacter sp. | reverse complement strand
GAAATTGAAGCCAAGATCAGGGAAAAAATAAAGGAAATGCAGGCACAATAATTCTCTACTCCCCTCTCCCTGTCTGCCGACAGGCAGGCTTTTGGGAGAGGGGTTGAGGGTGAGGCCTTTTCATTTTTTTATACATACTGGGGTTAGTAAGTATAGGCCGTCTTTTTCTAAAGACGGTTTTTTTATAAAATGTAAAATGTAAAATATTGAATGTAAAATGTAAAAGTTGAAGAATGTTCTTAATGAAATGATCTTTATAAATTAAACCAATTAAATTGATGCTTGTCTGTCAGCCTGATCTTCGAAGGCTATCTTCTTACAAATGCGGCTTCGACAAACTCAGCCTGACATTTTTTTGAGTGGTGCAGTTTTAATCTAATTGGTTTTAAACACAAACGCTACTTTTACATTTAATATTTTACATTTTACATTTCTTGACCTTGCAGACCAAAACAAAGGCACACCTTGCCTTACTCGCTACCAATATATTTTTCGCCATCAATTTTACTGCTGTAAAATATTTGATCAATCAGGGTTTGGTAAAGCCGTTTGGATTGAATCTGATACGTGTAGGTACAACCTGCATTTTACTTTGGATCATCTTTTTATTTAAACAACAAAGAACGATCATTCATAAAAAAGATCTTACCAGGTTTGCTTTATGCGCACTTACCGGCATTGCTATCAATCAGCTTTTGTTTATAAAAGGTTTGTCACTTACTTATTCTATTCATGCATCCTTGTTGATGCTTACCACACCGATACTGATCACATTTATTGCTGCATGGTTTTTAAAAGAGAAACTTACTAAATATAAAATTGCGGGATTAACACTTGGTATTGCAGGTGCAGCCATATTAATAGCCGCAAGAGATAACAGCGGCAATGGTGCAGATATTTTATTGGGCGATGTATTGGTAATTATCAATGCCATTTCGTACACTATTTATTTTATTTTGGTAAGGCCATTGATGACGGAATACAAACCTGTAACGGTTATCAGGATGATTTTTACAATTGGTCTTTTTATGATGTTGCCATTTTGCTGGAAAGAATTTACACAGGTTCCATGGCAAACTTATAGTATAACAGATTACACTTTATTGGTACTAATCGTTTTTGGTGGTACATGCTGCGCTTATCTTTTTAATGTTTTTGGGATACAGGTTTTGGGAGCATCAACGGCAGGAGCTTACATTTATTCACAACCATTTTTTGCAGCCAGCATTGCTATGATATTTTTAAAAGAAGAATTGTCTTTGTATAAGATCATGGCTGCTGTTTGTATTTTTGCCGGTGTGTATTTAGCAACAAAAACAAAAAGCAATGCCTGAACATATACAAGTACATACCGATGAGGAATACAAAGCTGCCGCATCCCTATTCAAAGAATATGCTGCCTGGCTAAATATAGATCTCAGCTTTCAACATTTTGAAGAAGAGCTGGCACAACTTAAAGAAATGTATGTATCCCCTTCCGGTGGAATTATTCTATCTAAAAATGAAATGGAATATGTTGGTTGTATTGCTATCCGCAAAATTGATTCAGAAATTGCTGAATTAAAACGCATGTATGTAAAACCTGCGTTTCAACAATTTGGAATTGGTAATGCATTGTTGCTGGATGCATTGACACTCGCAAAAAAATGTCATTATAAAAAAATAAGGCTTGATACGTTGAGCAACATGGCACCTGCAATAAATCTTTATAAACGGAATGGATTTTATGAAATAGCTGCTTACTATTTCAACCCGGAAACAACAGCAGTATTTTTTGAAAAAGTACTCTAAGTATCTTAGGCTATCTATTGCCGTTGGCTTAAGCCCAATGGCATTAGTTAAGAAGGTTTATAGAAATTTATGTTCCGTAAGAACATTGTATAGGTAGCAATAAAATTATGTTGCATTTGCGTTCTGTCAGGAACGGCTGCTGCAAAAAACAGACGCTCCTATTAGCACCAAACGTTCCTGACGGAACGCAAATGCAAATAATAAATTATTAGCTACCCACCAATCGTTCCTCCGGAACGAAAGAAAAATTTGCATTTATTAAACGACATTGGGCTTATGCCAACGGAAATAGATTATGATTTAGGATAATCAAAAAACAAATATTGATTTTCCTTTCCTTTAAAATTTTTCCATTCTTTAATATTCATTTCTATTCCGAACACGCCACTGGTAGGCATATTATCAATCCGTACATTCTCACACAAAGTATTTACAAAATCAGTTATGCCGGGGTTGTGCGAAAAAATAGCAACGCTTCTGTATTTATTATCCAATGCATGAATCACTTCATAAAAAACTTCCAAAGAAGCATGATACAACTTATCAATATAAATGATCTTCTCATGATCAACTTTATATACATCACAGAAATGTTTACAGGTGCTCTTTGCTCTTTTTGCAGGGCTGCATATAAATGCATTGATATCTACGTTTCTTTTTAAAACCCGTCTTGCCATTTCAGGTGCATCTTTATTTCCACGATCATTTAAGGGGCGTTCAAAATCAGATTTTGTGAAGTCGGCCCAACTGCTCTTGGCATGCCGGGCAATGTAAAGATATCTCATGTTGCTTTTTTTATTCGTTGATCCAATTACAGCTTACTAACATTTACACAGAAAATAAATTTCAGTATAAATATTAAAGCTGGTTAATTTTAATTATTACTTATCACAACAAAGTGATATTGATTTCAATATCCAAAAGTAAAACAATACAGGTAAAACCGGGTAGCTCCGGTTACGTATTTTCAACAGGTTTTCTTAGTGTTTTAACGCAGGTATTAATAGCCTCTTACATTTTTACCTTCTACATAATTCATGAATGCCCGGTTGCAAACCCGGTTGCCTCCCGGTGTGGGATAGTTGCCGGTAAAATACCAGTCCCCTTTATTATTGGGGCACGACTCATGCAGGGTTTCGATAGTCTGGTAAATAACATCCACAGGGATCGTTACATCTTTGGGTGTAATAAGTTGCGCAATTTTATTGCTTATTTCATCAAGGGTAAACGGTTTATATATCTGCCTTACTACGTTCTCGGTGTGTAATTGATTGTTGCGCTGGAGTTCTTTGCATTTATCTAAAAGTTCTGTAAGTAAACTTTCCTGGCCACGCTCTTTAAGCAATTCAACGGCAGCCCTGAATGCGATAAAGTCTCCCATTTTACTCATATCAATACCATAACAATCCGGGTAGCGTATCTGTGGTGCAGAAGATACAACAATGATGCGCTTCGGACTCAGCCTGTTCAGCATCCGGATAATACTTTCCTTCAGGGTTGTACCTCTTACAATGCTATCATCTATTACTACAAGTGTGTCTGTATTTTTTCGAACGGTGCCATAGGTGATATCATATACGTGTTGCACCATTTCATTGCGGCTGCTATCCTGGGTAATGAATGTACGTAATTTCACATCTTTGATGGCTATCTTCTCGATCCTTATTTTTCGGTTAACCATCTCCGATAGTTTTTCCTCATCAAAGTCATTTCCCCAGCTTAGTATGCGCTCTATCTTTATTTTATTCAGATAATCTTCTGCGCCTTTTATCAATCCATAAAAAGCGATCTCGGCTGTATTGGGTATAAAAGAGAAGATGGTATTTTTAAGATCATAATCAATTGCCTTCAATACAATATCACTTAAATTATATCCAAGGGCAATACGTTCCCGATAAATTTTTTCATCGCTGCCACGGCTGAAATATATTCTTTCAAAGCTGCATGCTTTTCTTTCCTGCGCAGGAATGATCTGCTCCAGGCTATAACTGCCATCATTTTTTACAATGAGTGCCATCCCCGGCATCAATTCTTTTACTTCGTTTTCTTCAAGATTAAAAGCCGTACGAATAGCGGCCCTTTCGCTTGCAGCAACTATCACATCATCGTTTATATAATAATAAGATGGCCTTATACCATGAGCATCTCTCATTACAAATGCATCTCCATTTCCAACGATACCTGCAAAATGAAAACCACCATCGAACATCGGTGCGGCTTTTTTCAGCACATTGATAATATCCATCTGGCCCGGTGTTTTTTCATCTGCCTTTACAAGGAAATGATGGATCACTTCCATCATCGCAGCCAGGTCACTCTGGCATTCAAAATCTCCGGGAGATACATTTACCAGGTCAAATAATTCATCTTTATTTACAATATTGAAATTTCCTGCCAAAGCAATATTTCGTGCAGGAATGGTATTTTTCTTTATGAATGGATGGCAAAATTCAACATCATTTTTTCCCTGCGTACCATAGCGCAAATGTCCAAGCAGCACTTCGCCCATGATATTCAAATGGCCCTTCATAAGCCCTGGATGGTTTCTTATATCGGGTTGATATTTTTCTACTTCTTCTATCTCTTTTCCAATCCTGGCAAACAGATCAGCAATAGGTTGACTGGCGTTACTGCGCAACCTGTACATAAAAGGATAACCAGGCTCGGTATCCAATTTTACTGCTGCAACACCCGCACCATCCTGGCCACGGTTGTGTTGCTTTTCCATCAGCAGGTACAGTTTGTTTAAACCATACAATACTGAATCATATTTTTGCTGATAATAACTGAAAGGCTTGCGAAGGCGAATGAAAGCAAGGCCGCATTCGTGTTTAATTTCATCGCTCATGATGTATGATACCCATGTTGAGATGCAAAATTAGCTTTTTGCAAAACAGTAAACAAAAATCCCCCGCTTAGGCGGGGGACAAAAACATAAATTTTCCTGATTTTATAAACCGCTGAACGTTATCCCCAGTTGTAATAACTTGGTATTAGGTGCAACTGCAGTTTTAAATATAGTTGTAAAGTTATATGAAGCAAAAAGGCTGAAATAACTATAACCTATACGTGCTGTACCGGCAAGCCTGGTTGAATTGAAATAACTTTTTGTAGAAATTTTGTCTGTAGAACTGGTGATGGTTGCGCCGGTTCCATCCTGCAAAGTCTTGCCTTTTGTATGTGCATTCAGCAGGGTTCCAACTTTTGCCCCAATTGCAATCTTAAATGTTTTACCCGGCTTGTCTGGATTGGCAGTAAATCTTAACTCAAGTGGTATCTCTAAATAAGATGTTGCCAGCTTATACTTTTTATAATGATCCAGTGAATCAACAGCAGTGAACGCTAACTGGGTGGTATGTCCTGAAATATCAACGATTGTTTTTTTAAATCCAATACTGCTGGTGCTAATACCAACTCCCAGGCCTACGCTGAAACGTTGATCACTTTTAAAAGGGAGATCAATCATTAAATAACTATTGAAACCTTTTGAAAAACTTTTGATGCGGCTGCTCACGCTATCTGCTGCACCCGACCAGCTATCCCTGCTAAATTGAAGTAGGAAATGATCAGCAGACCTGTTAGCCAGGTTATATTTTTTCTTTTTTGGGGTAGGAGTTGTTGTCTGTGAAAAAGCGGGTACTGCTACTATCAAGGCAAAAAGGATCACTAATAATTTTCTCATAATCAATTCTTGTGCGGCAAAAATAAAATGCCGACGGGTTAATGAAAGGTTAAATGATATCTAAAAAAATAGCCCGAAAAATCGGGCTATTGATTGTGGGCCCACCTGGGCTCGAACCAGGGACCCTCTGATTATGAGTCAGATGCTCTAACCAGCTGAGCTATAGGCCCTGTTATTTTTTTAATAACAGGCAGCAAAAGTAAGTAAAATCAGGTATTTACAAAACGTTTTTTAAAATGACTTAGAAAATACATCCTGTTTCTCTATAAAAAAAAATTATAACAACCCTGGTTGCTTTTTAAATATTTATACAATTGATATATTTTACATAAATTGTTGACCCTAACAGGTTTGTCTAAGACTTAAAAACAATATGATGCTTGCCGTACAGGAGCTTAAAGACCTACAAAATAAGATCGCTGTTGAAAATGATCAGCACGCTTTTGCTCAATTGTATATTTCGACAATGCCCTATCTTTTACAATTTGCAAACTCCATTATTAAAAGCAAAGAATTAGCGGAAGAGATCGTTTCGGATGTATTTATTAAGATCTGGCAAAAACGAAATAGCCTTCATGAAGTCGTTAATTTTAAACTTTACCTCTATGTAAGTACAAAAAATACGGCCCTGAATTATTTGTCAAGGCATTTTAGAAAAGAAACCATTTCCCTTGACGAGATGTCGTTGAATGTTATAACCAATCCTTATAATCCGGAACAGTTAATGATTACTTCTGAAGCTGTAAAGAAAATAGAATCCGAAATACAAAAGCTCCCAAACCGCTGTAAAATTATTTTCAAACTTGTAAAAGAAGATGGCTTAAAGTATAATGATATCGCCGGGTTATTAAATATTTCTGTCAAGACGATTGATAACCAAATGGCAATCGCACTTAAAAAGATCAGCAGTGCCATAAACTTTGAATTGAAGAAGGCTCATAAACCACTCTAAAAACACTTTTCCTTTTTTAGTAGCTGGTCAATTAAAAAAAATTGTCAGCCTGAGCTTGTCGAAGGCGAATCATAAGAATAATTACACCGGCTTCGACAAGCTCAGCCTGACAATTAATGAATATCATAGTTCAAACTTAGCCACTGCCCTTTTTTTTATTTATTTTTTTATCCTCTTTAGTAGATTTTAGGAAAACGAGTGTCCATGTATAAGAATATGGACCAAAACGCTGAGCATATATGGACATTAATGGCCAGGAAACTTTCCGGCGAAGCAACTATACAGGAGCTGGAAGAACTGCAGCAACTATTAATTCAAAATCCCCGGGAGAACTATTCATTAGAAGTAATGCAGGACATCTGGGATAATAAAGGCACACACGATCCACAATATGCTGAGCATAAATATAAAGAGCTTGTGCTTCGGATACAACGTTTAGGAATAGATGATTCAACATTTTCAGGCGAAGAAGATCATTCTATTATAAATAAAGAGGGTTTTACTAAACATAGACAAGGGTTAAAGCCATATTTATTTGGAGCGCTTGGAATTATCATCATTTTATTTGCGGGTTTACTTTTTTATTTTCAAAAAAAAGATCAGCATATAGTTAAAGAAATCCAGGCTAATAATGAGATAAGTACCAGGTATGGTTCGAAAAGCAATATGGTACTGCCAGATGGAACGAAAGTGTACCTGAATTCGGGAAGTAAACTTACCTACGATAAAAATTACGGAACAGATATAAGAGAAGTGAATTTAACCGGCGAAGGATATTTTGATGTTGTAAAAAATCCTAAGAAGCCGTTTATCATTCACACCAGTTCTATTAATATACGGGTATTGGGTACAGCGTTTAATGTTAGGTGTTATCCTGATGAAAAGAATACGGAAACCAGTCTTGTAAGAGGAAGTCTGGAAGTAACCGTTAAAGGCGGACAACAAAAGATCATTCTTAAACCAAATGAAAAACTTATTGTAAGCAATAGCAAAAAGGAAAAAGAAAATGCTTCTGTGAACAAGAAAGATGCTGTTGTTGAAAATAATATCATTGAGCTCAGCCATGTATCTCTTTTGGATATTGATAGTTCCATCATAGAAACTTCCTGGGTAAATAACCGGCTGGTTTTCAGGAGTGAAACATTTGAACAAATTGCTACTAAAATGGAAAGGTGGTTTGGTGTAAGTATTCAATTTGCAAACGAAAAATTAAAGGACCTGAAATTTACAGGCGTTTTCGAAAAAGAAACCATAGACCAGGCTTTAAAAGCGCTACAGTTAACAACCTTTTTTTCATATACAATTAATAAAGACAGTATTGTGATCTATAAATAAAAAACATCCTTTAATATGATAAATACATAAGACAAAAAAGATTAAAAATTAAACTACCTTGTAATGAGGGGAACTATTTTTTTAATGACCAAACTTACACACATATGAAAAATAATAAAACCCGGAACACAGCATCAAAACGGGGATTTTTAAAAGTATTATTGCTTATGAAACTTACCATTATTCTATTATTATTTAGTTTACAGCTCTCTGCAAATGTTTTTTCACAAAACCGCATCACACTCAATATTAAATCCGTTGCATTGAAAGCTGCATTGCAACAGATCGAGAAAAAAAGTGATTACCGTTTTTTGTATAACGATGATGTAGTTAGAAGTTCTTCCAGGGTTGATATTGCTGCCGATAATATCCTTATAACAGAAGTGTTGGATAAATTATTTAATGATATCGGCTTAAGCTATCATATCCTAAATAACAACCTGGTAGTGATCACAGATAAAAATAAACCAACCAACGATGTTGCAGTTACCGGTAAAGTTACCAGCGCAAATGGTGACCCAATTCCATTTGCAACCATCCGGGTAAAAGGTACAACGGCCGGCACTTCTACAGATGCAAAAGGAGACTACCATATATCTGTACCCGAAGATGCGGTATTGGTTTTTTCTTCAGTTGGATACGAAGATGTAGAAGTTGCTGTAGGAGGCCGTGCTGTAATTGATGTTGTACTTAAAACATCTACCAAATCACTGGACCAGGTTATTGTGGTTGGGTATGGTACGCAAAGGAAAAAAGATCTTACCGGATCAATATCAAGTATTAGTGGAGCCGAGATTGCAAAACAACCAGCCCTTACTGCAACCCAGGCTATACAGGGAAAAGTAGCTGGTGTGCAGATCATAAGTTCAGGGGCACCAAACTCAGCCCCGATTGTACGTATACGCGGTACAGGTAGTATACTTGCCGGGGTTAATCCATTATATGTTGTGGATGGAGTTTTTACCGATGATATCCGAAATATCAATTCTGCAGACATTACCAGTATGGAAGTTTTAAAAGACGCTTCTTCTGCAGCTATCTATGGTGTACGTGCAGCAAATGGTGTTATTCTTATAACAACAAAAAAAGGAAAAACAGGGAAGGCAGTTATTAGTTATGACGCCACTGCAGGTCTTCGTGAAGCTTCGCATCTTGTTAAAATGGCCAATTCTACACAATATGCCAAATATATAAATGATGCAAGTGCTAATATATTTGGCGGAGTATTAATAGACTCTTCTTTAAGATCCACCAATACGGATTGGTTTGCTACTATTTTACGTAAAGCGTTTTATCAAAATCATAATATTTCCATATCTGGGGGAAGTGACAAGGTCTCGTATTTTTTTAGTGCCGGTATTTATAATGAAGATGGCGTTGTGATTGACAATAGTTTTCAACGTATCACATTACGTTCCAATAATGAATACAGATTATCTGATAAATTTAAATTGAATACACAGTTATCGTATAGCCGTGGTGTTACTCAAGATGTAAATCTGGGGGGTGCTTATAATGATGCATATCATGCAGCTCCTGTAATTGCATCTAAAGTAAATGGGAGATATGGTAACACTTCTGTTTTCCAGAATGTTGGAAATCCATTATTAGATATAGAAAGCAATAATAATAAATACAAAGAGAATCGCTTACAGGGAACTGTATCTCTTGAGTATAAGCCATTGAAATGGTTAACATTTAGAAGCAGCATTGGTGTAGAATTAGGATTTAATAACAGGAAAACATTTACATACCAGTTTCTTGGTGACACAACCACTTTTATTATTCCTAATGGTAACCAGGTTAATAATAAAAGCAGCCTGGCAATCATTAATGAAAATAACAGCCGCTCTGTATGGGACAATACGATAACTGTTCAAAAATCATTCAATAAGCATGATTTTACTTTACTTGCGGGTACAACTACTGAAAGGTTCTTTAATGAATCAATAACCGGCAATATTTCAGACGTTTCCTCTGATCCAAATCTTTGGTATTTATCTCAGGGAGATCCATCTACACAAACCAATGCTTCAGATGCAGAAAAAAAAGCAAGACAATCTTATTTAGCCAGGTTAAACTATTCCTTTGACAGAAAATACTTAATAACTGCAACATTCAGGGCTGATGGAAGTTCATTATTTCTAAAACATTGGGGTTACTTTCCTTCAATTGGTGTAGGTTGGAATATTACCAAGGAAGGATTTATGCAAAAACAAAAGATCTTTGATAATTTAAAATTAAGAGCAAGTTGGGGTAAACTTGGTAACGATAACGTAGGTGCTAACGATCGTTTTCAAACATTGTACACAGGGCTTCCTTATGTTTTTAATGGCACCGTAATTTATGGAAGTGCCTTCCGTCAAGTGCTTGATAAGAATATTAAATGGGAAACTACCAATGAAACAGATATAGGCCTCGAATTTTCGGTATTGAAAAGTAAGCTAAGCGGAGAATTGGATTTTTACAACAAAAAAGTAGATAATGCTTTGGTTAGAGTTCCAATTGCTGGCGTATTGGGTGATCCCGATGGTGTTATCATAACGAATGTCGCTTCTTTCCAAAACCAGGGAATTGAACTTGCCTTAACCTGGAATGATAAAATTGGCAAAGATCTTAACTATAGTGTTTCAGCCAACGTGAGCCATAATAAAAATAAGATCCTTGGATTAAATGGCGGTCAACCTATTAGTGCCGGGGCTGTAGGCTCTAAGGGAAATACAACTTATACTGATAACGGCCAGCCTGTTGCAAGTTTCTATCTTTTGCAGGCAGAAGGCGTATTTCACAACCAGGAAGAACTTGCTGCATACGTAAACAGTAACGGTACACCAATAACGATTGAAGGTGTAGCACCACAACTGGGAGATCTTAGGTACAAAGATTTAAATGGTGACGGAAAAATAGATGATAATGACAGGGTAATCTCTGGTTCTTACCAGCCTAAATATACTGCAGGCCTTACTTTGTCTGTCAATTATAAGGCTGTAGATTTTGCAATCAGCCTTTATGGAAATTATGGAAATAAAATCTATAATGGAAAAAAGGAAGCAAGATTTAATGAGAAAGATAATATTGAATCATCGGTAGCAGATAATTACTGGTCATTTACCAATTACACTTCCAATGAACCAAGGGCGACACTCAAACCGCTTCCGCATTCGACTTATTTCCTTGAATCAGGAAGTTTTACAAGAATTAATAATTTAACCATAGGATACACATTGCCGAGAACAACAGCCGCAAAAAAATATATCAGTAATTTTCGGGTTTATATAACTGGCCAAAACCTGGCAACCTTTACTAAGTATTCTGGTTTTACGCCAGAACTTTCTTCTGATGATGTATTGAGACAGGGAATAGAATTCAATGCCTATCCAACAACACGATCATATATTTTAGGCGTTAACTTAACCTTTTAATTTTTTATCATAAAACAGGGAAATAAAAAAAACAGTATGAAAAAATATATCTTAATAATATTTGCCGCACTGGGGTTTTGGAGTTGTAAAAAAGCGCTTGATGTACAACCACAGGGTCTCCTTACTGAAGAGGCGGCTATTAAAGATCCAAACATTGCCAGGGACCTTGTAACAGGTGTATATAATTCGTTTTACCAGGGTGGTTTTGATAATGATATTCATGGCCTAATATTTTGCATGGCTGGTGATGTGGCTTCGGATGATGCTGATAAAGGCAGCACAGCTAGTGACCAGTCCCCGGCAGCAGTGGGCTTTGATAATTTTACTTCCGACCTCAATAGTAATAACCCTTATGTAGGTTGGTTATGGAACGGACATTATGCTGGTATCGCTTCAGCCAACCAGGCATTGGATAAATTAGAAAAAAGCACCTTTGATCATGTTACAAAAAGAACACTGATCGGGGAAACAAAATTTTTAAGGGCCTATTTTTATTTTAATCTCGTAAGACTATTTGGTGCTGTTCCTAAGGTATTAAAAGTTCCCGCTAATCTTGAAGAAGCAAACAGCGACGTTTTTCAAACAAGAGCACCTAAAGACAGTATTTATGCTGCAATTATTAATGACCTGCAATATGCTGTCGATAGTCTTCCTTTAAAAGGCGATCCTGCAACGCAGACAGGAAGAGCAAATAAAGCTTCTGCTCAAAGTTTGCTGGCAAAAGTTTATCTCTATACACATGATTATCAGAAAGCGTATGACCTTAGCCAAGCTGTTATACAAGCCGGTCAGTATTCTTTAATGACTGATTATAGCCGGAACTTCACAAGTAAAATTTATGATAATAATATAGAGTCCATATTTGAGATTGGAACGGCCAACAACCAGGATTGTAATGCTGCTATTCCATTTTATGTTGTTGGACAAGGTCCCCGGGCAGGTGGACTTTTTGGTTGGTCCGATTTAGGTTTTGGACTCAATTCTCCAAGTGCAGATCTTTCAGCAGCATACGAACCGGGCGATCTAAGAGATTCTGCAACTATTTTATATATTAAACCCGATAGCACGGTACTATGGGATGGTTTTGTAATTCCTTCGAGTAACAGGGTACAAAATCCCCGCTATAATTATAAGGCATATTTCGGAAGGTTGCAGGATGTTTTTTGTGCGACGACCAATACCGATAACCTGCCAAAAAATATACATATAATAAGATACGCCGAAGTTTTATTGATTAATGCGGAAGCTGGCATTCAAATTGGTAATGCTGGAGATGCACAGACTGATCTTGATTTGGTAAGAACAAGAGCAGGGCTTTCCTCGGTTCCGGCTACTATTGATAATGTATGGAAAGAAAGAAGGGTTGAATTGGCCATGGAACAAGATCGCTTTTTTGATATTGTCAGGCAAGGAAGGGCGGGAATTCTTTTAAGAGCCCTTGGCAAAGCTTTTGTTGATGGAAAAAATGAGGTCTTTCCAGTTCCTCAGTCAGAAATAGATTTAAGTGGGGGTAAATTAACACAAAACAATGGATATTAAAAAGCGCTTTTTACAATAATAAATTCACTATTAACTATCTTTAATAACTAAACTTTAAAACTTAAAAAAATGATGAAAAAAACAAAATCAATTATCCTGGGGGCTGCTGTCCTTATTATCGGTGGGACGGTCGTTTCATGTAAGAAAAATGATAATGGTGGAAATAACATTATTCCACCAACTCCACTTGGTGGCTATATATCTTCTGATTCAGTAGCATCTGCTAACTTAATCGCATACTGGCCATTTGATGGTGATGCGAATGATAAAAAAGGAAACCAGACAGGTACTGCTGTTGGGGTAACTTACAATGCGGGCGTAAGAGGTCAGGCGTACCAGGGATCTGTAAATGGTTATGCAACAGTTCCTGCAGCACCTGCATTTGCAAGCCTTACAAGCTATAGCCTTTCAATGTGGTATAAATTACCTGCGCAGCCTTTAGGCGGAAGTCCAAACGGTGCTTTCTTTTTAAGTGGTACTACCAATCAGAATCTTTTGCTTTGCGAATTTGAAAATTTCGATCCTGTATCAGGAGATTCTGTTAGAATTCATGCTGGTTTTAATAACCTGGCTTCTACAGGTTACCAGGGATTTTTTATGGAAGCATTTGATACAATGGCAATAAACAAATGGGTTCATCTTGTATCAGAATATGATGGAACTACTTCAACCTATACCATTTATCAAAATGGGGTTGCTGTTGGTAATCAATCAGCTTTCAGTATGGGATTATATACTACACCAAGTCATTTGTACAACGGACCAGTTCCAAGTCCAGACCTTGGACCACTTGGTTTCCCGGGCGACGCACCAACACAAGTTGTATTAGGTACATGGCCTGCTGGTTTATTTGGAGTTTCTCCAACACTTGGTTCAAATGGTTGTTTTGTTGGCCAAATGGATGAAATAAGGGTGTTTAATAAAGCACTTACAGCTTCAGAAGTTAATGGATTGTACCTTAATGGTCAGGCTGGCAGATAAATTATAATTAAATTATAATACACTTATAAATGAAAGCTGCTTAATTAAGCAGCTTTCATTTTATCAATACGTTTTTAACAATCATTATGAAAAATTACCTATTGTTTTTTGTTGTCATTACCTGTTTTCAATGTAAGAAACAGGATGCTTCCACAGTAATACCAGTTACTCCTGAACCACTAACGCTTTCTTCTGCGAAAGTAGATAACCTTTTCGCAGTAAGTAATAATTTTTATCCCACGTCATTAAACCCCATAATTAAAATTTCCTTTTCAGCACCTATTGATCATTCAACGGTAGATAATAATCTTTCTTTTATAGGGGTTACTGGGAATAATATTGCGCATTCAATATCATATGCAAATAATGATAGCTTACTGATCATTAATACAGATGCTCAACTTTCACCACTAACTAAATATAATATTAACCTGCTTACAGGTCTGCAATCTACAAATCATGGAAATTTATCGGCTTATAGCAGCTACACCCTCATCACTCAAATAGATTCTACCGATAAATTTCCACAGCTAACAGATTCTGTTTTACTCGACCTTGTACAGCGTCAAACATTTAAATATTTCTGGGATTTTGGCCACCCCGTATCTGGTATGGCCAGGGAAAGAAATTCATCGGGAGATCTTGTTACAACAGGAGGCACAGGCTTCGGCATCATGGCTATACCAGTTGCGGTTAAACGCAATTTCATTACAAGGGCAGATGGCCTTTCACGCATTTTACAAATAGTAAATTTTTATCAAAACAATTGTACTGCTTATCATGGCGCCTATGCACATTGGATCAATGGTGCAACAGGTGCAACCATTCCTTTCAGCACTCAAGACAACGGTGCAGACTTAGTGGAAACATCTTATTTAATGGAAGGGCTTATTACTGCAAGGCAATATTTCAACAGCACTACAGATGCCGTTGAAATTGATCTTAGAACAAAAATAAACCAGCTGCTGGATGCGGTTGAATGGAACTGGTTCAGAAAAAGCGGCGAAAATGTTTTGTACTGGCACTGGAGCCCTGATATGGGTTTTGTAATAAATGCACAGGTCAGCGGCTGGGACGAAGCATTGATTACTTATGTAATGGCTGCTTCTTCTCAAACCAATGCCATTCCTAAAGTCGTTTATGATAACGGCTGGGCCAGGAATGGCGGAATCGTAAATAACAATTCTTATTATACTTATCAATTACCTCTTGGTCCTGGTAATGGTGGGCCGTTGTTCTTTGAACATTATTCTTTTTTAGGAATCAATCCAAATGGATTAACAGATACTTACGCCAACTATCAAACGCAGACAACCAACCATACAAAAATAAATTATGAATATTGTAAAGCCAATCCACAGCACTGGAATGGGTACAGTAATCTATGCTGGGGCCTTACTGCAAGTGATGTTCCAGGTGGATACAATGCAAATGAACCCAATAATGACCCTGGTGTAATATCGCCAACTGCTGCTTTATCATCTATGCCATATACACCGCAGGAATCATTGAATGCATTAAGGTTTTTTTATTATAAGCTTGGGGACAAACTATGGGGACAGTATGGATTTTATGATGCTTTTAAATTAAGTGATCCATGGTTCGCAAATTCAACATTGGCAATAGACCAGGGACCTATCATTGTAATGATTGAAAATTATCGCAGCGGTATGCTATGGAATTTATTTACAAGTGCACCCGAAATTAAATCAGGTATGTTGGCATTAGGATTTACTGCACCATATTTAAATTGAGTATTATTTTTTTATGAGAAAATATTCGATCCTTATTGTAATAGTAACTTATTTAATTGCTGGTTGCAAAGGGAATCAACATGCTACACAACTTGCAAAAAAATCAGCAGCGCAGGTAAATTTATCAGACAGCCAATTGCTTGATGTTGTACAAAAACAGACCTTTCAATATTTCTGGGATGGTGCCGAACCTACCAGCGGTTTGGCAAGAGAAAGATTTCATGCAGACAATATATATCCGCAGGATGATAAAAATACGGTAACAAGCGGAGGTTCAGGTTTTGGTGTGATGTCAATTCTGGTTGGAATGGAAAGGAATTTTATTACTAAAACACAAGGAAGAATACGGCTTGAAAAAATTGTTCATTTTTTAGAAACAGCAGATCGCTTTCATGGCGCATGGCCGCATTGGTGGAATGGGGAAACAGGAAAAACAAAGCCTTTCAGTCCCAATGATAATGGCGCTGACCTTGTTGAAACATCTTATATGATACAGGGTTTGCTTTGCGCCCGGCAGTATTTTAAAGAAGGAGATTCAACAGGAAAGCTATTAGCTCAAAGAATTGATAAGCTTTGGAAGGAAGTGGAGTATGACTGGTTTCGCAACGGAAAAAATGTTTTGTATTGGCACTGGAGCCCTGATAAAGGATGGAAAATGAATCTCCAGGTACATGGATATAATGAATGCCTCATCATGTATATACTGGGCGCCTCATCACCCACCCATAGCATACCTATAGATGTGTACAACGAAGGGTGGGCTGAAAATGGAAAAATAAAAGCAAACAATACTTTCTACGGTTACACATTACAGTTAAAAAGACAGGGTGGTGAAAATACAATAATGGGTGGGCCCCTGTTTTGGTCACAATACTCTTATCTTGGTTTAGATCCCCACGGATTAAAAGATCAGTATGCAGATTATTGGAAAGAAAATGTTGATCAGTCCATGATCAATTATACCTGGTGTGTGAGCAATCCCAAAAAATACAAAGGCTACGGTCCTTATAGTTGGGGGCTTACTGCCAGTTATTCAATAGATGGATATGCTGCACATGCCCCGGGAAATGAAAATGATCTTTCTGTTATTTCACCAACAGCAGCATTGTCATCATTCCCATACACACCAACGCAATCAATGGCAGCCATGAAACATTGGTATTATGATATGAAAGATAAATTGTGGGGCGCTTATGGTTTTTATGATGCCTTCAGTGAAACCGCTGATTGGTATCCGCAAAGATATCTTGCCATTGACCAGGGCCCGGCTGTAGTAATGATGGAAAATTACAGAACAGGTTTGCTATGGAAATTATTTATGAGTTGCCCGGAAATACAAAGCGGTTTGAAAAAATTAAATTTTGAAAGTCCATATATAAATAAATAAAAGAACACTCTATAAACTCTGTGAAAAGACACTATTAAAGCTATGGCAAAAATATAGCCGCAAAGTTTATAGGGTTCCCATATCAATATTCTAAACCAAAAAAGATGGCAAAAAATTTTTTACTAATTGCAATATTATTATTCAGTAGTATTTTTTTACATGCTCAGCAAAAAACCTATTGCAATCCCATCAATATCGATTATGGATACACGCCCATTCCCAATTTTACTGAATGGGGAAAACACAGGGCCACTGCAGATCCTGTTATTGTAAATTATAAAGGAGATTATTATTTATTCAGCACCAATCAATGGGGTTATTGGTGGAGCAGCGATATGTTGAAATGGAATTTTATTTCTAAAAAATTCCTTCGCCCATGGAATGAAGGTTATGATGAATTGTGTGCCCCTGCTGTTGGCGTCCTTGGAGATACGATGATTGTTTTTGGTTCTACCTATACCGATAAGTTTACAATTTGGATGAGCACCAATCCTAAAAAAAATGAATGGAAACCTTTGGTAGATTCATTTGCCATCGGTGGTTGGGATCCTGCTTTTTTTACGGACGATGATGGTAAAATTTATATGTACAATGGAAGCAGCAACCGCTATCCCATTTATGGTATTGAACTTAACAGGAAAACATTGCAACCAATTGGCACCCGCAAAGAAATGTATTTACTGGAACCTGACCGGTATGGCTGGCAAAGATTTGGTGAACATATGGACAATACTTTTCTGGATCCATTCATTGAAGGTTCATGGATGACAAAACACAATGGCAAATATTATTTACAGTATGGTGCACCAGGTACTGAGTTTAGTGGTTATGCAGATGGTGTTGTTGTCGGTGAAAATCCGCTAGGTGGTTTCACGCCACAATCAGATCCGTTGAGTTATAAGCCTGGTGGGTTTTCAAGAGGAGCCGGGCATGGTTCTACTTTCCAGGATATGAATAATAATTACTGGCATGTTTCCACAAGTATTGTTTGCGTTAAAAATACTTTTGAAAGAAGGATCGGTATTTGGCCCGCAGGTTTTGATAAAGATGATGTGATGTATTGTAATACTGCTTTTGGCGATTACCCACATTATTTACCTACCTCCCCAAATGCCTCCGGAGGAGGGGCTTCCAACGTTTCTGAAAATACGAAAGCCTCCGCTGAAATTGCAAAGGCTGCTCTCCCCTCTTCGGGGGGCTGGGGTGGCTTTGCCGGATGGATGTTATTAAATTATAAAAAGCCTGTTCAGGTATCGTCTACACTTGGTAGTTTCAACGCAAACAATGCAGTAGATGAAAGTATAAAAACTTATTGGAGTGCCATTTCTGCCAATAAAGGCGAATGGATACAAACTGATCTTGGTAATGTTTCAACAGTAAATGCAATACAAATAAATTATGCCGACCAGGATGCTGAATTTTTAGGAAAACAAACAACTACTTATCATCAATTCAAATTGTATTATTCATTAGATGGAAAAAAATGGAACATTCTTGTTGATAAAAGTAATAACAAAACAGATGTGCCTCACGATTACATTGAATTGGAAAAACCTGTACAGGCAAAATATATTAAACTGGAAAACATACACATGCCAACAGGTAAATTTGCCATAAGTGGTTTGCGGGTTTTTGGAAATGGAAATGGCGCAAAACCTACAGCTGTAAAAACTTTTATTGTATTAAGAACAGAGAAGGATAAACGCAGTGCTTATATAAAATGGCAACCTGTTGACAATGCATTTGCCTACAATATTTATTATGGAACAGCTCCTGACAAATTATATAGCTGTATCATGGTTCATGATTTTAATGAGTACTGGTGCAAAGAAATGGATAATAGAAAAACGTATTATTTTTCAATAGAAGCTATTAATGAAAATGGTGTTTCTCAAAAAAGTGAAGTAAAGAAGGTAGATTAACCTAACCGATGCCGGGGTTTGCAATAACCCTGTCGGCGGTTGCAAACCCCGACAGCGGTTATAAAAGAAGTAATAAAATAAAACATGAAAAAAATAATCTTATCAATATTTATTTCACTCGCCAATATCATTTCATTCGCTGCATTGAAATTACCTTCTATCATTGCCGATAACATGATATTACAACAGGATAAACCAAATAACATTTGGGGCTGGGCAATGCCTGGTGCAGAAGTACATGTATTCTTCATGAATAAAAATTATACTTCTCTTGCAAATCAGCATGGCGAATGGAAAGTTTCATTAAATCCTTCCAAAGCCGGGAAGGCAAGCGATATGAAGATCACTGCTGATAAAGAGCAAATACTTATAAAAAATATTCTTATCGGCGAAGTATGGCTTTGCAGCGGACAAAGTAATATGGAATATCCACTGGGTGGATTTAAAGATCTGTATGCAAATGAAATTCAGACATCCGGTGACGATGATCTTCGGTATGTTGTAATAAAAGATGAATTCGACAATAGAGAAAATAAAGATGTTGCACTAAAAAATAGCTGGCTATCGGTAAATAGTGCTACTGTCCAAAACTGTTCGGCAGTCGCTTATTTTTTTGCAAAACAACTTCGTGAAAAACTACATGTGCCTGTTGGATTGATTGTTTCCAGTTGGGGTGGAACGCCTGCACAATCATGGATGGATACGACTGCATTAAAATCTTTTTCGGATTATATGGAATTATATGATGGTAAAATCAGGCCTATCGATTTTTCTAAATTCCAGGAATTAAAAAAACACAACGAAGAAGTTTATCAGCAGAAGGTCATCATTGCATATACAAATTTTAAAGACCTTACAGATCTTAACTATAATGATCATGATTGGGAAAAAATGAATCTTCCGAAAAACTGGGAATCACTCGGTCATCCTGATCTTGATGGCATCGCTACATACCGCATATCTTTTACTGTTCCCCGGGGTTATGAAAACAAAACAGCAATATTGCATTTACCTGCCATTGATGATGTTGATTCAACTTATGTAAATGGGGTTTTTGTTGGATCACAAACCGTGTGGAATGAATTAAGGACTTATAATGTTCCAACGAATACTTTAAAGGAAGGGAAAAATGTGATAACCATATGGGTTGAAGACGATGGTGGTGGTGGTGGGATGAATGAAGATTCTGATAATTATTATCTGCAGGTGGGCGATCAGAAAATTTCATTAAAAGGAGAAGCCAGGTTTAAAATATTGGCGGCAAAAGAAAATATTGCTGATGGTATCAATTATGCTGCCATGCAAAATCAGCCGGCTGTATTGTTCAATGCAATGATTGCTCCTCTATTGCCTTATTCCATCCGCGGTGTAATATGGTACCAGGGAGAATCAAATACTGGTAATTATGTTGAATACAGAACATTGTTTCCTTCGTTAATCAATTGCTGGAGAAAAAGATTTGATCAAAAAGAGTTACCGTTTTTATTTGTACAACTTTCATCATACAATCCGGCAGTAACAGAACCAGCTATAAGTAATTGGGCTGGATTAAGAGAAGCTCAAACGTATGCGCTAAAACTTCCTGCAACAGGAATGGCAGTTACGATTGATGTAGGCGATCAAAAAGACATTCATCCAAAAAGAAAAAAAGAAGTCGGTTACAGGCTTGCCGCCAATGCATTCAATATTGTTTATGGGTTTCAACAAGATATACCAGCAGGTCCTGCATACAAATCATTTAGCATCGAAGGCAATACTATAAAAATAAATTATAGCAATATTGGAACTGGCCTGGTAAAAAAAGGAGATTTGCTTCTTGGTTTTAGCATAGCAGGAGCTGATAAACATTTCATAACAGCAACAGCTACTATCAAAGGCAATGAAGTAATCGTTTCAAATCCATTAATTGCATCGCCATTAAATGTAAGATATGCATGGGCCGATGCCCCAATGGATGCAAATTTGTACAATAAAGAAGATTTTCCGGCCGCACCATTTAGAACAGATAAAGATTGAAAATGATTAAGAAATTTTTTTATGCTGCATGTATATTGTTATTGTCAATGATAACAAATGTTTGCCATGCACAGCCATTTATTGAGGAGATCAATGAATTTAAAAAAGCAGATTCCATTTCTTATCCATTTCCAAATGAAAACCCAATTGTTTTCGCAGGAAGTTCTTCTTTTCGCAAATGGACAAACATGCAGGAAGCCTTTCCAAACTTTCCTGTTATAAACCGCGGCTTTGGGGGATCTACATTGCCAGACATGATTCGTTATGCGAATGATATAATCATAAAGTATTTACCAAAACAAGTTATCATCTATTGTGGTGAAAATGATCTTGCTTCATCAGATAATATTACAGCAGATACGGTTTATAAAAGATTCAAAGAATTGTATTACCTGTTAAGAGATGAATTACCACGTACAGAAATAGATTTTGTTTCCATTAAACCAAGTCCCAGCCGTTTAAAAATTCAACCGGAAGTTATAAAAGCAAATAAACTGATCCGAAAGTTTTTAGGCAACCAGGACAAAAACAAGGCATACTATATAGATGTTTATTCCGCAATGATCAATGATGATGGAACAATAAAAAAAGATTTGTTCATTGAAGACAATTTACACATGAATGAAAAAGGGTACGCCATCTGGCAAAAAATTATTGAGCGGGAATTAAAAAAATAAAAACCAACAACATGAAAATGATACAAAGATTGATGATGATGCTGTTATTATTTGTTGCAATTGATGCAGGGGCGCAAACAACAGATGCAAAAATGAAAACTTTCATTGATGCATTGATGAAGAAAATGACACTGGATGAAAAAATCGGCCAGTTGAATTTACCCGGCGCTGGAGATATTGTTACCGGGCAGGCATCAAACTCTGATATTGGAAAAAAAATAAAAGAAGGTTCTGTTGGCGGGCTATTCAATATTAAAACCATTGCAAAGATTCGTGCTGTACAAAAAGTGGCAGTAGAAGAAACACGTTTAAAAATTCCATTGATCTTTGGTATGGATGTCATTCATGGTTATCAAACTACATTTCCCATTCCATTAGCTTTATCATGTACCTGGGATATGAATCTTATTGAACAATCCGCCAGGATTGCTGCAACAGAAGCAAGTGCAGATGGTATAAACTGGACATTTTCTCCCATGGTTGATATTGCCCGCGATCCAAGATGGGGCAGAATTTCTGAAGGCAGTGGTGAAGATCCTTTCCTCGGTTCGGCGATTGCAAAGGCAATGGTTAAAGGATACCAGGGAACTGATCTTAGAAAAACAAACAGCCTCATGTCATGTGTAAAACATTATGCTATGTATGGCGCCGCAGAAGCTGGCAGGGATTATAACACAACGGATATGAGCAGGGTAAGAATGTTCAATGAATACCTTCCTCCTTATAAAGCTGCAGTGGATGCAGGTGCCGGCAGCGTGATGGCATCATTCAATGAAGTGGACGGAATACCTGCAACGGGTAGCCGCTTTTTAATGACAGATGTGTTGAGGAAACGTTGGGGGTTTAAAGGTTTTGTCGTTACTGATTATACAGGCATCAATGAAATGACTGCACATGGTATGGGTGATTTGCAAACTGTTTCTGCATTGGCGATGAACGCAGGTATTGATATGGATATGGTAGGCGAAGGTTTTTTAACCACGTTGAAAAAATCTTTGAAAGAAGGTAAGGTTACTCAAAAAGAAATTGATGATGCCTGCAGGTTAATATTGGAAGCTAAGTATAAACTAGGTTTATTTGATAACCCTTATAAAAACTGTGATGAGCAAAGAGCTAAAACAGAAATATTTACAACAGCAAACCGAAGTGTAGCCAGGGCAATAGCTGCAGAAAGTTTTGTATTGCTTAAAAACAAAGGGAATCTTTTACCATTAAAAAAGAATGGAACCATTGCATTGATTGGCCCATTGGCAGATACAAAAGAAAACATGCCTGGCACCTGGAGCGTTTCTACAGATCTTGCGGCAGCCATCACCGTTAGGAAAGGATTGGAAGATGCAATAGGAGCCAATGGAAAAATTTTATATGCAAAAGGATCCAATCTTGTAGCTGACAGTGCTTATGAAGAACGGGCAACGATGTTTGGCAGATCTTTACACAGGGACAATCGCAGTGCAGAAGAATTATTAAATGAAGCAGTAGCGGTAGCCAATCAGTCTGATGTAATTGTTGCTGCATTGGGAGAATCCTCTGAAATGAGTGGTGAATCATCAAGCCGTTCAGACATTCGCATTCCTGAAATACAAAGAACTTTATTGGAAGCTCTATTAAAAACGGGCAAGCCAGTTGTGCTTGTTTTATTTGCAGGAAGGCCGATGGTTCTTAAATGGGAAAGTGATCATGTTCCTGCAATTCTAAATGTATGGTTTGCTGGTACGGAAGCTGGCAGTGCTATTGCAGATGTTGTATTTGGTGATGTAAACCCATCTGGAAAATTAACAACCAGTTTTCCGCAAAATGTTGGACAAGTGCCCATTTACTATGCACATAAAAATACCGGCAGGCCATTGGATGAAGGAAAATGGTTTCAAAAATTCCGTTCCAATTATTTAGATGTATCAAACGATCCTCTATATCCATTTGGCTATGGATTGAGCTATACAAATTTTAATTACAGCGATGTAAAATTAAGCAGCACTTCTTTAAAAGGAAATCAAACATTAAATGCTTCTGTAACGGTAACCAATAGTGGAACCATGGCAGGCAAAGAAGTGGTGGAACTTTATATAAGAGATTTAGTAGGTTCAATTACAAGGCCAGTAAAAGAATTAAAAGGTTTTCAAAAAATAAATTTAAATGCTGGTGAAACAAAAATAGTTTCATTCAGCATAACGCCCAATGATCTTAAGTTTTACAACAGTGATCTTAAATACGATTGGGAATCCGGTGATTTTGAAATTATGATTGGTTCAAACTCAAGGGATCTTAAACCGGTTAAAATAAATTGGGTTAAATAAAATCGATTCTCCCGGCGATTGCAGCAGCCTCGTCGTCGGTTGCAAACCCTGCCTACCGTCAGGCAGGCCCAACAGCGGCTACTCATAGTAGTTAAAATAATTCTAACTAAATAGCCAGCTATAGAAGCTGGCTATTTAAGTAATATAGAATATTTTTCATCCCTTCAAATAAAAATCGTTATTGCAAATCTTTCTTCGTGCATTTCTAATTTAATGTTAAAGGCATTTCCTTAACATTTTGAATATTTATTTGCGGCGACATTTACTTTCTTTTAAACCAAGACCAAATTAAAAATGAAAACAAAACTATTACTCGCAATCATTTTCATATTTTCTATTTTTAGCTCTTTTGCACAGGATAAACTTCCAAAAGGTTCTTTATTATTAGGTGGCAACATTGGTTTTTCCAGCAGCAAATCTGAAATAGAAGGACAAAGAACAGATCATATTACAAGTTTTTCAATAAGCCCTTCTGCAGGAATTGCTATCAGGGATAATCTATTTTTTGGTTTGTCGCTTGGTTATTCTCACGGTAAAGAGCGCATCACAACAAATGGCATGGTGGATGATTCAACAAAATTCAATACCTACTCTTACGGTGTTTTCTTAAGAAAATACAAACCTTTGAAATATAATTTTTCTATTTTTTTACAGGCCAACCTGGCTGGTAACAATTCCAAATATAATTATAGCCCTAATTCAAACGTGTTTGACTTATCATCAAAAGGTTTTGGCGCTGGTGCGTCATTAAGTCCCGGAATATCCTATGCTGTTAATTCGCGATTACAGTTGGAAGCGGCCTTAAATAACATTGTGTCCCTGGATTATTCCCAGGTAAAACATACATACCCGGGTTTAACAGGCGGTATAGATACTAATAAACAAACTAATTTTAACGTCTCAACGAGCCTAAACAACTTTACTTCGCAATTATCTTTCGGGTTTAGGTTTTTATTACAAAAGAATAAAACAGGTAAATCTTAAAAATAAAAAAAGCATAAAATGCGGCTATGATACTTTAATCGTAGCCGTTTTTTTTATTAAAATTTTTACACCGTTTTTTTAATCTGTATTTTCATTGTTCGTTTTAAATATGAGTCAATTAAAAAATATTATTTTCGATCTTGGTGCTGTATTGATCAATCTTGATTTTGAAAAAAGCACCAATGCTTTTAAAGAGCTCGGTTTCCCTCATTTTGAAAATATGTTTTCGCAATTCAAGTCCGATCAGCTTTTCGAAAAACTTGAACAGGGAATGATTGATGAGTCAGCGTTTTATTCCGTTTTATTAAAAGTTGGAAAAAAAGATATTACAGCTGAACAGGTAAAGTTTGCCTGGAACAGCATGTTGCTTGATTTTAGGGAAGAAAGTCTTTCATTTTTAAAAGTGCTGAAAAAAAATTACAAATTGTATTTATTAAGTAATACCAATGCCATTCATTTGAGTGCATTTAATAAAATATTAAAAGCGCAAATTGGAGAGGCTTCACTCGATCCTTTTTTTACAAAAGCCTGGTATTCCCATTTGATAGGATTAAGAAAACCGAATAATGATATATTTGAATTTGTGTTGAAAGACGGGAACCTTAAAGCTGAAGAAACATTGTTTATAGATGATACAATCGGAAATATCCTTACTGCCCAAAAACTGGGATTTAAAACTCACTTACTTCTTCCTGGCGAAAAAATTGAAAACCTACATTATTATCAATAAAACTCATTGAAATTAATTGTCAACGAATCATTATTATTTGTCCGTTATTTGATCTCCTCGTATTCAATATAGTCTTCTGAAAAAGATTTTTTATGAGTGTCCTTTTCCATGGGAGCTTTCGTTTGTGTAAATTGTTCAGTTTTTTGTTGTTCCTGCATCTTTTGATGCATATCAGCCATTTTTTGCTTCATTTGTTTGGTTGTATTATATACAGGTATGATAAAATCAAAAATCAATTTATAAACCATGTAGATAATAAACAACTCAAAAGCGAGTTTAAAAATATTCATAGGGCAAAGTTATATAGTCGATAAATATCTTATTGTTAATTTTTAATGTGGTTTAAGAATATGCTAATGCTAACAGTTTTAAAATACGCACGCTCCGGAAGAACTTGCTCTTTTCCTTTGGAAAGGGTTGACGTAAGGTCTTGAACCCGGATTTTGCAGTCGAAAATCTATTACGGCTTCCAAAAAGTGTTATCGGTTTTCCCATTAAATGGGTAAAAAAAAGCAATTCCTCCAAAAATTACCAATCAATTTGGCAATTTCTTACATACTTCTTATATTTGCATCGGAAAAAAGAAACAGAAAGAAGGGAACGGAAGTTCCCTTCTTCTATTATAAAGCATTCATGAGCCGGGAAAATCAAATAGAAATAGTACAAAAGCTCTTACAGCCGCTTATTACAGATGATATTTTTTTAGTTGATATCAGAATAAAACCTATTAATAATATCAAAATATACCTGGATGCCGACAGCGGTCTTGGTATTGAAAAATGTATAAAGATTAACCGCGGCCTGTATAAGATCATGGAAGAAATGGGGATCTATCCCGATGGAGATTTTTCTTTGGAAGTTTCAAGCCCTGGGATTGACGAGCCCTTAAAATTGCACAGGCAATACCTTAAAAATATTGGCAGAGAAATCGAGTTGACATTGAATGACGATTCCAAAAAGACGGGTAAGCTGATCACTGTAAATGAAAATGACATTCTCATAGAATTTACAGAGGGTAAAAATAAGAAGGCGGTTGTTAAACAGGAAACGATCCTTTTTTCAGATATAAAAGAAACAATAGTTCTTATAAAATTTTAATTAACACAAAAAACCCGCCGGCGGGGCCTGATACCAATCGGGAGTGAGGCCGGAGCGTTTATGGCAAGCATCAATTTAATAGACTCTTTCCAGGAATTCAAGGAAGCAGAAAACATCGATCGTCCTACATTAATGAAAGTTATGGAGGATGTTTTTAAAACACTTATCCGTAAAAAATACGGTAGTGATGAAAATTTTGACGTGATTGTAAACGATCAGAAGGGAGATCTTGAGATCTTTCGTCGTCGTACAATTGTAGATGATGATGATCTGTATAACACCCTTACGGAAATTGAATTAAAAGACGCCATTAAGATCGAACCCGATTATAGTGTTGGGGAGGAACTTTATGAAGAAGTTGATATTCAAAAAGAATTCGGACGCAGGGCGATCCTTGCAGGTAAGCAAACGCTTGCTGCACGTATCAATGACCTGAAAAAGAATATCCTCATAAAAAAATATGAAGATCGTGTAGGCGAGATTGTTACCGGTGAAGTTTACCAGGTTTGGAAAAAGGAAGTGCTTATTCTTGATGAGGACAGCAATGAAATGTTATTGCCTAAATCAGAACAGATACCGACCGATTATTTTAAAAAAGGGGAAACAATCCGGGCCGTTGTAAAAAAAGTAGAATTGAAGAACAGCCAGGCGGTAATCATTTTATCACGCACCAGCCCTTCTTTCCTTGAAAAATTACTCGAAATTGAAGTTCCGGAAATATTTGATGGCCTTATTGTTGTTAAGAAGATCGTTCGTGATCCGGGAGAAAGAGCTAAAGTTGCGGTAGAAAGTTATGATGACAGGATTGACCCGGTTGGAGCTTGTGTTGGTATGAAAGGTAGCAGGATTCATGGTATCGTAAGAGAATTAAAGAATGAGAATATTGACGTAATTAACTGGACCGCCAACACGCAGTTATTGATTCAACGTTCACTTACACCTGCAAAAATCACCACGATAGATCTGGATACAGAAAAGCTTCATGCGAATGTTTATCTTAAACCCGACCAGGTTTCATTGGCAATTGGCCGTCGCGGTGTAAATATTAAACTTGCATGCGAATTAACAGGGTATGAAATAGATGTATTCCGTGATAATGAAGGTGAGGAAGATGATTACGATATTGACCTGGAAGAATTCTCAGACGAAATTGAACCATGGGTAATTGAAGCACTGAAAAAAGTAGGTTGTGATACCGCACGTTCAGTACTTGATCTTACTGCAGAAGAACTGGAGCGCAGAACAGATCTTGAAAAAGAAACAATTGAAGAAGTAAGAAGAATATTGAAAGAGGAATTTGAAAAAGAATAACAAAAGATGTAAGATCTAAGATTTAAGATGTGTGGTCGTAGCGACCTGTATTAAATCTTACATTTTAAATCTTAGATCTTACATTATATCATTTAGTAACGAAAAAGAAATATGTCCTGCGGGACAATTAAAACAAAGAATGTCAGAAGTAAATACACCAAGGTTGATGGCTGCGGCCAAGGAGTTTAATATAGGTACAAATACCTTGATAGATTTCCTTGTGTCTAAA
>JBDTLP010000064.1:0-28353 GCA_039934735.1 Ferruginibacter sp. | reverse complement strand
GTATTTGCTGCACTACTTCCCGATCACTTAAATCACACATGTGTTTAATGATCAGTGAGCCAATTACAACACGGGGATTAATGCCATCTGCTCCCATCTCACTATTATTCAACTGTTTTTGGTAAACATTTACAAGGCTATCCCATGGAATCTTATGTGATAAGGCAACCCAACGATTGTTCAAATTTAAATTTTTCGCGAAAGGCGACTCAAATCCAACCAGCGTAGGCTGGTTAGGACTAACATAGGATTGCTTTGATGCACGGTTTTTACGAGCTTTTGCCATTATTGCTTGCACTTGGTTACTGCAAAAGTCTTGAAAACTATTGAATTTATTACAGTCGCCTCATAATCAGCAGACCCTAATTATCAGTACCAATAATAAGGATCTTATGAAAATGGTAGCGGAAAATTTTAAAACAGACCGCATTGAAAATATTTCCGGGAATAAGTCTGACAACCCCCAAAAACCTGTTAAGAATGAGAACCATACGCCAAAAAATAATTGAAGATGGAATTAGAGCCGAAGAATTGTATTTACAGGCCAGTATTAAAAAATACTGCTTCCCATTATTGTTTTGCACACTTATGCTGAAAATATTCTTTCTAATAGTATTTCCAAACTTTCGTCAATCACCCAAATGGGGGTCTAATTAATATTTTGAGGTGCTGGAATATCTTCGGTTAAGTTTTATAGGCATGGTAACAAGAATAGTAACATGAAAAAAGGGGCATTTAATTGCCCCAATACTATTCCAGTCAGTCATGCTATTCCTGTTCGGTTGCTCTCCGGCAGAGCCTAAGTCCGCTTCACATGACAGAGTAAAAGTAAAATAAAACATGCGGGATTTCTATTTCAGGAATTACCCCTCAAAAAACTCCCAACGAAGTTGAATACCCCAGCACCTCAAAATATGATTTAGCCTAATGGGGCTATACTTATGAAAGTTTTGTTCGTACTTTCGTAAATACAAGAGTTGTCTGCAACCGTAAGTGCGACACTCTATTTATTTGACAAACAATAATAACTTTAAAAATGACACCAGAAGAAGTTGTTCAAAAAAATTTAGAGTTTTACAATCTAAGAGATATAAATAGCTTTATTTCCCTGTTTAGTAATGACATTAAATTTTTTAATTTTTTTTGACAATACACAAACCATTAATGGTACAGGCGAATGTAAAAGAGTTTGGCAAGACCTATTTGAAAAATCTCCAAAACTATATTCATCAATTTTGAGTTGTATAGCATTTGACAACAAAGTTATAGACCACGAAAGTATAACATGGCGGCTGGCTAATGACGAAATATTTGAAATAGTACTAATTTATGAAGTAAAAAATGAAAAAATCTATAAAGTAACTGCATTAGAAAATGAAAATCATAAAAGCAAAACAAGAGCAAATTGAAAATATAATACAAATTGGCATAAAATCTTATAAGGAACATTTTTCGGAAATTTGGACTGCAAAAGGTATTGATGAATACTTAAGCTTACAGTTTGACTTTCAAAAAATAAGCAATGAAATGAATAGTGATAATACAAAGTATTTTGTTTCATATTTTGAAAGCAGAGTAGTTGGAATAGTGAAAATAAATTTGAAAAAACAAATACCGAATTCATCAGTAGAGCGAGGAATTGAATTAGAAAAAATATACTTGCTAAGTCAATTTGCTGGTAAAGGTTTTGGTACGACTATGTTAGACTTTACAATTAAGTATGCGAAAGACAATGGTGAAAATGTTATTTGGCTTGACGTTTTAAAAACTAATTTAAAGGCAATTAAATTTTATGAACGCTATGGTTTCAAAATCATTGACCAATTAGACTTTGCAACCGACAAAATAAAAACCGATATGTGGGTTATGAAATGTGACCTGGCCTAACCCAAAGGAAACGGCAGCACCTAACAACATTGGTATTGCTGCAAACCTAAAAGACACCATGCTATGAAAGTTTATTCATCACTTATTGACAGACTCAAAACACAACATGAAGCAATTAAAAATATTCTTTCAACAATCGATAACAGTCGTTTATTAATCAGAACTCAACCGGACAAATGGAATATTCATGACAACATTGCTCATTTGACAAGATATCAACCCGTTTTTATAAACAGAATTAATCAAATCTTACTTAAGGAAGAAGCAATCTTCGGTCGCTATATTGCTGATCAAGATCCCGAATTTGAAATTTGCAGGACATTAAATACAGTAACTTTAATTCAGCAGCTTAGTGTCGACAGAAAAAGCATTTATGATTTGATAGTAGCTCTAACTGACACCCAGATAAACAGAATTGGTATTCACAAAAAATATGGGCGGCTAAATATTATTCAATGGACAGAGTTTTTTCTTTTGCATGAGTCGCACCACATCTTTACAATTTTTCAGCTTGCCTATGATACAGAATTGTCATGAATCGGAAGAGAAGGCCAGCCGTTTAACAATGAATCCTATGTACCCTTAGAAGTTAAGAGAAGGTAATATCGTAGATTATTTGCTTTCTTTTGAAAGAGAAAGATCTATTGGTTCATAAATCTTTCCCCTTCGCAGGATTTTTTTCCTTATTTCAAATTTAATAATTTTTTTTAAATCAACATACCCAGCATCCTATGAGTAGTCTAATGTTTTTTGAAGCTTAGTCCAGCTTAGAGGAGTGGCTTTACATTCGCTACAGTTACATGGAGACTTGCTAAAAGTCAAGGCGGGGCATCGGAACTTCAGCTTCAGTTGGTTTACAATCATTTGTTTGGTGCGACATCTTTATTTTGATAATTTTGGTTTAATTAATACTTTTCTTTCTTTTTAGCATCCCCACTGGGCAGTACCAACATCAGTTCCCTGCCCATCGGCAATGCAAAACGTTAGTGGCAAGCGTAACGGACACCCTACACAAACGACTACAGATTATCAAATTCAAAGTGAATGAGCGAGTTTTTAAAGCAACATATCAAAAAAATAGCACCAATTTCAGACGCAGAGTTTGACTATATTTTTTCACATTTCACGACAAAGAAATTCAAAAAACACCAATTTGTAATTCAAGAAGGCGAAAGTGTACCAAACGATTATTTCATTTTGAACGGTTGCTTGAAATCTTACTTCACAGACAACAACAGTAAGGAACACATTTTGCAATTTGGAATGCAAGACTGGTGGATTACCGACTATCAGGCATATTATAATCAATCAATAGCAACTATAAACATTGACTGCATTGAGGACAGTGAATTACTTTGCTTGTCTTTTCAGAATAGGGAAAAGCTTTGTGCAGAAATTCATAAAGTCGAACACTTTTTTAGAAAGAAAACCAATAAACGCAATGTTGCCTTACAACAACGAATACTTTCTCTGTTGAGCAATAACGCAAAAGAAAAATACGACCAATTACTACTACTATACCCCCAACTTTTCCAAAAAGTACCTAAACAACTTATTGCTTCTTATTTGGGTGTTACAAGGGAAACACTTAGCCGATTCAAATTTCCCTCAAAATAATGTGAGGTACATCACATAAAAGTCGTGATGTATGTCCTTTCCCATTCTTCGTTTTCAATAGACCTTTGTGCCATAATTTTTAAACAAAAAAAATAAAATGGCAAAATTCGAAATTCAACAAACGAGCAGCACTGTAAACTGGACTGGTAAAAAGGTTTTAGGTTTACATACAGGGAGCATTAATATCGCCAATGGCTATATTGAGATTACAGACAATAATATTGCAGGGGGCGAAATTGAAATAGATATGACCTCAATTGTAATTACCGACATTGAAGACAAAAAGACTAATCAGGATTTTTTTGCGCACTTGTTAAACGATGATTTTTTTTCGGTTGATAAATTCAAAATAGGTAAACTTGTCATAAACGGTTCAAGCAAAATTGAAAACAACAAATCTAAAATCGAAGGAACTGTTACAATAAAAGACATTACACACCCTGTTAGTTTTATTGCTTCTATTGAGATATTTACAGACACTTTGCATTCGCTTGGCGAAGTGGTAATTGATAGAACCTTGTACAATATTCGCTACGGCTCTGGAAAATTTATTGACAATTTAGGCGATAAACTTATCTATGACGAGTTTGTACTTCAATTTAAACTCATTGGTCAAAAATCAAATTAAATTTTAAACTTTGTTTTCACTCACCAATACCGGGTATTTTTTGCACTACTTTTCAGAAGCAGTTTTGATGGTATCATTTAACAGCAGCAATCTTTTAGTGAATAAAAAAGTTCTTCTTTCCCTTGTGGCCATTATCAACAGCTTTTTTTAAGTGAATCAAAATGCAGGCGGTGATACAAACGCACAGGTTATTGCTTCATTAACACAATACATTTCAAACAATTTTAATCATAATTAAAAAATTAAAAAAGTGACAACAAACACTATTGACCTGGTAAAAAACAGTTGGGCCCTGATAGCCAAGATTGATATGGAAACTGTGGGCGGATTATTTTATAACAAGCTTTTTGAAATAGCCCCCGAAGTAAAACCCATGTTCAGCAGGAGCGCTATGCCCGAGCAATCAAAAAAATTGCTGGGCATGCTCTCGTATGTAATTTCGAAATTAGACAGGCTGGATGAAATACTGGACGAAGTAAAAAAATTAGCCCAGCGGCATAACGCATACGGCGTAAAGGGCGCACACTACACTGCCGTTGGCACTGCGCTGCTATGGACTTTGGAACAGGGACTTGATACTTACTGGAACAACGAGATGAAAGTGGCGTGGACAGAGGTTTATACCGTTTTATCTGGCGCCATGATTAGTTTTTCGCAGACGGAATTGGCGGGGTAGAATGGCGGGCTGTTTATATTGACTTAAAAAATTATTCCTAAACAACGCAGTGCCGCGTATTAAGGTAATAGGGTCAAATTTTTATTAGCATTCTTTCTACAAATCTTGCCCCAGGTTGTTGGTGTTGACCCACCCCACGGGCCAGCCGCAAAAACAAACAACTACGGCGGTGAGTGGGCTTCGGACTAACACCCTCACTCATTTTAAAACGGTTTGAAGTTTTTGCGTAATGTTTTCCCATAGCACAATCAAAGTTCCCCACAGATAAAACGTACAAGGGAGTGACACAACGATGATGCCCAAAGCTGCTTCTTTGTCCGGACAAAAATTAACTAAAAATAAAAACTTTAAAAAAAAACAAAATGAAAAATATAATTATCACAATCATCGCAATTGTAATCACTTTCAGTTCTTTATCAACGCAAGCACAATCCAATAAAAAACTAAAAGTGCTTTTCGTATTAACATCACATGACCAACTTGGTAATACAGGAAGGAAAACCGGGTTTTGGATTGAAGAATTTTCTACACCATATTATTTTTTTAAGGACAAAAATATAGAGGTAGTAGTTGCCACGCCACAAGGTGGGCAAGCTCCCATTGACCCAAAAAGCAATGAAACTGGTTTTCAAACAGAATCAACAAAAAGATATTTTACTGATGCCGAAGCGCAAGTGGTATTAAGCAAAACAATAAAATTATCTACCGCAGATCAAAAGCAATTTGACGCAATTTTTTACCCAGGCGGACATGGTCCAATGTGGGATTTGACAAACGATAAAAACTCTATTGCATTAATTCAGTCATTTTATATCCAAAACAAACCTATTGCTTTTGTATGCCATGGTTCAGCAGCATTGGTAAATGTGAAAAATCAGCAAGGTGGGTATTTAATTAATGGAAAAAAAATCACAAGCTTTTGTAACACAGAAGAAGATGCGGTTCAATTAACATCAATTGTTCCGTTTTCGTTAGAAAACAAATTGAAAGAAAGAGGGGCAATCTATCAAAAAGGTGCTGATTGGTCATCATTTACAATAGCAGATGGGTTACTATTAACAGGACAAAATCCACAGTCCTCAAAAGAAGTTGCACAGAAACTATTTGAAATGATAAATAAATAAAAATATGAAAAGGCGAAGTGCAGTAAAAGCAATTGTTTTAGCAGGTGTTTCAAGCACTTCGCTTTCATCTTTTGCCATTCAAACAACATTTAATAATAAAAAGATAATGTGGAATAAAACAAAATTCACGAAATTATTGGGCATAGATTATCCAATAGTTCAAGGTCCATTTGGTGGCGGACTATCATCTGTTAAACTTACAAGTACGGTTTCAAATGCAGGTGGTTTGGGTTCTTTTGGCGGTCAACCACTTTCTTCAAAAGAGATTATTGAAACCTGTAACAACATCAGACAAATTACCAACAAACCTTTCAATATCAACTTGTGGGTGAACGACAGAGATGCACGTTTGGCAACTTTTGGCGATGAAGATTATAAAAAACTTACAGAATTATTTAAGCCATATTTCAATGAATTAAATTTGCCCATTCCTGAAAGACCAACTAATCTTGGAGCAAAATTTGAAGAACAAATTGAAGCAATTTATGAAGCAAAACCAGGAATATTTAGTTTTGTTTATGGCATACCTTCATCAGATATCTTAGAAAATTGCAGAAGACTTAGCATAAAAACAGTTGGAGCAGCAACAACAGTAGATGAAGCAATTGCTTTGGAAAATGCAGGAGTTGATGCAATTGTTGCAAGTGGATTTGAAGCTGCCGGACACCGAGTTTCATTTTTAAGGTCAGCAGAAGATTCATTAACTGGTACTTTTGCACTTATCCCACAAGTAGCCGACAATGTAAAAATTCCAATCATTGCAGCAGGTGGAATTGCAGATGCAAGAGGAATAAAAGCAGCACTGGCTTTGGGTGCTGATGCGGTGCAAATGGGTACTGCTTTTTTGGCAACATCACAGTCCAATGCTTCAGAAGACCATAAAGACAAATTATTTACATCAGATTCAAAATACACAACACTTACAAAAGTATTTACTGGTCGGCTATCAAGAGGAATTAAAAACAGGCTTACAGAAGAATTAAAAAATCATGAAAACTTATTTGCACCTTACCCTTTGCAAAGTAAGTTTATGAGTTCATTAAAAGCGTATCCAGCAACCGCTGATTCAAACCCAGACTTTAAATCTTATTGGGCAGGACAATCAGCTTCATTATTAAAACTTCGGGACGCTAAAATATTGATAGAAACATTGGTAACCGAAATGAATAGAAAGTAACCTACAGGACTGAGAGAACGCCAGCCACTAACACGGGTATTGGTAAAAACTGGGCGGACGGAAGCCCTGTCGCATCTTTTGGA
Source organism: Ferruginibacter sp. (assembly GCA_039934735.1). Lineage (GTDB taxonomy): Bacteria > Bacteroidota > Bacteroidia > Chitinophagales > Chitinophagaceae > Ferruginibacter. Next base: position 21,161 of record JBDTLP010000064.1, on the reverse strand, counting down.
TTAACGAGACAACTTTTTTCAGGACGGGTCAGGAATCTATTGTGCTGCATATCCGGCAAGACTTTATCTATTCGTCTGTTAATCATTTTTTGTCTTTAGTTTTTCAACCGGCTTTTGTTCGGATTTGACATTATAAAATGCCACCCCTGCACAGAGCCGTTCAACGTTAATGGCAAGCAAAACGGACGCCCTAAGTAATTCAAACCAATGACAGAAAAAATAGCAATAATTTTAGGAAGTGCAAGAAAAAATAGTGACACTAAATTTTATGCTGACATTGTTTTTAAAGAACAAAATCATAAAATCTTCGACCTTTTAGATTTTGAAATTTCAACATATTCATATGACAATAAATATCCTATTTCAGACAAGTTTTTAAATCTTATCGATGAACTTTTGAACTTTGAAACCTTTGTATTTGCAACACCAGTTTATTGGTATTCGATGAGTGGTTTAATGAAAACATTTTTTGATAGGCTAACAGAACTGAAAAAAGAAAAAAAAGAAATCGGACGAAAATTTAAAAACAAATCAGTTTTACTTTTGGTTGCAGGCTCTGACAAAGAAATTCCTTTGGGTTTTGAAATCCCTTTTAAATTAACATCGGAGTATTTTGATATGACTTACAAAAACCATATCTATTTTTCAACAACGCACATTAAAACAGAAAATGAGAATATAGAAATAAAAAGAAATTTTATAAACAATATTGAAAAGAAGGTTACAGAAAATAACGAATGGAACAAAAAAATATTTTGAGCGGCTAGAATTAGACTTCAACAATAAGATTGAACCAACTGTTGAATTGCTTTTAATTTTACAGAAAGCTCACTTACTAAATATTCCATTTGAGAACCTTGATATTCATAACAATAAAAGAATTGATTTAAAAAATTCTTTTGACAAAATAATAATCAATGGACGAGGCGGTTATTGTTATGAACTCAATGGGCTTTTTTTTGAGTTATTAAAAAGTATTGGATTCAGTGTAAAACTTATTTCTGCAAGAGGATTTGATCGCAATAAAGGTTTTGGGCCAGAGTTTGACCATATGGCTATCATTGCGACAATTAATAGTGTTAAATATTTAGTAGATGTTGGTTTTGGCGAATTTACATTACACCCTTTGAGTGCTGTATTAAACAAGTTGCAGTCTGACCCAAGAGGCAATTTTATAATAGAGGATTATGATAAAAATTACATGATAGTAAAAAAAGAAAATGGTTCAAATTCTACTTTTACACCTGAATATATTTTTTCAGAAATAGAAAGAGAGTTGACCGATTTTACTGAAATGTGTAATTATCAGCAGTTTGACAGCAACTCTCATTTTACGAAGAAAAAACTTTGCACATTGCCGACCTTAAATGGCAGAATTACAGTAACAGGAAATATTCTTAAAATAAAAAACAATGACAAAGTAATTGAAAGGGAAATAAAAAATGATGTTGAACTCAATAGAATTTTAATGAAATATTTCAAAATAAAACTATAGACTTGCCTGCCACTAACATTGGGCGTCATGCGATTTTACCACTCCTATTCACCTCAGCAACTTATATATCTTCGTCCTTAACCGCTCAGTTAACGTTTAGCGGCCGCATCTTTAATAAAATGGCGGCGGTAAATTTTATAAAAATCATACAAGCGTTTTTTAAAATGAATAAAATTATTTAAAGAACGTTGTTATCAGTAAAACAGTCATTGAAGAAATGAGTATGGTTTAGTAAAAAAAATAATTTAATCTTGCCATTTTTTATAAGGCAGTAATTCTCTGCATATTCGCACCTAAAAATATTATCAAGAAGCCTGTAAAAAATATGCAAAGTGTGGCAATGATTTAAAAAACAACTAATTTAGGCAACAAAATAAACGAATATGCCAATTTACATGGATGTTCATTTGGTTCCGGGTGCAAGGGCTATCGAAGTAGCACAGGCTCACCATTTAGACCTGGTGCATCAAACTGAATTTGAATGCAATTGCATGACCTACTGGGTAGATGAAGTAAAGCAAACTGTCTTCTGCCTGATTGAAGCGCCGAATAAAGAAGCAGTTATTTCCATGCATAATAAATCACATGGACTTATTCCTCACAGAATCATAGAAGTGCAAAGTTCACTTATAGAATCTTTTTTAGGAAGGATATATGATCCGGCAGATGCTACCTTTACTGAAACCGGCTTAAAAGTTTTTAGCGAGTCTTCTTTTCGCATTTTGATGCTAATGAAAACTATTGACCCCGTGTTGTTGAAGCACCAGTTGGGAGCTGTAAAAACTGCTGAATTGCTGAGTCAGCAAAATTTAATAATCCGTGTTAGCCTGCAAGAGTATGGCGGCAGGGAAGTAGAACATCCGGGGAGTGCCTTCATTGCATCTTTTGATTCAGCCTCCAAAGCGGTTAACTGTGCGTTGGCCATAGTGCATGAAATGAAGGAAGCAGTCGGCGAAGCAACAGGTTTTAAAATGGGTATTCACGCAGGAGAGCCAGTAGAAAAAAGCGAACAGCTTTTTGGTGATACACTTCGCATGGCTGATTATATCCGCAGTGTTGCTGGAAATTTGCAGGTAGGCATTACCCAGGCCATTAAACAATTAGTGGCAAAGGATTTCTTTCAAAAGAAAGAACCTGCAGTTTTTTCATTGTCAATCCAGGATGAAAATTTACTCAGCGGTTTATGTGAGCAATTGGAAACAAATTGGAGAGAACCTGAATTTAACCTGGAAAACTACTGCCAGGCCATGGCGATGAGCCAGTCACAACTTTATCGGAAAACCATTGCGCTTACCGGCCTTTCACCCAATCTGCTGCTAAAAGATTTCCGCCTTGAAAAAGCAAAAGAACTTATGCAAAAAGAACATTACAATGTATCGCAGGTAACGTTCGAATCTGGATTTTCAAGTCCTTCATATTTTACCAAATGCTTTAAGAAAAAATATGGATTGCTGCCCATGACTTATCTTGACCTGCTGCAATAATCGTTTTATCCCCGACGGTATTTTACCATTATTTGAATGATTTGTTTCATGTTCATTGCTATTCATTGAATGATTTGTTACAGGCTTTAGCCTGCCCGTGGAATTACCTTTGTCATCTTAATCACTTCAAAAAAATATTATGAAAATGGCCAAGCAACTTACAGTTTTTATTGCCATCCTATTTTTTGGCATTACCACTTTACAGGCGCAAACATCACCTGCAAACAATCCTTCAGCAACTAAAAACAAAACGACAATGAAGACCTTCTTAATCGAAAGAGACATCCCCGGTGCCGGAAGCCTTACACCTCAACAGTTGAAAGGAATTTCGCAAAATTCCTGTAGTGTATTAACGGAAATGGGCCCTTCAATAGAATGGGTGCAGAGCTATGTGGCAGGCAACAAAATCTATTGTGTGTACCGTGCCGAAAACGAAGAACTGATAAGGCAGCATGCTAAAAAAGGCGGCTTTCCAGCTAATGTCATCACTGAAGTAGCCAATATCATCAGCCCGGCTACCGCTATTAAGTGATGGATAAATAAAACAAATATGCAAGGCTGTCTTACAGGTTCTAACCATATCAGCATCCTTCGTTTGGATAAAACAGAAACAGCGGGCACTGGATTTTAGAGATTCAATTTATTGACAAGGTAAATAAGTTTGGAGAATTTTTTGAGCAACTACTATAATAGCAGGAAGAATACACAGCCAATCTTAAAGTTACCATCAATGAACCTAAACAACTCATTTTCAGCAGAAGAAAAGAGGTTCATTTTTGACCACGCCCGCATTTCTGTTTGCAGGTTCCTCAACTGTAAAGAGCGCTCATTCAAAACAGGTGGCATCAGCATGTATTACAAAAATAAGCATTCGGAAATGTTGCTTACCCTGTCATCATTAAGAATAGTTATTACAATGTTTAAATTGATGTAATCAATAAATGTAGTAGAGAAAAATTTGATAAATATTATTCACTAAGGGTTGCCAACCTTTTTACTACAATAGCTATTGGAATGAAATGCCAGACGCTGCAATTAACAAACCGCACATTGAGTGTTGACGCTGTAAAAGGTTGACTACCCTCTTTTAACTGTTGTCTTTCATACTCGCTCAAGCAAAAAATTTGAATGCGCCCAATAATTATGTTGAAAAAGAAAATAAAATGATTAATCTGCATTCTTCGATAAAGAACAATAATTCATTTCGTAAAATGGAGGTAAGCGACCTGCTGTTTGCAGAATATTCCTGTATGCAGGAAGAAACCACATTCAGGGTTTGGTCAAACAATAACTACTTTGCTTTTATCAGCTCAGGCAAAAAAATGTACAAGTCCATTTATCATTCCTACGAACTGAATGAAGGCGATGTCTTTTTTGTAAAAAAGGGCGCAATCCTCACCCCTCAATTTTTTGATGATGAATTTTGTGCCATCGTCATCTTTATTTCTGATGACTTCATCAAAGCATTCCTGAAGAAAAATGCGGCCTTATGTGATGCTTCTCATAAAGATATTTCCACCCAGGATGTCGTCCTGCGCATACAGCATGATCAATTACTGGAAAGCTATTACCAATCTATTCAGTCTTATTTATCACTTACTGAAAAACCGAATGAGCATTTACTCATCCTTAAAGTTGAGGAACTGTTGTTAAGCCTGTTTTCCAGTAAAAAACACCAGCAACTGACTGATTATTTTATTTCGCTGTGTCAGAATCAGCAGTTTCACATGAGCAGGATTATGGAAGAAAATTTTGCTTACAATCTTAACCTGGAGAACTGTGCGCAGTTATGCCACATGAGTCTCTCCACTTTTAAAAAATCTTTTCGACAGTTTTATCATACTACTCCGGGGGCCTGGCTTAAAAGCAAAAAACTTGAACTTACCCTTCACCAATTGCTTAGCTCTGATTTAAGTGTTAAACGAATTTCCTTTGAATGCGGCTTTAAAAACACCTCTCATTTTATAAGAGCGTTTAAAGAAAAATATAAGCTCACGCCAATGCAATACCGGCAAAATTATTCGGAGATGGCACCCTGGCGGGTCAAACTGTAAAGTCGATTTTTTAAACTCTTTAGTCTACAACACAACACCTGTCGGAACTTAATTTCGCTGCATACTCATCAACAAAATAATTTAGAAAATGAAAAATGCAAAAGAAATAAAACAGCCCACAACGAAAGATGCAAAAATGCTTGTGATATTGCATCACTTAGCATCTTTTCAAGACAATGACCTGGAAGCTGTGATATCTGACTATACGAACGAATCTGTTCTGATAACCCCGGATGCAACCTATAAGGGGCCTGAAGAGATAAAGATTTTTTTTGCCGCCCTTATGATTCATTTCCCAAAACAAAAGTCAAGCTTTGAAATGGACAAAGTGGTAGTTAGTAATGAATTGGTATATATTGTTTGGCATGCAAATACTCCAAGCCTGGACGTTTCTATGGGAACAGACACTTTTATTATTAGAAATGGTAAGATCAACCAGCAAACTTTTGCAGGCTTATTGAAATTTAAATAGCAAAAATTGACTTTGCAAATGCCAACTTCATCATGCAAAACGACTTTGAAGGACTCATTTTAAAACATAAACTTCAGAGTCTATTTTTCAGACTTTTTAGCATACCCATTTTTTCTTGCCGGCATACCTTTTGTACTCTTACTAAAAATTGTAAAAATGGAAAATGCAGAATCAGTATTGTCAGTAAAATTCAATTCACCACTCTAGGCTACGGTATTATCTGTTTATAAAATTCGTAACCTTTAATAATTAAATAGGGAATACCCCTGTTATGAAATAAGATTAGTCATTGCCATTTTGCAAAAGTCATTCATCCTTAAAAATTATTTGTATGGAAAAAGCTATTTCGCTAACTCAAAAAAACGCAAAAAAAATGAAAAAGTTATTTGGTACTTATTTAAACGGCAATAAAAATTCCCCCACTCAGCCAATGTTTCCTTATTTAAGGTTGGAAATACCGGTGGTTTTATTGTTTATTGTACTATTATCAGGTTGTAGCAAACAACAACAGGAAACACAGGCAAAGGATGCCATCGTTAAAGCAGACAACGCTATCATGAATTCCGATGATGAATTTCAGAATGCGTATAAAAATGAAATTAATAGCGGGAACAATGAAACCAGCAGAAGTGAGGGATTTTCAAGCCATGGATTTTCATTTATTACATTTTTAGAATTGCTGGAGGCACGTGCAGCAACAGCTAAATACCGTGATTTTGATAAAGCCATTGCAGATGGTTATGCAGATATAAATGTAGTGGTGCCCAATATGGGATACCATTTTCTGAAATCTGCAATTGCAGATGCAAGATTTGAAATAAAGAAACCTGAGATTTTGGTGTATAATAAAAAACGTAATGGAAGCTTTGAGCTGGTGGCTGTTGAATACGCAGTGCCTATAAGTGTAACACCCAACGCAGCACCGGAAGGCTTTACAGGTTCGGCTGATGTGTGGGAACGCAATACTGATTTTGGTTTGTGGCTGCAACATGCATGGATTTGGAAATTTAATCCTGATGGAGTTTTCCACGATACCAACCCCCTGGTACATCTACGTTAATTATAATGGTATTGTTATGATGGTAACGTTAGCTGCCGCATAAAAGTTTATATCTTTTTTAAAGTGTCGTAATTGCGGCAATAAAAATTATCATATACCCGCTAAATATAAAAAGTGGTGGTTGGCATATTCACGTGGATTCTTTATCGCACAATTCATCTAATGGTAACAGATTGGATAGGCAACGCCTTTTTTTGGATATTGTTGCACAGTGATAATAAACCTTAATATAATTTAGAAATACTTAAGAACGAAAATTAAGTTATTTGAAGAACTTAGCAGGATGGGTTTCAGGCTTTTCTCTTCCCTGGAGAGAAGCTTAGGACTATATCTTTTTTATCCCCTACTTTGGTGATTTAGTGCCATGTTTTGGGGATTGTAAAAATCTGAAATTAAAATGATTTTTACAGTATTAGAATGCAAAAAAACTACAATTAATTAAGAAAATAATGATTTACAGATTTCGCATTAACAAATGCACAAACCTGCACAATTATATTACAAAACTTGTCATGTCTTTGATTATGATTTTGCCGCTTATGGCATTATCTCAAAAAACAATTCCCGGTAAAGTATTTGACGCTGCAAACAACCACTACACCATTTAAAGGCTTAGAAAATGGCAGAAAAGTATGCCCGGTAAATGAGCACTGATACAGGGTAGTACCAACATTGTTTTGCAAATTTAAAAAAAACAAAATGCACAAAGGCAAAGAGCGCAAGGAAAGCAAAAACCAGTATTTAAATTTTCAAATCCTTTTACAAAACCACAGCAACGTATATGCATAGGCTTTAGTATGCTCAAAAGGAATTTATCAGCGTTAATAGTTGGCCTTGCAATGCTGGAATTATGGTAGCCGGTTTGGAGAAAATTTACATGGATTGATTTTTTAAAATGCCTGCCTGGAAAAAGACAACATTTTACAAAAGACAAAAATAATATTTTCAATAAAAATAAATTTATGAGTGATCAGATTCCCGTACAATGCCAGGCCTTGCAAGACAAGGTTAATTCGCTAACTTTTCAATTTCATCAATTAGAGGACGAACTTGCCGGCGCTGATCCTTCAGACAGAACCCGTATCAGCAATCTCTTAGGCAAAAAAGAAAGGGAATTGTTTAATGCAAAATTCAGCTTACAAACCTGCATCGATAATTCGACGCCACCACCTCCTCCACCACCACCTCCTCCACCACCACCTCCTCCTCCTCCTCCACCGCCGCCGCCACCGCCGCCACCTGTCCAAATTCCTGAAGGTTGCCTCCCTTTACAAAAACGTGTTGATATTTTAACTTTTCAATGGCACCAGTTGGAGGATGAACTCGCCGGCGCTGACCCATCAGACGTAGTAAGAATAAGCAACCTTGTCGGTAAAAAAGAGAGGGAATTGCAAATTGCCAAAAGCAGTTTACAGGCATGTATTGATAATCCTCCTCCGCCACCACCGCCACCACCGCCACCGCCGCCGCCCGATCACATTCCTGGCGTAGCGGATGCATGCGTGCCGCTGTTTAGAAGGGTTGAAAAACTGACTTTTGAATTTCATCAATTGGAGGATGAACTTGCAGGAGCCGATCCGTCAGACAGAGTTCGTATCAGTAACCTGGTGGGTGCTAAAGAGAGAGAGCTTTTTAATGCTAAGTTCAGCTTTCAAACCTGCGTGGAATTGAATGAATTTCCTGTTTTCAATCCTGCGCCGGTAACAAACATTCCTGGAATCAGTGATGATAGAACGCCCGTACAGGTAAAGAAAGTGATTTCATGGAATATCGTTAGAAAAAAGATGGACGAGTTTTTTAATCTTCGTACTGTAGCTCCACTCTTTAACATCCGCTTACATCATGTGGGCGGAATAGGAGGAATACAACCATCAAGCGACGCAACAATTTCCATAATAGAACCAACGGTTGTTGATGGCGTTTTTACCGCGGGCTATGGCAAGATAGGTTATGCGGATTTGGGTCAACTTTCTTCTGGTTTTTATTTCAATGATGTTAATAGCAGTAACCTGCACGTGGATGTAAACCCTGACTTACCTGAACCCATTACAATTAAAATTGCGTTTGAGACCGGCGGCGGTGCAGACATACGAAATGATGGAATTCTCTCTGAGCTGGACTTAATTGATGAGTTTAGTATCAGTATCAAACTATCATTTGATATAAAAACCACGACGTCGAATAATAATCAAATAACCCGCCTGGAATTTTTTTCATGGATTGACAGTTTAGGAAGTCTGGAGGATGATGTGCCAATAGACGAAGCCAGCAAATACATTGTAATCCACCTGGTATCCTCACAGGCAAGAGATGCAGGGGGCTTTTTCCGCCAGGGTGCTGTCGAAAAAATTGCTAAAAAATTGGCTGACCCTGCAGTACGTGATAAATTGAATGGCATTATCAGTACCTGGATACTGGGTGGTGAAGGCTTATTTAATGTTACTTCGCTGGTGAATGATGGTCAAAACGTAACCGTCATTTATGACGTACCCAATGGCCTTCTGGAACCTTTTCCCGAAGCAATTCACAGGGGTGCCGGCTGGCCTTACAAGGGTAATCCTAACCCTGATCCGGCAATAGATTTTTCGATGCCTCAAAGTATGAGGAATATCAATCACGTGGTGGTTTTGATGATGGAGAACCGCTCTTTTGACCACATGTTGGGTTATTTAAGTTTGCCGGTAAGTTCCGGTGGTGCAGGGCGTACGGATGTGGATGGCTTAAAAGGCGGGGAATTTAATCCGGATAAAAATGTAAATCACCCTTCTTTTCCTTTGGTAGCGGGCGATACCGTTTTTAGTCCTGACCCACCTCATGCCTTTGCGCCGGTACACCATCAAATAAATGAGGACGTTGATGCAGACGGCAATACCGTTACCGGAAGCGGAAAGATGAATGGCTTTGTTAAAAGTTACAGGCTCGATAGTGCTGCTGACGATAAAGCACCCAGGATTATGGGTTACCACACTGCTGAAAATGTACCTGTGTACGATGCACTGGTTCGGGATTTTGGTATAAGCGACCACTACTTCGCCTCACATCCCGGCTCTACTTTTTGTAACAGGTTTTATGAACTCACGGGCCGGTTAAATTTAGGAAGTGGTTTAAATTTAGGAATACGAAAGGGTGCATGGGAATTAAACAACAGCAGCCCGCTTACACCCGTTTTTACAAAAAATATATTTGACTATTTAACCGATTATCACAATAAAATAGAAAACGGGATTACATGGAAATATTATGAGCATGGTTATAGTTTCATGCGTTTTTTTTCCAACTACACATTTGATGAAACGAATGTGGTAAGTGTTGATGATCCCAATACAGGATTTTTCGCTGATGTAAAACGAGGTACATTGCCATCTGTTTCTTATATCGATCCGCACTATGTTGAGTTGCCACCAGGCTCTAACTGCGACGGCCCGCCAGCCGATATAAAAACAGGCCAGGACTTTGTGCGGAAAGTGGTTGAGGCTGTAATTACCAGTCCTAAATATGCCAAAACGTTGCTGGTAATAACTTACGATGAGCATGGAGGTTTTTACGACCATGTTGCCCCGCCCCCGGCCCTTCCTTATCTTGACGAATCTGCTTTAACGCCAAACCAGCAATTCCCGGTTAAAACCTATGGTGTGCGGGTGCCGACATTTTTTATTTCTCCTTATATAAAGGCAGGATCGGTATTTGGCCATAAGGAAGATGAGAACGGCGAAACGCTTTATTTCGATCATACTTCTATTTTGAAAACCATTTCACGCAGGTTTATGAGCAAAAACCCGCCTTACATGGGGAAACGTTATGCTGCTGCCAATGATTTTTCATCCGTGTTCAATTCGTTGTTAAGGAGTCCACTGTTCCCTCCGTTTGTTGGTCATCATCTAATATACAGTGCCAATTCCATGAGGCTGAATGTAGAAGGTGGAACATCACAGGGTCCAATTTCAGCAAGGCTGAATTTTACTGATACTGATGAACAAAAATTTTCTTTTGAACAGTATCATGATATGTTTTACATACGTACATTTTGTGGTAACCGTTATATAACCGTTGATGTACCGGGTGGCAATACTACGGTGCCAGCACAGGGTTTTAGTATAAAGCAGGATGTAAAATATGAAGGTGCGCAAGCGCTCACTGATCCTGTTTTTAACCTCAAATATCAATTATGGAAATTTACGCCGCTGGATGCAACCGAAGCAGGCAAAAACCAGTTCGTCATTACCAATGCGTTTTTTCCAAAGCTGGTTTTAAAACCGCTGGATCTTTTGCCCGATGCTACATCTATAGTTTTAGGCAATAAAGCAACAGATGCTACAGATGTGTGGGGTGTAATCCGTCCGAGTTGAAATCTAATAATGAAATCATGAACACAAAAGCACTGGTGACAACAAGCGCTATTCTTATGGGGGTTAGCGGGCTAATACTATCTTTTTTGCCACAGGAAGTTTTAACTTATCCGGGGCTGACCGGGGTAAACCCGATTATTATGCAAATTTTGGGAGCGCCTTTTTTTGGCTTTGCAATGTTAAACCCGGCTGTCAAAACAAACTTAACAGGTGGCATCTATAACAGGCCCATTGCCATTAGCAACTTTACACATTTTCTTATTGGTGGCCTGGCTTTGGATAAACTGGTATTTAATAACACCACTTCCACATGCACCTGGATAGCAGAGATTGTCTATTCAATATTCGCGGTACTTTTTGGTTATGTTTTGTTTATTAATCCTGTTTTGAAAAACAAAACTATTTAAGTACTTGTTACTTGCTATCGTCAACAATATATTCCATTAAGCATTTGTTCGGCTGATGATCTGTGAATTTTCTGCCTTCGCAAATGCTAAATGTTGTGTGCAATTTTAAACTGTGACATCTCAAATAAAATAATTTATTATGAAAAAAGCCGCAATAGTAACTTTTGACAAGTTTACAGACATTGATATTTTTTTAGCCTGGGACTTACTTAATAGAGTTAAGCGCAGAGAAAAAGATTTTATAGTCAAAATAGTAGGAACCGGGATTTCACATAGATCTTCTTGTGGAATTGACTTGGCAACTCACGGACTTATTGAAGAATGTAATGACGCCGATCTCGTATTTTTTGGCAGCGGAGTTGGAGTAAAAGATGTAATTAAAAATGAGTCATATCTTAACCGGTTTAAATTAAATCCAGACAAGCAAATTATTTGTTCTATGTGTTCAGGTGCATTAATCATTGCAGCACTTGGACATTTGAAAGGACTTTCTGCAACAACATATCCAACCGTGTTTGAGACATTGAGAAGTTATGGAGTTGATGTTCTTGAAGATAAACATTTAGTAACCCATGGCAATATTGGAACAGCGGCAGGTTGTTTAGCAGCGGTCGACTTAATTGGCTGGGCATTGGAAAAACTATACAATGAAAAATTGAGAGAAGACATTATCGCATCAGTTTTGCCGATCGGGCAAGGGCAAGCATGTCTTTACTAGTCGCAAAAAAAATTGCACACAACAAATAAGAATAAACTAAGACTGGAAATCCGGGCAAAAGTTGTTGTCAACGGTATGCTTTTTCGAATGGATCGAATTCAAAGCTGGTCCAGCCCGGAGCTTATGATATTATAACGATACAAAATATACATTCCAAAACAATTGTTATGAATGACTACGGAATAAAAAAAGAACAACAAACAGTTTAACGGTTCTTGCGTCGGTTGAAATTGTAAACAAACCACTACTGTCAATTTTGACACTTACCAAGTTAATTTTTGTATTTATGAATCAACGCAAGGCCGGATTATTTGCCCTGTTGCTTTTCACTGTAAATGCACTGCTTCATGTTTTAAATAGTTATCATGCTGTTTCCATTTCTGGCTTTGCTTTAATATCCAGCCGCTGGATATTTGTAGCAGCAAGTGTGCTTTTTGCCCTGTATAAAAAATCGCTGACTACCTGGATATTAGTAGCAATGATCATTGGAGTGGAGATTGGACTTGATTTTCCAGCCTTTTCACAAAACCTGCAGTTTCTCAGCAAGATATTTCTACGCCTGATAAAAACGATTGTGGCCCCGCTTCTTTTTGCTACCCTGGTGGTGGGTATTGCCAGCCATTCCAATTTAAAACAGGTTGGAAGAATGGGGTGGAAATCGCTATTGTATTTTGAAATTGTAACCACGCTGGCATTGCTGATAGGACTGGCTTTTATTAATTTAACCAAAGCAGGTACAGGTATCATTGTGCCAAAAAACCTTTTAAAAGAATTGCCGGATGTAAAAATAAAAGCATGGCAGGATCATGTCATTGATATTTTCCCGGAAAACATAATCAAATCTATTTATGAAGGAAATGTACTGCCCATAGTGGTGTTTAGTATTATATTTGGGATTGCCCTTGCCCTGTTGAATGAACATACGAAAAGGCCCTTGCTCAATTTTACGGAAAGTCTTGCTGAGACCATGTTCAAGTTCACTTACATCATTATGTATTTTGCCCCGTTTGGTGTGGGTGCTGCTATAGCTGTTACAGTTGGCCACCTTGGAATAGATATTTTGAAAAACCTTTTTTTGTTGCTCCTCACATTATACCTGGCACTTTTTGCCTTCCTGTTATTTGTATTACTTCCTGTTGCTTTATTTGTAGCCAAAATACCTGTAAGGAAATTTATCCAGGCTATTAAGGAGCCAGTGTCTATAGCATTTGCCACCACCAGTTCCGACTCTGCCCTGCCTTCTGCTTTGGAAAACATGGAGCATTTTGGAGTACCCCGCAAAATTGTTTCGTTTGTAATTCCCACCGGTTACACTTTTAACCTGGATGGAACTACACTTTATCTTTCGCTGGCATCCGTATTTGTTGCACAGGCCGCTGGCATAGAACTTTCGTTTGGTACACAATTATTCATCGGGTTTAGCCTGATGCTTACCAGCAAAGGTGTTGCTGCTGTACCCAGAGCCTCACTGGTAATATTAATTGCAACGGCTTCTACTTTTGGGTTTCCGATTTGGCCCATCATGGCCATTTATGGTATTGATGAACTGATGGACATGGCACGTACATCTGTAAACGTTATTGGCAACACATTAGCCAGTTGTGTAATAGCCCGCTGGGAAGGAGAATTTGATGATGAAAAAGCACTGGCTTTTGTGGCAGGATAAAAAACAAACGCATTGTCTGCGCAGGATAAACTCAATTTCCTCTAATAAAAAAAATTCACTTAAATACATTACCCATCAAAATTATTTTCATGAAAAAATTTGTTAATAAAAAAAACTTATCCGGCGTTGGAAAACTATCTCCTGTAAAACAGGTATCAACAATTGCTGATTTAATCTTCTATCATAAAAATATTATTTACTGAAAAATTAAGATTTGAATATGACAACTTTAACCACCTCAAAATTCCTGGATGCTGGCTTTACACCCAAAGAATTAAAACGCAACCGCATTGAATCAGTTGACCTTTTACGGGGGATTGTAATGATTATTATGGCACTTGACCATGTACGTAATTACTTTCACTACGATGCTTTTTTGTACAGCCCGACAGACCTTAACAAGACGGGTGGCTTTTTATTTTTTACAAGGTTTATTACGCATTATTGTGCCCCTGTTTTTGTTTTTCTCTCCGGAATTTCTGCCCATATATATGGCAGTAACAGAAGCAGGCGTGAATTGTCTTTTTATCTTTTAAAGAGAGGACTGTGGCTGGTGTTTGCGGAACTTTCCATTATCACACTGGGGTGGACATTCAATCCAACCTACCCCTTGTTTAATTTACAGGTGATCTGGGCCATTGGCATCAGCATGATTGTTTTATCTGCGATGATTTATATGAACAGGATATATATACTGCTGACGGGTGTTTTATTAATTGCCGCCCATAATTTGCTGGATAATGTTCATGTGCCGGGTAATGGTATTGCTGCTTTTCTCTGGTCCTTTCTGCATGAGCCTGGAGATTATGCTCTTGGCCGGTTTCATATTTTTGTTCACTACCCCGTTATACCCTGGGTAGGTATAATGGCCGTGGGATATTATTTTGGAGGTTTATACAATACCGCAAATGATGCGGTAAAAAGAAAAAAAATGTTTCTGTACAGTGGGGCTGGCGCAATTGCTCTCTTTATTATCCTGCGGTCTTTTAATTTTTATGGGGACGCCGCTCAATGGTACATGCAAAAAAATACAGTGTTCAGCATTTTATCATTTTTGAATGTTACCAAGTATCCACCATCTTTTCTTTATACACTTATAACCCTTGGCCCTGCCATGATTTTTTTAAGCATGGCTGAGAAACCGCTCAATATTGTTTCAGAAAAAATTGTTGTTTTTGGCAGAGTTCCTTTTTTCTATTATATCATTCATCTTTACCTTATTCATCTGTTTGCAATAATTGGGGCAATGATTTTGGGCTATGGTTGGCCGGATATGATATTATCGGACAGGGTGAATCGTGTCGTTGAATTGAAAGGGTATGGGTTTAATTTATTTATCGTTTATCTCGTATGGATGGTATTGGTGATATTGTTGTACCCGTGCTGTAAATGGTTCGGCCGTTATAAGAGAAATAATCAGTCCACCAAAAAATGGTTAACCTATTTGTAAAATAGATAGTTGATGTGCTTTTTGCCGGCATGGAAAATTTTTAGTACCCCCGCAGATAGCTGGAAGTATTATCAAAGAGAGTTAAGAAATAAGCAAAAACAACGGCTTTATAATGGCACTATGTATCAACAGTAAAATGACACCATACCTCCAATAACAACAGATACCACACGCTGGAAATATCTTTGCTTTCTTGATTTTTTTTCAATCAATAAACAAATGATTACCTACAGTATACACGAAAAGACTGTGAATTTCAGATGTAAATGGGATACCATTCACAATACAATTACTATTACCGACAGAACTGATACAACAAAAAGGAATGTATTTGAGTACATCACCTTACCGCGCAGCAATATGCAGTTAAAAGGCCGTTGGCTTGGAAAGAATACGTTTATGCAACTTACAAATATGCCAATCGACAGCTTTATACTAATAAAAGACAAATTTTTATTTACTGAGGAAGATCAATAAGATATTATCTGCAAATTAGCAGACAACTTTTCAAAAATTACAATCGATGCTTCCATTCAGAAAGTTTGGGACACAATGACTAAACCCGAACTTGTAAAACTTTGGCAATACAGAAGTCAATCAATGATTACAACTTGGCAAGTTGGTAGTGAAGTAAAATTCAACTCCGAATGGGAAGGACAAACCTATAAGTAATGGGGAAAAATATTAGAAGTAATACCAAACGAACTTAATAAATACAATTTGTTTGCCCCAAGAGCAGACCTTGAAGACAAACCCGAAAATTATTTTGTAATGAGTTACATTTTCACACCTAAAAACGGACAAACACTACTTGAAATTATACGGGAAGACAACCGATCAAACGCAATTCAAGAAGAACAACAAGGTGAAGAAAATCCAGTATTGAAAACATTAAAAGAAGTAGCAGAAACGAACTGACAAAAAACAACGAACCACTAACACAGGTCAGAATCCTGACGAACACCATCCGAGCAAACTAAACCCAAAAAATCTGTCCACCACAAAGCGTATTTTATCCATTTTATAACTTATCACATTGCGTCAACTTTGTAATTCACAATTTAAAAATGTAAAAAATGGATAATTCAAAAAAAACGTATGTATTAGTTCACGGTGCTTGGCATGGTGCATGGTCATTTGAAACTACCAAACAAAAAATGGAGCAGTCTGGCTCAAAAGTGATAACCTTTGACCTTCCCGGACACGGAAATGACAAGACTGACATTCCACAAGTAACATTCGACTCTTATGTGGAAAAGGTGAACCAGGAAATTATAAAACTTAACACTTCGGTGATTTTGGTTGGACACAGCCTTGCAGGTTTTATTATAAGCAAGGTGGCAGAAGACATGCCGAACAAGGTTGAAAAATTGGTATTTGTCGCAGCTATGATACCGAATAATGAGAAAACTGTTTTTGATACTTTAAAGGAAGATGCTGGTAGTCAGTTGCTGCAAAATTTAATTTTCTCCGAAGACCAAAGTTGGGCAACCGTAAATGAAGAAACATTGAAAAAAGTTGTTTATAACGGTGCTACTAATGAACAAATTGCGGAGGCTGCACCTCAATTGGTTCGGCAAGCTACACAACCATTTTTCGCACCTGTAACTACTACTGAAAATAACTTTGGTAAAATACCTAAGGTTTATATTGAATGTACAATGGATAAAATTTTATCAATTGACAAACAAAAGCAACTTGCAAAGATGGCTGTTTGTAGTCATTCAATTTCATTAAATACCGGGCATGTTCCGCAGGTGGAAAGCCCAATTCAACTGGCAGAAACATTGTTAAGTGTATAAATATTTCCTGATACACTCCCAAAGCTAAATGTTTTAGGAGTTTCAAATTTTCACATCATGTCAGAAAAAAGATTCCCATTACCACCATTCTCTGTTGAAACAGCGAAAGATAAAGTGCAATTAGCAGAAAACGCCTGGAATACATAAGATGCAGAAAAAGTAAGTAAAGCCTATACTATTGATACCAAATGGCGAACCAGAAGTACGTTTCTTAATGGACGAGACGAAGTAGTTACATTTCTAAATCAAAAGTGGAAAAAGGAGTTGGAATATAAACTAAAAAAGGAGTTATGGTGTTTTACTGAAAATAAAATTAGCGTTCGGTTTGAATACGAATGGCATAATGAGCAAGGGCAATGGTTTAGAAGTTATGGAAACGAGATGTGCGAGTTTGACGAAAACGGCTTTATGAAAAAAAGATATGCCAGCATAAACGATTTACCTATAAATGAAACAGACAGAAAATTAAAATGAGTAAATTTGTGTATGAAAGACAGGCAAGTTTTTACATTGATAAATCAGCAAACAGGAAATCTGGCTTTTAAGATTTTACCTTTTCCTGACAATTCCCATTTTGACCATTTACAGCGAAACAATTACTTTACGTTGGTATGGATTATAAAGGGTTCGGGTAGTCTGCGTACAGATTTTTCCGAATTTCCTTATAAACAAAATTCAATGTTTTCATTTGCCCCCTATCAACCATTTATGATAAAGGCAGGACATTGTGAAGGAGTTGCTATTTTTTTTCATTCAGATTTTTTCTGTATCCATAAACATCAAACAGAGGTAACTTGTAATGGTATTTTATTCAACAATATATATCAGCAACCTGTTTTTCATATTGACGAAACAAATAAAATGTTTTTTCAAAATATTATTGAAAAAATGAAACACGAAATTAGCGATACGGCAATTGCTCAATATGAAATGTTGATTTCCTACATGAAGATTTTATTAATCACAGCTTCAAGAATTAAGTCCGGACAACTTATTTATAAAGCTGAAAAAGATGTAAAGGAGCCAGAAATACTTCAAAGGCTTAAAAATGCAATCGAAGAACATTACCAATCGAAACATTTGCCCGCACAGTATGCATTAATGCTTAATATTTCTCAAAAGGCATTGGCAAAACTTATAAAACAATATTATCAGAAAACTTTTACAGAGTTAATTACAGAACGAATACTAATAGAAGCAAAACGGGAGTTGTATTTGACAAATAAAACAGTTAAGGAAATAGCATGTGAATTAGGATATGAAGATGAACATTATTTTAGCAGGTTTTTTAAAAAAAACACAGAAATTTCAACACAGAAATACAGAGACACAGTTGGCTTTGGAAAGGCGGAAACAACCACTATGACAGAACACTAAACCGACAAGAAGGAAGGTTGGTAAATGAAAATCCTTTTAAGCCGGGAAGATTATTTTGTAAATCTGTGCCAATTTGTTCCAGCCCTTTGGTACCCCATTTTGGTACCTTTACTTTTTCAGATAACATCTTACCTGTTTTGAAATACAACATTAATTGTTCCCGGTTAGCCAATCGGGCCGCCTGGTACCGGCTATTTATAATTTCTTGTTTTAACAAGTGGATGAATTCCGGGTAATTTTTATCGTGTACCATATTTAGGTTTTGCAATATTTAATTATAGATATGATTGCTTTAATAAGAAAACGGGTCATAAACAATTTCTAAGGATACCGGCCAACCAGTTTTTGCTTCTGTCCTCTTTTGTACCAATCGCCCGACCCGCGTGGCTATTCCATTTTAATGGATCACATTCCCTATTTGTAGTGATCTCAGAACGCCTTCCATCTACGGTTATCCTTTGATAGATCGGCGCTAAACCCGTTGTGTAATTCTTTTGCTTTTTCAGGTAAAAAAGCATGCCAAAATTTGTCTTCATGATTTTAATCATTTGAGGTTAAACAAAATTGTAACCACACACCACCCCTGATTACAAGTTATACAATTCATATTTGGGGAGCCGTTAAAAATTTCACTGTAAAGAAAAGGTAATTTTTGGGGATTATTCTGGGACGAGGTTGGCAATTCGGACTAAAGCCTCATGAATGTTTTTTCCCTGTTTATTGAGTGTGTCAATTATAGATCTGAATTTGGCATATCTGTTAGCCCCCAGTTCAGTTTTGAACTGACCTGAAACTTTCTGTTTGACCTTTACATTTCTGATGGCTCGTTCTGAACCATTATTATCAGCGGGCACATTTGGATGATAAAGGAAGGTGAATACCTTATCGCTATGTTTGATCATTCTTTTCCAGAATGCGGATATTTTTCCTGGTGCATTGCATTGATCTATTTGGAGTAAGTCCTGGAACTGCTGCTCGATTTGTTTTACCTGCCCGATTGTGTACTCTGCTTTTTTGAGATCAAGAGCCAGTTCAAGAACAATTCCCATTTGTTCAGGCCAATCCTGATTGGGATTTTCCTGTTTCATGGCCGTAAGTTCTCTTAACAAATGTGGCACACATACCTGGTGTCTTCTGGCGGGAGTACTTAACTGCATTGCCAGGCAATCCGTTACCAGGTCGGTGTTGGGCAAACCGAATGGATAAAATTGCTCCTGCGCGGCTTTACCTCTGGATGGATGAAAGCCTATAAAGGTAAAATCCGTCGTCTGATAAGTATGAAACCAATTCCTATTGCCGTTAACTTTGATGCTCGTCTCATCACTTCCTGCC
This sequence comes from Ferruginibacter sp., assembly GCA_039934735.1. Classification (GTDB taxonomy): domain Bacteria; phylum Bacteroidota; class Bacteroidia; order Chitinophagales; family Chitinophagaceae; genus Ferruginibacter. The sequence continues at coordinate 1,498 of JBDTLP010000064.1, read as the reverse complement.
ACCTCGGCTTTGGGGACTGCAGCCTGAATATAGTCATAAACAATTTGAGCCTTGAGTTCAAAGCGTTCAAGCATATTCGCAACGGTACCCTGGCTCATTGTTATGCCGTACTGATCGCTTATGAGTGTTGCTAGCCTGGCGAAGGGAATATACTGCCGGGTAGATAGATTTACTACAAGTGCTTCCACCGCGGGGCCATAGCTGATATAACTTTTCACATTTGCCGGGAAGGATCCATGATTGCAATACCCACATGTACATACTTTTTTATACGTGATGTGATTGGTAATGCTACATCTGGGATCGGGGATATCTATAACTTGTCGAACCTCTTGCTGCTCTGAGTCGCACAGCGTTAAATCGCTGCCGCAAGATTCACAGTAGCTGGCACTATGGCTAATGACAGCATTAGGCACGGCCATGTTAAACAAAAGGGTTGATCCGGTATGCCCCGGCTGTCCGCCTGTCTTTTTCCCGGTTTTTTTTCTGAGGCTATTATTGGTATTTCTTAATGGCTTATACAGATCGGTCGATGGGGGCCGGGAACTGTTGGAACTATTCCTTGGGATCAGGGCGATGCGCAGCTGTTCGTTTAGGTCTGCTATTTGTTGGTCTTTATTTTTAAGTTTTTTATTAAGCTTTCTATTCATTTCCCGGGCATTCAAAAGATCGAGTGAAAATAGCTCAGTTTCCTTTTTGAGCGATTCATTTTCCTTTTGCAGCCTTTTGGAAGTTATGCGGTAATAATTAACCTGAGCGGTCTTTCGTAGATCCAGCTGCTCCAGTTCACCAATAGTGCAAAGAGAAGCTTTATAAGCACTTTGAAGCTGAACAAATCCAGCTTTTGTAAAAGGCAACTCAATATGGGGGATATTTTTTATCAGCAGTGTAAATATAATGCGACATATATTAATTACAATTAATTATCGAATTTATTTTTTTATATTTGTCAACAATAATGAAAAGACTATCTATAAAAAAACCAGAAGAAGTAAAAGGCCAGATACTCGAATACCTCAATAGTTCGGAGGAGTTAAAGTTCGTCGGCAGACTCAATGGAATATTAATGTTACTGCAAAATGAAGATACTAACTGCTCAGAGGTGGCACGCATATATGGCTACACCCCACAAGCGATTGCTGGATGGGTACACAGGCTTAATAAGGGCCAGGGTGGCAATATTGAAGTGCTGAAAGATAAATTGAAAACGGGGAGAAATACTCGCCTTTCGGAAATTCAATTACAAAATATAAAAGACATATTAAAAGAACCTCCTGTAATTGTTGGGCTCAAATCTGATAATTGGGATGGAAACACACTATCCGAGTATCTCAACCAGCAATTTGGAATAAATTTGCAGATTCGCCAGTGTCAAAGATTACTTCAACGCTTAGGTCATTCTAACCTAAGGGGAAGGCCTTGGGACAGGTCCTGAGTGGTTACGAAATTTCAGAGTGATTGTAGAGGAAAAATTTATCGAACTTCAAAACCGCTTATT
>JBDTLP010000063.1:0-28664 GCA_039934735.1 Ferruginibacter sp. | reverse complement strand
CTTTCAGGCCATCACTTTCAAAAGCAGTTTTCCATGGCATCCTGAGTTTTTATCCAGGTGAAAAAGTAGAAGATGATATGATGGCTGAAATCGCAAAGGAATATTTACAGGAAATGAACATTGTCGATACTCAATTCGCCATTGTTAAACACACTGATAAAAATCATGCTCACCTGCATATAATTGCCAACCTTGTCAATAACAATGGGCAAGCAATAAAAGATAACTGGATCGGATTAAAAGGTAAAAAGGTTGCTCAAAGTCTCACAAAAAAGTATGGATTAGTAGAAGCTGTTTCAAAAAATATTTCCTCAACTAACCTGGAAGCATTGAATGAAAAAGAAGCCAACCGTTACATCATTTACCAGGCCATTTTGGAACTACTTCCAAAAAGCAAAAACCTGGATGATTTAAAAAGTAAACTATCCAAACAAAACATTGAAACTTTATATAAATACAAAGGACAAACAAGCGAGCTGCAGGGCATCAGTTTTAAGATTGCTGATTATAAATACAAGGGAAGTGAAATCGACAGAAAGTTTTCTGTAAAAAACCTTGAAAAAGAAATCTACCGTCAAGCATTAAAAGCCGGGTCCGAAAGCTATAGACAATTCACATCGAATAGCAATTCAAAATCCCAAAAATCGTTTGATGCAACAGGAAAAGATTTAAAGAAGGAGAGATCGCTTATAATTGAACAACTTATGAAGCCTGAAAAAAGTTATGAACTTAATCCTAATAATCTTTTGTTACCCAAAAAGAGGAAGAAGAAATCAAGGGGATTGAGTTTATAATCCTGGAGAGGTTGTTTGCCTTCCCAAAGACTAACAGATCAGATATAAAAAAAGATTAGCAAAGTAATTACTGCAATCAACGGGCATATCTTTACATTTAAGCTCACTTCAACTTCAAAGTTTTCCGTTACTATCCGTTTGAATAAAGAATGAATTTCTACATTCAAAGAAACTAATGAGGTAATTTATGATTAACTAACGAAACCTTATTAATTGAATAGCTAATTTTTTACATCGATAAAGACTTACTGAAGTTGTATTATTCATAATTTTACAACAATTGAATATATCAGATTAAATTTTTTTTGAAAGACTTTCTACCAATACAGCCAATAATTATTCTGATCTACCTTCACCTTTACCAAATCAAAATTAGTTAGGGTTACAAATATCCATTAGCTATTAAGAGTGACAGTACTTTGTGGGCATGGGGGAACAATAGCTAGGCCTGGAAGGTAATAGTGGCCTGGCGATATGTTGTATTTGCTGTAGGTTAATGGCTTGAGCGGCATGATGGATGTGGCTGAGGGATGCGAGTATCCCGCTGCATCGAAAGGTAACGGAACGTTATGGGTATCGCAAAAAAATTCATAGGGACAACTCGGACGTGGAACCCTGACTCAACAAACCGTTCCGGTTATTGTGGGGTGTAGGTAATGTAGCAAAAGTGGGATAAGGATATTACCAATCATTTGCTGTTAAAACTGACGGGACGGTTGTGGGCTTTGGGGTTATAATAATTATGGCCACCTTGGAATGGAAGGATTTTAGCTCCGTAGCAGCGACGCAGGGGGCCCAATATGTCCGGAAAGATAAGTGTTACGGGCGGTAAATATTTTCATTAGTTTTTGGACACGTAGGGTTCAAATCAAAAAAAATTAAACGTGCATAGCCTTGCCACAGGTACTTATAAGCTACTCATGAAGGAAATGGGTATAAAAAAGTTTTGAGCTTTTTGAAGATCAATTTAGTTTAGGCAGTATCCGTTATATGATGATAAATTAGAGTAATAACAATTCATTTTATATTCTTAAATTAGCATACTCACTTACTAACACTTTCTTATGTCATCATTTTGCAGTCGGTTTTTAATAGTTTCCTTATTGTTAAGTCATTTCCATGTATATTCTCAAGATAAAATATATTTCAATTCCGGAAGTATCACATGCAAAATAATTGATATAACTCCAGCTATTGTAACTTATTTGCCATTAAAAAGTAGTAAATCTGTGCCAGTATTAGTAAATACAACCCAATTACTCTTTAACGATAAAGGGGTTTACATTAATCCCTCAAAAATGGATTTTAGTTTTAAAAAAAATCAGGAACTTATTAAAAAGTTTCTGCTTCATGACAGCACGGGACTAAAAACTGATTACATATATAAAACCGATAATAATGTGATCAATGGAACAATAGATAAGAGTAAGGAAGATAAAAATTTTGTTTACCTGGAAAATGATGGAACGAAGATTGAAAAAAAATCTATTGTAGCGATAATTTACAAAAATGGCCATCACCAGATCATCGGACCTGTCTCAAGGGCTGCGGATGTATTGTGGGCCGCATACGAAAATGATTTCAAGTCGGGTAGAGTGGCAAACACAATTGCGACAAAAGATTCTGTCCCTGCTATTTATACCAAAACTGCAATGGCAAGGGAACGAAAGGAAATAACTGCGCAAAATGACATAACCAAAAAAGACACTTCTGCAAAAAGCGAAATGCCTCTTCGAATTAGGGATGTATCAAAATCATCCTCCTTTGATTTACCGCCGCTACGTAAACAGGAATTTGAGCAGAAAGCAAATGAGAAAGTTACTCAGTTAACAAATTTCTTTAAAATCATTCTTACTAAAGGCGAAGGTTCTGAACTGATAAACCAAGCTATAGATCAAGCTTTGTCACTATTTGTGAATACCGAGGCAACAGTGGAGGTTTCTTCTTTGAATAAGGATGTAGTATCATATAAAATAAAAGAATACCTATCACATATAAAAATAATTAAGTATGAACGGATTGAAGTGACATGGAGAAACGTTCAATATGTTTCGGATCTTCATAAGAGGCCAGATGGGAATTATTCTGGAACAATAACATTCGAACAGGAATTTAAAGGTTATCGCGATGGACAAATCGTTTATAGTGATGTTACCTTAAAGAAGGCTATTGTTATATTAAAAGCTTATGAAAAATTAGTTGATGGCAAAGCAGAAGAATTATGGGATGTTTTACTCGGTGACATCGGAGTTGAGTCCACAAGATCTCTATAGACATTAATATCGTTACATGAATCGTTTTTTGATTAAATGCTGCCTGGCAGCTAGCTTTCTCATCTTGCATGTATGCTTACAGGCACAGGAATTTAAAAACGATGCAGGTGAAAAAGAGAAGCACTTTATCAATCAAGTTAAACAGATCGATGAATTTTTTGAAAGATTTAATGATGACTCTAATTCTTTTGTAAGGGAAGTTTACAAATCTTATAAGACAAAATTTAAAATTGACAGGAAAACCCTTATAAAAAGTCTTTTTAATTATGAAGGAAAATCCTGGAATAATGTGCTAATGGATTCCTTTATAAAAAAAGCCATGTTTGTAAAAATGCCCACCGGGAAAAATTGGTATGGAGAAAACTGGTTTGCGGAAGCCAATTGTAAGTTTCAATACAATTCTTCAGTAATTGAAATTCCGGTGATCCTAAGGATTATGACAGATGAAAAAAAGCGATCCAAATGGGTTATTATTGGAATAAAACCAAGTCCACTCAAAGAACGTGAAAATTCTCGTGTTCCTATAATTGTCCGAAAGATGAAAACTAAATTTATTGATCCGTCAAGCCACGGTACAAATTTTATAGAACTGGAAAGAGATTTTAATGATAAGGATAATCTTTCCGACTATTTTGACAGTACTTTTTTTTACCGGCAAAATGCGTTACCATTTTATCATTCACTTATAAATCACAAGATTAAATTGGTTTCTGTAAAAGACATAAAATATCATTTTTTAAATGTTGATGATTACATTTTTACGGTTGAATATTTTCCCCGGCAAACATTAAATTCGGGATGGCTTATAAGCGATTTAAAACAATCAACGGCAAAACAAAAAGACATATATAAAAGGCTTCTTCTCGGAGAACAGTAATTTTAGAATCATGGGACAAAAAAAAATCAGAATATTATGAGAGAATTTTTTATTGCTGCTTTTTATTACCTGGTACTTTCATTTCCATTACATGCTCAAGACTCAATAACTATAAAGGATGCTGTGCAGATGAAACATATTGCTGAAAATCAGGTGCGCGATTTAAATGATCTTTTAAATGGTATTGCAAATTCAGAAAGCCCGTCATCAGATGTCCAGGAGATTATCGCCGAAAGTTATTCTCCCGGATACAAACAGATTTTTCTGAAACCTGAAACTTCTGTTGAAGATGATATTGATCCTACAATCACCACTTCCAGTAATCTCCATGATATAAAAGTTATAGATTATCTCAAGGATTTAAATGTTCTTTATACTAAAAGCAACAGTAATTCAATAATATTTACAAATGCGCGAATATCTGATCCAAAAAGAGCTAATGACAATCATATTTTCGTTAAGGTTTACTACAATTCGTTTTTTAAGAATGCGTGCAAAACAAGCGATAGAGAATACTCTATAAATAACCGTGTTGCACAGATTAGGATGGAAAAGAGAAATACTAAATGGACTCCATATATTGAAAGCATATTATTTTTCAACCCCGACGATACTTTAAATGATGTAGTAAATGACATCACGTTGATTACGCCGTTCTCTAAAACAGATACTTCATCGCAGGTTAGTGACAGCCTTTCACGCGCCACCTTTATTGCAGAGGAATCAGAAAGAGAAAAACAAGAAATTATCGATGAAGAAAAAGCAAAAAATAAAGAGTATTTCGATCTAATTGAAAAAGGAGATAAGGCAAAAGACAAAAATGACTTTGCATCAGCTTTAGAAGCTTATAACCTGGCAAAAGACAAAAAGCCCTATGATCGTACTGCTACCAGTAGGATTATAGAAGTAAGACGAATCCAGGAAGCTAATGCGTTAAGTGCCACCCAACTTTATGATGGCTATATAAAAGATGCGGGAATCCAGGAAAAAAATCGTGATTACCAAAAGGCTAGCAAATTATATAGAAAAGCGATTGATCTTCCGGTGAATGAAAATAAACGAAGTGTCTATGAAAATAAAATTAAAGAGCTGGATGATAAATGGCAAATTGTTTCAGAACTGAATGATAAATTCGAAGCAAGTAATGATTATAAAAGTGTGATCGATGATTATGATAAGGCAATTAAACAAAATAAGACGAACTCTGATCTATACCTTGGAAGAGGTAAGTGTTATGATAAATTGACTAATCTTCCGAAAGCATTAAAAGATTATAACCAGGCATTTGAACTTGACAACACGAATCTTCCGGCTCTCAAACTAAGGGCTGAAGTAAAGAAAAAACAGGGAGATAATTTTGGTGCCCTGACAGATTACAAGCGGTACCTCAACAGTTATGATGAAGATATTTCCATTTACGGATTAATGTCAAATCTAAGACTGGTTATAAAAGCAGATGACTTCGACAAGGCCATAGAAGATCTGGATGATGGTTTAAAAATAGACCCGAAAGCGACAGAGTTGTATTATAAAAAAGGTCTGCTTCTTGCAAGAAAAGATGATCATAAGAATGCTATAAAATACTTTACTATTGCGTTGTCTATTGATAACGCGAACACTTTATCGTATTATCAAAGGGGTAAAAGCTATCTTTATTTTAACCGCGTAAAAGATGCAGCGCTTGATTTTGACAGTGCAAGGCTAACAGGGCTTGACTCTCAAAATCTGAAAACCATCGATCTTTATGCTCAGAAGTTTTCTGATAGTGCCAGCAAAAAATTCATCAGTCATGCGTCAGATTCTGCAATTATCCTGATAAACGATGCAATCGCTATTAACCCCCTAAACAGTCAGTATCATTTCCAAAAGGGTGAATATCTAACATCACTAGATAAGAATAGCGAAGCAATCAAAAGCCTAAACCGGGCTATTGACCTTAAAAGTGATTTCCAGGAAGCTTTATATCAACGCGGTCTCGCATATTTTAATATCGAAAACTACAACGCTGCTGCTTTGAATTACAAAAAAGCTATTGAACTAAACACCCAATATTTCCAGGCACAAAAGGCGTTAGGGGATTCATATTTTGCGCTTAAAGATTATAACAACGCAGCACTAAACTATGAAGCTTACATTCGAATCGTTACCTCATCAAAAAATACTTCCGATCTTACGACATTAGCCAAAGTTTATAATTCATTGGGCAAATCATATTTTATAATGAATGGAGCAGATGTAAGAGCGCTGAATGCACTCAAAAGTGCCGTCAAAAAAAACCCCAATTATGATGAAGCCTATTACAATATTGGACTATATTACTACACAAATAAGCAATTAACAGATGCCATTACAAATATGGGAAAAGCAATTTCTTTCAATGATAAAAATGCTGAATGGAATTACCACCTGGCGCTTGCTTATCAGGAAAAAAGGGATTTTCAAAATGCGGCCAACAATTATAATTCCACTATAAGCTTGGACAGCCTGAAAAATTACCCAAAGGCATTATACTTTCTGGCAAGTTGCGATTATGAACTACAGCAATACCCTGCCGCGCTTACAAATTATCGAAAAGTACAATACTTTGGATTGAACAGTGGTATTAATCATTTTGATTATGAATTGGGAAACGTTTACCTACATCTTAATAAACCGGATTCTGCTTTAGAATATCTTCACAGAGCCTACCTGAAAGATTCTGCGGATGGGAATATTTTATATGCAATTGCAGTTTCTCAGTTTCAAAAGGGAAATAAGGAGGTAGCATTAATTTTCTTTGAGAAAGCATTTCAAACCCGGCAGGTAGATCATAAACAAATAAAAAATGATCAACTCATAGCAATCCTGCGCGATGATAAGAGATTTAAGGCATTGATGAAAAAATATTACTGACCATTATCCTGTAAAAAAAATAATCATAAAACCTTCCGGCTAATAAACTGCCTGATTATCGTAAATATAAGCTCAATTAATAATGGATCTTGCTCAAATTTACTTTCTATTTGAGATTGGCGGAAAGACCAACCAGGAAGATTTTATATGGCCTCCGGCTGGCTCAGGTTCATTACATGATAACGTTTTCATTGTGTGCGATGGAGTTGGTGGTTCCGAGAACGGTGAGATAGCAAGCCGAATCATTTCTGAGTCTGTAGGCCAGGCGATTTTGAATATGCAAAAACGGGAAATGTCTGGCGCTATCGTGAATAGATTACTTTCGGAAGCAAAGCAGGTACTCGTGCATTATGCGCAAGAAAATGAGTTGAGCACAGATATGGCCACCACTTTTACTGTATTGGTTCTATCGGAAGGGAAAGCTTTTGTTGCATGGTGTGGCGACAGTAGGGTTTATCATATTAGAAACGGGGAGATTCTTTACAGGACCACCGATCATTCACTAGTAAACAGCCTTGTCAAAAGTGGTGAGATTACTGAAGAGGAGGCCCTGACCCATTCTAAGAAAAATATAATCCTTAGAGCAATAAGAGCAGATGATTCCCTCGTGGAAGCTGATTATCATTTCATAGAACACGTTCATGATGGAGATTATTTCATGTTATGTACAGACGGCCTTCTTGAAAATATAAAAGACAAGAATCTCAGATTTTTGCTTACTCAAAATGATAAAGAGAACATTGATCTGGTTGAAGCCTTTCAACAGTTTTGTCGCGGCAAAACCAGGGACAATTACTCTATGTACCTGGTGAAAACAGGACTTCATCAAAATTTCGCAGTATATAAGAGAAAAATTATTGCCCTTTTAGCTTTCCTTGTTTTATTGATTTCGGCTACCGTTGTAATATTTAGCCGATATTTTGAAAAGAAGAAGCACTTAAAAATAAATCCGGGGCTAATTCAGACAGTTGATTCTGCTGGACAGCTTAGTACCGATACTGCTGACCATACCATAACTAACTCGTTAAGAGGCATTACCACAAAACCTGCTGATATAATAAAAGAAATAACGCCGGAGAAAGGAATAGCAGTGTTACAACAAATGCCTGCGATAAAAGTCGCTAAGCAAAAAACGGAAGATTCGTCATTAAACAATAAGACTTTGCTTCGAAAACAGAGAAATCCGCCCAATATCATTTTTATTGACAACACGATTTCTCCGACTGAAAATAAGGCAAATCAGGAATATCCTGCGCTGATTATTCCACCAAAAGATTCGGGAATAAAGGCAGAGCAGAAAATCCAACCGGCAAGGGATTCTTTGTAACGCTATAAATTCCTTGAAGGATAGAAACATAAAGGGCTATTTTTCTTCAGAAATCTAAAATAATTCTATGTTATTGTTCAAACGATATGAATACGATCCCCAAAAAGATCTTATAGGGAAGGGGGGCTTTTCCAGGGTGTATAAGGCGTTGGACAAAAAATTTAAAAGATACCTGGCCATCAAAATTTATAAAAGCAGTGAGCTTTCTGAACGCTATAGCCCTATAGCAGAAATACAACGCGTTATACAACTCGATCATCCTAACATTGCCAGGTATATTGACATAGATGAAATTGAAAAGGAAGATTCTTTTGGGCAGATAGAAAAAATACAAGTTTGCGTAATGGAACTTCTGGAGGGCGGTAATTTCGAGAAGCATTACAATATGCATAAAAACCTTGAGATTTTTAAAAAATTATTGATAGATGTGTTGCACGGACTTTCCTACCTGCACCGTAACGAAATTATTCATCGGGATATTAAGCCGGCAAACATACTCATTAAACAAAATCTCGATGGCCCTGTTGCTAAGATCACCGATTTTGGAATTAGCAAGAAATCAGATGGAACAGGTAATAGTTCTTCTTCCGCTTTAATTGTTTCTATACCATACATGGCGCCAGAACAGTTGAATGCTCAAAAATATGGGATTGGTGAAAAAATTCACTACAATATAGACTTATGGGCACTTGGTGTAACAGTTTATGAGATTATTACCGGGGATGTGCTGTTCAAAAGCAATGAGCAGGATTCTTCAGAACAGATCATGGCAAATATTATTTCAGCAGAGCTTCCTCAAAAAATAAGCTTTCTGCCCGAACCATTTAATGAGTTTGTATCAAAATGCGTTATTAAGGATGCAAAGCAACGTGTGAAAAGTGCCGATGATTTGCTTCCAATATTGCTGCAATCTTTATCAGAATCAAAAAAAATAGATTTAATAGTTGAACACTCTGCAAAGGAATCAACGACGCCTGAGCCTTTTCATGAAAATAAAAGCCAGGAAAAAACTGTTTTAGATGATACAACTGAATTATCAAAGGGCCCAGATCCGGTAAAAGAAGATGTTCATCAGAATACCGAAACTAAAGACCTCACAGCAGCAGATGATACAATTGAAATTACAAAATCATCAATTGATAGGGTAACACGAGATGTTCTTCAAGATGATAAAGACAATAAGCCGGCAGCCGCAAATAATACGAATGAAATTACAAAGCCTTTGAATGATTTGGTAAAGAACTATGTTTCCGAAAACGAGGAAGATAATGAGCAAGTTGATGAAACCATGTTGATAGAAAAAGCAGTGGTTGATCAGTCCGATACTACAGAAGTAAAAAAGGTAACAGAATTGATTGTTTCTAATGATACCCCACAGATGCAAGAAGAAACGGCAATTCTTGTGAAACCAAAAAACGAACAGGAACCTGCAAAAATTACTCTTTTTAACCGATATGATTATTATCCTGCAAGTGATCTCATAGGCAAAGGTGGCTTTTCCCGTGTCTACAAGGCTCTTGACCAAAAGCTTAGCAGGTGGGTTGCATTAAAAATTTATAAAACAAGTGAATTCTCTGACCGGTATAGTCCTATAGCCGAAATCAAAAGGGTAGTTAATCTTGACCACTCTAACATCTGCAGATACCTCGATATTGAAGAGATTGATAAAATAAATCCTTTTGGAGAAACAGAAAAAATACAGGTTTGCGTAATGGAATTGCTTGACAGTGGCAATTTTGCGGAGTATTTTAATAAAAACGGAAGGGATCTGGAAGTTCTAAAGAAGCTTTTGGAAGATGTTTTGCATGGCATATCTTATCTCCATAAAAATGGGATCATCCATCGTGATATTAAACCAGCTAACATACTTATTAAAAAAACCATTGAAGGTCCTGTTGCGAAAATCACGGATTTCGGTATTAGTAAGGTCTCAGATTCATTGAATAATAACAGTTCTTCGGCATTGATAGTATCTATTCCGTACATGGCGCCAGAACTGCTAAATCCAAAGAAATATGGGATCAACGAAAAAATATCTTTCAATCTTGATCTATGGTCATTAGGTGTTACTATATATGAAGTTATAACAGGCAGGGTATTGTTTAAGGATAGCGAACAGGATAGCTCGGAGCAGATCATGGCTAATATTATGACTCCCGAAATACCACAAAAGATCAACGAACTTCCTCATCCTTTCAAAAGCATAGTGTCGCATTGCATTATTAAGAATGCTAATCAACGGGCTCAAAAAGCTGAAGAATTATTAGTGTTGCTAAGGATAAATGAACCTGAATTACTAAAAATTCCTGAGCCTGTAGCCCCAGTCTTTGAAACAGCTCCCGCACCTAAATCTGCGCCCGAAGTCGAAACAAAAAAAACCGAACCGGATATTACTGTCCCTATTACACCAGCCTCTTCAGCGATAAAGAGAAAATTTTTAATAGAAGAGCCAGCGCCTCAAAAAGAAGAAAGGTCAAAAAAGCAGATTAACCTTTTAAGAATTTCGATAGCAGCAGCAGTAGTTTTACTCGTTGTGGCTTCATTTTTTTATTTTACACTGAGTAATGACGAAAAAAAACCAAATAACATAACAATAAAAAATGATACAATAAAAAAAATACCCTCCGTTCCCGATAAGAAGCCAGAACCCGAATCGACAAAAGTAAACACGGTAATAAACACGAAAGATTCTTTACCAAAGAATGTTCTGCCTGACCTGGAAAAAAGAACGAAACAGGCAAAAAAAGTTGTTATTGTTAGCAAGAGTGAAATAGATGCTTCAACCCCCTTACCTGTAGTTCGCGCTGGAAAATATATTTTTGAAATTTCAACGAATGAACCATGTACGATAACGAAGAATGAGGCCTTTGTAGGGGATTTACAAGCTGGTAAAAAATTACAACTTTCGCTCGCCAGGGAGAGTTATAAAATTTCGGCTACCAACAAGGAAGGACGCATATTAACCAAGAACATTGATAAAGGAGATAATCCGTCTGGAAAAAAGGCATATTGGACAATTAAATTTTAGCTTGATTGCATCTTTCAAACGACATCACTTTCGACGAATAACCACAGTGTTCATGTAATCAGTGTCCTCCACTTCCTTTACTATTTTGCTTATGTGGTTAGTATTCATTCTAAAAATGAGCTTAGTTTCTCCAACCTGGATAGTATCGTTTTCAGTCAGCTTGTGCTTGTCGGTTAAGCGTTGTTTATTACCATTGAGGAAAGTCCCGTTCCTGCTTGGCTTCCCTTCATTTGACAATGAAGAATCATCTATGTAGCACATTGTTTGTTCCTCATCAACATAGATGACAGCATGTACTTTGCTCACGAATTCATCCTCCTCAAGGGCTATGAATGGCTTAAAAGAAGGATGTGGCTTTCGTCCAATATAATTTTTACCATTGAATAAGGAAAAAGGCTTGACTAACTGATTTTCTGTGTGCCTGACCAGGAAAGCAAACGGTTCTTTAATTTCTTCTTTCTTAGACGAAGCTCTTAATGCAGAGGAAAGAATAACCGGCATCGTAACCGGATTTTGTTCTTCATTAACTGAATCTTTTATTTTATTTGCTGCATTGCCCGGGGGAACAGTAACCTGCGGTGGCAGAACTGAATGAATGTGATTTTGAATCAGTATAGCTGTTGACAAATGTTGTGCATTTAATCTCCGCAGAAAGGCACTGGGTGAATTTTTGCTTAATCCTTCATAATATTTCAGCTTTTCCTCTAATCTTTTTTTTATTTGATTTTCAGTCGAAGTCTCAGACAATTCAAGAAATGTTAGTGCTTCTTTCCGTTTCATGAGTCTTTATATTTGGATAGTTATATATTTATATTATGTAAGTCCTCATTAAAGCCATTTATCAATTTGGATACCCGTTCAACCTGTTAACCACAAATTGCAAAATTGAAAGCTGCTTACCCCTTGTAGTTTCATCGGGCGAAATACGGGCATATAAAAATTGATTACATTGTTCTATCAGTTTTTCCAACTCTGTCCCAGTCTCAAAATCAATTGTCTTTACTGACTGCACCATCTCCTCCGGCAATACAGCAGTATTTGCTAATCTCCAGCGCAGGTAATCCATAAGCACCTGCTTAAAATGAGCCATATAGTTTTCGTTAAGTTCAAGATTTTTCAGGTTAGAGATTGCGGAACTGAAACTATTTGCTTCTAGTTTCCTCATATTTTCCACTGCTCTTAGGTTTTCAAATTCTTGATTAAGCCTAGCTTTCCTTATATCCTTCCTTTTTCGAATAAGACTTAGGGCAAATATTACAACTCCCAAAAAAACAGAGCTTGCAACAATTATGTAAAGCCAGACAAAGCTTTTGGGTGTTTGTTGCATTTCTGTTCCGGCATTAAGAGAACTAACTTTGGAAGTGACAATTGCGGGGATTACAAAAAGACGAATAGCATTTGTAACTACTTTACGATATCTATTTGAAGAAGGGTCAAAGAAATTTAATTCAATGGGAGGAATTGTAAATTCACCTCCCTTGTCTGCAATGAATGGGATGGAAATAGTTCTAATTCCTTTAACTGGGAATATCTTTTCATCAATTACTGAATTTACTTTTGGCTCAAAATTATGAAAGCCAACGGGCCATGAAACGGCGGGAGAGGGTAATGAATAAAAATTGCCTGATCCGGTTATCTCAATTTCTAAAAGATTATTTTCTCCGGCTGGAAATGAATCAATTTTAACAGATGCCAGAATATCGAAATCACCTATAGTGCCATTAAAATTTACAGGCCTTCCTGCTTCAGGTAATGGCTTCACCATTAAAGTGATGGGGTTACTCTTTACCACACCTGAATAGCTGTAATTCTTATTATCTTTTGTATAGTTTATTTCATTATTAGTTATAATTGATCCTATTTCAATATTCCCCTCCTTGGAAGGAATTAATTGTAATTGTTTAATAGTATAAACACTGAAAGTAAGCCCTTGTTGTTGCCTGAATTTTGGATGATCATTGTTTGGATCCGTAGGTATTAAAAGGAATTCGACAAATGTTGGCATACTTTGAATGGTCGTAGTACTTTTTAAAGAAGACAGTAATTCAAAAGACAGCAACACCGGCTCGCCTGTATAACATTTGGTTTTATTTAAAAGGGCTGTGACAAAAATATTTTTTCGGATTTTTTCCTTAGCTGTTTCACCGGCGTTGAGATAGGAATGACTTGCAGCATCATTGATGGGTAGGTCGCCAAAAATATCATCCACTACCGCTTTAACTGCTTTTTTATCCTGGGAAATTGCATTCGGAACCTGAACATGAAAAAAAATAAATAAAAGAACGATATATCTGAGAATGAACATCAATAATAAAAATTGAATTCAAGCTATGAATGACATTATTGAGAAGTTTGGTTGTTTGATGATTTCAGTGCAGCATTTGCAGCAGTAAGGCTATTGTTACATTCTTTTAATTGGGTTTCAAGGATTGATATTCGGCTGGGATATCCCTTAGATTCCTGTATGTCTTTTTTCGCATTTTTTAATTCATCAAACTTAAAAACTATTGCTTTATTCATTTTGTCGTAAAGGGTTTTATTATTCTGGACCATTCCCTGCATATCTCCTACTATATTTCCAATACTTCTTTGTATTAAATCTGTATTAGCATCTTTTTTATCCAATGAGTCCAAAAGGATGACTGCTTCATCCATTTTTGCAACAAATTTTACCTGGTTAGCGTCCATTGTTCGCTGACTTTCCAGTTGGTCATGAAGCCAGGCATTTTCCTTTGACGGAACCCGAAAATTAAAATAGATAGCAACGACAACAAGTGTTACCGTAATAAGAAAGAATAAGAGAAACTTTAAAAATGCCTGGGTTCTTTCCTGAATGTTTAATATTTGTTGCATATTATAGATTATTAATAGATAATAATTACCTGATTAATCGGCAAGAAAACTTCTTCTTTTTTGTGCAGGATTAGCTTGGCCCTGGTTTACAACTTCTTCTTTTACAAATATGCCTGCTTCTTTGCGTTTACCAATGTATTCGATTTTTGCCAGCTTATGAAAAAGGCCTGATACAATCCTGGTGAATTCTGTCACTTTATTCATTGAATTATTAATATCCAGGTGATCATACTGATGATTGGAAAGTTCTATAATAATCCGCTCTAATTCACCCTGGCTTATATTACACCATTCTGTAAAGTAATTGATCAATTCTTCTTTGCCGGCGCCTAAATAACAATCTATTGTGTTTTTCATTAATCTTGATAATGATGAAACTTTGCTAACCATTGAAACGGGGGGATGAACAACGCCCGATGATTTAAGCCCTGCCAGTTGTGAAGCAGTAAAAGCCAATATATTTTCACATAGCTTTTGAACAATAACTGCCATTTCGTTTCCCTGTTTCTTCTGGATGATCTTCTGAATGATCTGGAGAGAATAGGTTTCCATCTTTCCATAAAATTGTTCAAGGCCTGCGTGGATTTCCAGTAATTCAGGATGGCTCATAACCGTAGTGCATGGTGGTATATAATGCTCCTCGATAAAAACCCGCTGATCTTCTATTGACATTTTTCCCACCGGTAACTGAACAGCGCCCAAAATATTTTTTGCCACTTCCTCTACAGGAATTAGATCAACTGAAAAAAAAGGCACTGTATAAGGCAGCCTGGGTGGGATTTCTGCAACATCAACAAGACCATAAGGAAGTCTTTTATAAGGATTGATTGTAAGCACAATATAAAATTGCAGGGATTTTTTTTTCAGATCTTTTACATTAAAAGGCTCACTTATAACTGGTGTGATGAGCGAAGTCCCTTGAATGATTGTATCCTCATTGAATTCAATATAATAGCCCCCTGCAGTTATTGCCCTGCATTGTTGCACCCTTACCTGTAATTTTTTTTGGTTATCTGTACTGATAAATAATTTGAGTCCCGAACCGCCGGCTAAAATAGGAAGTAAACCATAATTCAATTCATTAAGCAGGCAACTGGTATTTTGTGCCAACTGATATACCAGGGCATTTTCTTCCGCAATGAAATGAGTTTTATTGATCTTCATTCCATCTACCCAGTTCACCGGCAAAAAATGGTTTTCCTGCATAAAGTTTTTTTTAAATCTGAGCTCTTGTGCAAATAATCACTTCGTTCTCAGTAATATGATTGGTAAAAATAGTTTTCTCAAAATCAATATACCTTGTTACTACTGTATGCCACCGCGGTTTTTTAAAAAATATCCATCCTTGCGGCTCAGCAGATTCATTTGTAAACTGTATTCTGCTATTTGGATGCATCAGGTTGTAATCGTTGATAAAAAAATAAAAGAGTTGGCCGAACTCCATATCCCTTGGTGCTTTAGCCCTAAAATTGGTCACCTCGTTACCATTGGCATACTTTTGAAATTCAAAACTAATCACAACAAGATTCTTTAATTTACTATCATCTGGTTCTTCTATCTCATCTCCCACAGGATAAAACCATTGCTTTAAAACTTTTGGGGGAATAATTATGGCACTTTGAAAGGAATGATAAAAAAAGAATGGAATAATAAAAAAAATACAAGCAGTTGATAGAATGAATTCCAATCCGTTTTTATTGAGCCAATGGTAAAATATCAGAAAGGCTATACACCCAAAAAGACTTATTAGAACGGTAAAAAGTGTTTCCGGAAGAATTGTTTTTTCCCCGCCCGCCCAGGCGAGTTTTTTATCTAAAAAAAACACATGGAAACCTCCGAGCAAAAGAAAATATGCCTGTAAAAAAATAAAGGAAGTAGGGATTTTATTAAAGAAGAAGGGAAGAGTGGTTATCGCGATAGCAGCAAAGAATAATATAAAAAGCAATAAATATATTATGGTTGATTTCCGGAAGGGCTTAAAACTTCCCTTTAGTTTCGTAATAAGCCTGGCCATAATGGCTGTAATAGCCACTGCACCCGCCCCGAGTATAATTATATATTTTAAAAGTTCATTGGTCAATAACCTTTCCATTGTCAGTATCTGAAAAATTTCTTAATTCATTCTTTTATGCAATATCTTAATTGTCCTAATCCATTAGCCAAGAACTGTTGAATATCCTAAAATTGGTTCCGCATTTTTTTCAAGTAACATATCCTGTTTCTCGGGATCTATTTTTATAGAGGTAAAAGTATCAAGGGCGGCCGGAATAAAAAAACGTTTAAAGGTTTCCATTAATAATTCTCTCTTTCCTCCTTCAAGATAATCCCTGACATAAGAATTTTTAATAGGGCCAATTTCAATTTCGATGACGGGATTATCTTCAAAAAACTCCCCCCCGCAAACCATATTAGTACCTAATTGGCCTTCCCCCAAAAAAGAAAATTGAATATTTTGCGCAGTAGAAATTACTGCACTTTTTTGAAACAAATGAACCTCTTCTTTGAGTAGATAGCCAAGGCACTGTGCAGTAAGATCCAGGTTTCCTGCAATTTTATGTGCATGTGGCAGTAGTAGTATCAGAGGCATCATAAACATTCTCGGAATAGAAGTTGGAAGATTCCAGAAAGTTATAAAATAATCATTCAGAACCCCTGTACGCAACCCCTCTAATAATGTTGATTCCTCCTGCTCTAACTGCAGGCGTTGATGAAAAAAGCTATTATCAAAAGGAAGAAAGAAACGCCGTATCTCTTCTTCTTTTTTCTTATTTTGCTTATACTCCTGGGCACTATCATACACTGAAAATTGCCCGGATTCTTTTTGCGGCATTTGAAAGAAAAGCCCTTCCGGCAACTGGTCGTAAAGACCTGTTCTTGAAAGATGCAATTCTAATAACGCTTGCTTTTTAGTATCTTCTTTAAGGGTTGTAGAAAACACATCTTTACTATACTCCCGCTTAAAAAAATGATCACAGCAAATCATGAAATCATCTCCGCTCAATCCCTTATTTAAAGCCAATAACAGTTGGGTCTCTGCCTTTATGTCCCAGGCTGATTCCCCGAATTCCTTTTGTAAAGGTGATATGGCGGTCTGTTTCTTCAATGTGTAATTTATGCAGCTTGTTTTATGAATATCCTGTATGGAAGTAAGGCTACCGATTTCTCTTCCAGCAATAATTTAAGGCTTTCGATCCAGAAATTCACTTCACCATTCTCCATCATATCCTCGTACTCCTTCCTGTTAATATCTATAAGAACATCTATCGTTTTCATGAATCCTTTTTGCTGATCCGGATGTATCATCACTCCTTTTTCAATATCAATTTTATTGACTCTTGCGCCAAGCTGAAAGTGGCAAAAAGCCTTTATATCTTCCGGTGTAATAAGCCGGTCCCTGGAAAGTAATGCGCTTTTGAACGCTAAAACACTTTCCATTGCATCAGATTTATTATGGCCGCCTATGGCTGTGCTTACTAATAAGGCCTGGCTTTTTTCAAAAATACTTCCTTTATATTGCGTGATACTTTCTCCCGCTTTAATATAATTAGCTTCAGCACCGGCAGTACTCCAATAGCGAATAAATATGTTTTTCCATGAATTTTTTAAAGTGTTTTTTATTATCAAATATGGAGTTTGTTCGCGTCTTAATTGAGTGGAAAGTATTTTCTCTTCAAGCTTGTTTATTATTTGTTGTAATTGCTTCATTTCATTATTCATAAAATCATTTCCCAGTGCAGAAAATGCAGCGCTTTCATCTCTCAGAAGTTGTATCAGGTAATCCACCACGGCTACAGCATCGCGTTCGTCAAATTTTCCAACGCCACCATTTCTTAATAGAATGCCGGCTGAAGCATCTTCTTTTTTTTGAAATGTCCTCATGCTTAAAATTTCCCCTTCATCATTGCAAACTTCCTCCATATCCAGGAAAAGATCTTCCGTTTGCAATGGAATCACATTTACAGTATCCTGCATTCTATATGTAAAATCGTGCGCCCTCCGGTTAAAGACAGGGAAGCTGTTCATTACACATACCACATCGTTTAAAATTAATGAGTTAATCGTTTGTGGAAAATCAATGCAGATCCATCTCAGCTTCTGAGCTTTAAGGATTTCGGCGGCCTTACCTGAAAAGGTTTCAAAGATCATTCCGCTTAAAATTGCATTGCCTTCACTCGTGGTAATATTTTTCGGGTCAGTTAAAGTGATGAAAGAAGGTTTATACAATGCATTAATATGCTTTTTTATTTTACCTGAAATATCATCTTCTCTTTGTAATATAGTTTTAATATCTAATCGCTCACCACTAATCAGCCGCTCACCATAACCGGGGACGTGGGGAATAGGCCGGTCATCCCAATACCAGGTAGCCTTAGGAAGCTGGTGATAAAAAAGCTGCCTGTTAGCCTCATTACGCAGGTCAAAATAAAATGGAACTTCGTGCAGGGGAACCTTTGTTTCGTCAATGCCAAGCCATAGGGAGCAGGAGGGAAGGTCTTTACCTTCGTCAGCCTGCCCAATTAATTCTTTGGTAGTACCGTTGGTCATCTGGTAGAGTTGGGTACCCGTGGCCATAAATCTTATCCTGGCCTTGCATAGTTTAAAAGAAGCTGTGGGAGTAAAAAAAATGTCTTTTATTATGACTTCATCACTCTCCGGCCCTTTTTGAAATTCCCGTGAAATATAAAATTGTGTGTTTTCTGACAAGTCTGCCTTTTTTTCAATCGGTGTTGCAGTTGCTACTGCATGTGCCGGTAGTGCGCCGGTAAAAGCGTCGGGAGAAAGTAACTGCACCATTCTTTCGAGTATCCTTGCACGGGAGGATTCTATTTCCCCCGAAATTTTTTCTAGTTCAATAGAACATGCGGTTAATAACATTGAAACCAATGGATCAAAGTTATTTTCTGATTCGGTTTCAGAAAGCCCCCAGGCACGGGCGGCGTTTTTAAGCATCCTGGTTTTGATATGTTCCCTGGTTTCCTGCATAAGTCTGTATGGCTAATACGATAATGGGCCTACAAAAAATGTATCCCTGAATTGTAATTTTTCATTGGTAACTTTTAAAATACCTGTTAAGGTAATATCTATTCTCTTTTTAATACTTTTAGCGCCACCTGCGGGAGATAGTTCCTCCTGCTTAACAGTGAGATCAACCCTCACTTTGCTAAGCCGCTTTTCCTTTTGTTGTACCGATTGTAAAAGTGATTGCCTGATATTTTCTTTTACTTTATGGGCGCTCGTGACATTATCAAATTCATAATCCCAAATATCACAACCAAAACTTTCATCGCCCGGAAACTCCCCAAAACCTGTAGTTAGCAGCAGGTGAAGATGCTGTATAACAGAGTTCTTAAGAGAACATTTAGAAAGGCTTTTTTTTTGCATCACTTTATCTAATGACATGGGAAGGGTATAATACTCGAAATGCATAATAAAGAAATAAATATTGAAGATTAAAAAAAACCAATGTAGATACCCGGAATTGTACAAGTTCAAAAGGCTTTGTCTTGAAAGGCTTGTATTGTCTTGAGTAAAATTTTTCAGGGGAGATGTGGAGAAAATAAAAATACAATAAACTTATTGTATTGCCAAAGTTAAAAAGGACAAGGGATGCCCGGGACATCAGTCCTTTTTATTTGACCAATTAAGGCATTTATTTATTATATAAGATAGGAGACTTCATTGTCAGAAGGAACGGAATTGAATGCTATTGATGTGTATTTAGATGAATTTATAGTGCCTTTATTTTCCTAAATCAATAATATCTCAAAGTGATTCGACACACCCAATGAGCTAAATTTGATAATTATAATTCCCCCTTGAATATCCTTTATTAAATTATATCCGGTTCGATAAATAGAGGAAACACAGCATTACATTTGATTAAGGGTATTAGCTGCTACATTATACAATACGGAATCATGTTCATATGCATAGAAATAAAGCCGCTTCAACTTAAATAAATAATCAGAACGTTCCTTGCCTGTATGATTTTTTTTAATCATGAGAAGTGTCTTAGTGATGCGGTTTTTTGCCAAAATAAAACTCTTTAATATTTTCCCATCCGTTATCAACAAGCTCCACCATCGTTCCACCAATGATATCTTTTACTCGGCCTGAAATTAAATGATCATTAATTATCGTTCCGGCACTGTAGCCTATTGCAAAGGAACCAACAACCGCTGCCGACATTGCTAATGCCGTTGAGGAAAGCAATCCACCACTAATTTCAAGTACTGTAGCTGCGGTAGATGAACCACTACCAACACCAGAAGCTACATCACCTTTTTTAACGTCATGATAAAGCTGAACTGCAGAAAAGAATCCGCCAACTATTCCCATCCCCCTAAGGAAAGCGCCTGCGTTGCCAGGAATTCCACGTATAATTTTAGGAGGATTAAATCTAATACCAGAGTTTCTCAGATGTATTCGTTCGCTTGTTCTTTCAATAGTTTCAATTACGCTCCTGCTCGTACCTGAAGGTATTATGATTTTTAATTCAACACCGGTGACACTCGACAAATTACGGTCATTCTTAATGGCATTAATCATACTTTTATAGGCATCTCTAACAACTTTTTCAAGTGCTTTTGTGTCAGTCACCCTTGTGGACTTTATAGAGCCAACTATACCTCCTTTTAAATAATCTACATTAGCGTAGGTCCGACCTAAGTTGTTGCCGCCAAGCATATCAAATACATTTCCGCGGCGGCTAAAACCTATCCTATTCCCAAGTGGGCCGAAAAAGTCTTTATTCCACAGTTGCCATTCAGCAACAGGGCTTGCACTAGCCCAGTAAGAATGAATGAAATTTGAAACATCTGATTCAAATTTTGGGTTAGAACTAACCGGTTCCTGCAATTGCATTTGAATATGAATATCCATTGTATATTCAATTTTTATTTAGAAGGCAATTTTGATTACTGCTTATAAATTGATCAAGTATCGTTAAATTATGAAATGCCCTTGGTCGTTCTTTACTTCTTTACCTATTTTGAATGACTATTTCCAAAGATCTTATCGTCAGCTAATTTCCAAACATTTTAGTTGCAGGTATTTTTTCTTCCGTTAATTCACCATTCTTATGCTTAAATATAATGGCCTCATTTTTATTATCCCCTTCGCAAATAAAACTTTCAATCGGGCCGAAGAATTCGAGTATTTGTTTTTTATCGCAGGTAGGAAGGAAGATTTTGAGAACACGGGGATCGTAAAAACGGAAGTATAGTTCTTCCCCATTTTCGGTTTTTACCAAAAGGAATTTTTTAAGATGCCTGTAAGTTTCTTCAAAAGTGAATGCAGATTTTAAAATTAAACCCCATGCATCGCCCCAGCCTTTTTCGGCGTACCAATTACTAAAATCGGAATTTTTCTCACAAGAAAATATGTAAGGCGATACGTCGGACAAGTCTTCTTCGGCCATGCCTTTATACAAAGATTGATGTTGTGGATTAAGCTCTTTTGCTTTTCCCATATTTTCAGCAGTTCGGGCTGCATCGATGAGGAGGAGATTGTAGCTCATTCGGTAATTTTAGCGAAATTATTTCATTACTAAAGATTTGTACTGTTAATATGGTCTTTCGTTAATTTACCGGGACTTTTCAATTGCACAATGATGGTTCGAGAGGACACTACCGATACAAAATGATGGATATTAAAATTAATATCTATCTTGTTTCAAATTTACATTTCTTTAGCTGAATTACATTTTTACTATTTTTAATATATACACCAATTCCATAAGTTTTTGAATTAATTTCCGGTTGGATTATTATTTTATCTTCCTTATTATTTAATAATTTAAAAGCTTTGAAAATTTCCTCTTCATCGAAAGTTATAATACTTAAATTTTTTTCACCCCTTACTGAGTCTAACCATTTAATTTCAATTTTTTTTGGAATAGGCTGGCTTTCAATCTGATAAAATTCATTTAGATTATTCCAATAAAGCCTTTCCCCATTGTAATTTTCGATGGACAAATACAGAATTTTTTTTTCAATTATTATATTTAGTTGCCAGGCATATTTCTTTTTGTATGCATTAGTCCATTTCGTGGCTTCATAACTATTTACATCAACAGGTTTAATTTCATTAGAATTAAAATCTTCTTTCAATGCCAATTCAATATAATTATCCAAATTTTTGTATATGCTAACAAATTCATTTAATTCTTCTCCTACAAGGTTGTATTCTTTGGCTTGCAATGTTATAACATCCTTGCAAACTCCGTTGCCGGACAAATAGATACAAATTTTACCAGTGGGCGCAAGACCGAAAATAATATATTGGTAAGTTGACTTTTTGTTGTCAATTGGGCTAATAAAACCTTCTTGAAAATATTTAGCTAATAGTGCTGTGGGCATCTCGCCATCGTACAAATAAACTTTGCGCTCACGCAAAGACAACCATTTATAAACAAGCTTATCAGGTACTGGTTTAACATCATCGTTCATTAATTCAATCCTACCCTCTTCAACCCATCCTTTTCTGCAATACAATTCTTGAGGGATACGAGTTGAAGAATTACTGCTTGAATATAATGTGGCAGAAAGTCCTTCTATTGGAAAACTTTCTGGTGCTGTTGTCGTGGGAAGCCATAAGAACATATTATTTTTTTGCTTGTTATTTATTTTTGTTTCATTATTAGTGTCAATATTACTTCCCTCATTAGAATTACAACAATAAAAAAACATGAAAACAATATTGATAACTATGAAGTTTGACACTTTCATCCTGGATGTATTTTTCTTGTTCTTCTTTTATTTTCAAATCGAGGGGCATAAGGTGCAACCATTCCGGCTATTTCACCGTTATAATGAGCTGAAAAATGGAAGTATTTTTTTCGTAATAATTTCAAATCCTCGTCTTCAAAAATTAGATTCGCCGGATTTGCTATAATAGATTCAGATATACGATGAATAAAATTATCCTTCAATAATTCTTTGTTTAATGTAACATCCTTATCGGTATCAATCTTCCTTTTTAAAAATTTATCCTCGCCACATTCTTTAAACATTAACGTAAATGGTATTCTTGCATATTTATTGCTAATACCGCCTATTTTACTTCTTCTTACCGCTATTTTATTCCAAAACGTTAAAGCATTTCTAATTGGTTCATCTTTTGCTAAAAAATTCTTTTTACTTTTGTCTTTATAAATATCTGTCTTATCAAACCAACCTCTTTCTATTAACCTTATCATGTCATTTTCAGCATCAATTTTATCTTGTGTACTCATGTACATTTTATCAACATTATAAACAACTAATTCTTCCACTACATCATCGTGATAACTACCACCTATATCAGAGTGAACTCCCGGTAAAGTAATTTCTTTGCCGTTTACGCCTTCGCCCATCGTTGTCAGTGCAAAGTTTTTTCGATGTTCATCTTTTGCTGCTATATGATATACTTTTTTTACTTCACCAAGTTTCAAAGAATTTAAACCTAATTCTTGTACATTACTTTTTTCTTGTACAGTACCTTGTAGATTATAAGCCGAAACGGTATCAAATAACCCAACAAAATTGAAATTAATTTCTTGTATATTATATTTTGATAATTTTGTTTTTAATTTTAAAGTATAATCAAAATTTTCAAGATCATTAAAACCGTTTATGATAATATGGATAAAATGCCTTGCAGCTGCGGCACCCCTGCTAAATCCATAAACTGTAAAATCTATATCAATAGTTATTTTTTGTGGATCAGGAAATTTACTTGTTATTGTATCTATGACTTGTTTTCTTGCTTTTTGTGCTTTTCCTTTTATGCCTGTCTCGCCTGCGCCAAACGCGCCACCTAGCGTTTCATCACCGGCTCCCTTACCCTCGACAGAAGCTGTTCCTATACCTTCCACATATAAAGTCGTAGCTAACTCGTCATCTTTTTTTATTTCTCTTTCTTTAAAAAAATTATATAAATGATAAACATTGGTATAATAGTTTTCATAAGAGCTGGTTCCAAAATCTGTATTTTCTCCATATTCAATTATAGCATCCTTGTCTGGTTTTTCAAGCTTTGACGAATGTTTGGCTAACCATATGGCAACATTAGTTAAAGATTTATTCGTATTAGTATCGGCAGCATGAAAAGCCTTGTCATAATTACTTGATGCCTCTTCACGAAACACCTTTTTCATCGCTGTATCTGCAGCAAGTCTTGTATTCGTATTAAAGGCATTATTCCCAGTTCCATCAAAAAAGATATCAAAGTAAAACTTAAATTGTTTTGTTTCAGTTTTCGGCTCTTTATCTTCTTCACTTTCAGTACCTTGCACACAACAATTCGGTTTACCTCCCGCCATAATGAATCAATTAAATTTCAATTAATATTAATTTCTCCCGATCACTTGCCAAATGAAAAAACAACCTTTCTATTCTTATTTCTTCGTCAACGTTTACATTTTTTAATTCATTTACAATCCCGAAATTCAAAGGGATATTTTGGTTAAAGCAGATTAAATGATTTACAAATTTTGATAGTGAATCGGTCTCAGTGATATTTATGCCTTGCCCATATTCAGCAAGGCTTTTTACAACTGCGCATTTTTGGCTATAATTTTCATTACCCATCCAATTTGGATATTTGGCAATCATTTCAACAGTGAGATCATTTAAAAATTGTTTGAACATCTCCTCCCCAAGTGCATTAAATTGACTTGTTTTAATAATCATATTTTTCTACTTAATGTACTTTACCACAATGTGGACATTTTTTACCTGTGTTTATAAAACACTTACCGTTTTGCGCTGCTTTTTTTAGTGCTAATACCTGCGCCATTTTTGTTTGCACCGCAGCAGATGTGGTTTTCATTACCTTTACTATTGCACCCACCGGCATAGCCGCCAACCCTCCCACCGGGCTACTCGCGGTCTCCCCAATCAACACCGTCGGGCATCCCACCACAATAACCCCACCATGTACACACTGATCTCCCACTCTTGCTGCAGGTTTACCACCAATCATTACACCTGTTGATCCAAGTATAATTGTATCAGGTGGCCCAACACAAACACACATATCTCCCATCACTGCTGCAGGCATTCCACCTATCAATACAGTGGGGCATCCGGGTCCAGCAATGGGCCCGCCAACATGTGGCACCAGCCCAGTCACCATTGGGCATGTATGCATATCTGTTAGCCGTGCTGCAGGTTTACCCATATATTTTATTTATATTTTACTTCACTATATCCTTCATCAGGAATGAACCTGCCCTTAGGATAGTCGCTTACAAAACAAATACCTCTACATAAAATGAGTTTAGTAATTTTCCATTGTGGAATTCCACTGCCGGCAGGATATTGATAATCATCACTCGTAGTCAAACTATGGCCGATCATTGTTACAACTTTTATCAAACGGTTTGTTCCATACAACTGCCATTGACTGACCACGTTTCTTTTTTTTGCTAAATATGCTTGTTTTTCAACGTCGGTTTTAGGATTATTAAGCTCTCCGTATTCTTTTGCAGTCCTATGCCCCGCCACTTGGGAATAACCTGCAAACTCAAAATCAGCGGGGCCGGGTAATTGCATAGGGGTGGCAAACCACGCTCCCAAAGAAAGCCTGCCCTGGTCAAATCCGAGTCGCATTTCTATCTCGCGTAATGATTGCCCCTGTAAAAACAACTGCGTGGTAAAAAAACCTTTAAGAGAAACTGCGCCGGTTGTCACTTCAATTTTATTTTTTTTCATCATCTTTTCTTTTTAATTCAATGTTATCAATGCTCCCTTCACCGCCACATTGCCACTTGCAGTAACATCTGTTTTTGCCCCACCGGCAAGCTTTGCTTCCATACTTCCATTTACATTCGCTTTCATTCCATCCATCTTTGCTTCACCGCCATTTCCGTCTGCTGTAAATGAAGCCTGCTTACTCACCATCTGTGCTTTTTGTTCAGCATTCACTGTTATATTCTTACCGGTAATATCAATCGTTCCGTCCTTCTTCATTTCAATTTTACTATCACCGCACGTTAGTACAATGCTTTTATTCGATAATACATTGATGTTGCCATCACCATCAATTTTTATACTGTTGCTATCTTTGTCTTCAACAAAAATGCTACCCTCCTTGTCATTCATTAATATCTTATTACCGCTTCTTGTCTGGATGGCTTTTACATCATTATCATTATTGCTGAACCCTGTAGTTGCCTTTCCATGATAAACGGTTCCGATAATATAGGGTTTCACCGGGCTATCGCCTTCAAACCCTACAATCACTTCTTCCCCTGTTTCCGGTATAAAGAACATTCCTTTTCCCTTACCCCCATGAGGGCTGGTAACCCGCAACCAGGGAGTTTTTTCATTTCCATTCATCCAATGAAATTTTACCCGGACTCTTCCAAGTCCTTTTGGATCGTGGTTGTCAGTTACAAACGCACTTTGTGTTTCTGATCGTGGCTCATCGAATGAGGTTACAGGAGGCATTTTTATAGTAGCAGGGACGGCTACAAAATCATTGGAATAATTACCTTGCCCATCGCAGGAATGATTAACGGCTATTATGGTATAATCACCGAGCATCTCATCAGACTGGTTATACACATTGTGGCCCTGGATACTAACGCTGCCGCCTACCTGCACACCGGGATGGCCGCTGCTGCCATTGAACCGAACCATATTGCTGCTTTGCATAGCGGCTCTTGTATTCACATAATCTTCCAGTTGCTTTTTATTAGTAAGGAAATTGTTGTGCCATTGCTTCGGCCTGGTCCCGTAGAATTGTTCGCTTTTTTGTAATGTATGTTTCCCTAAATCATTCAATCCTGCCTTACTGGAAACACTGGTAGGCGTACCCTCATATACTTCGGAATTCATGTAATCATAAGACATCATTTTAAAACCCGATGGCCTTAGTTGAAGCGACATGCTAAAATGAAGGAGGTTGGTACCATAGAATAATTTTGACTTGCCACCCTGCGGAGGCCCGAGTAATAATTTTTGCCCGTCATAATATAGCCATTCCCCATAAGTGGCACTAAGCCTGCTTAGAAACTCCCATGCGGTTTCTTTATACTGAACCATATAGGATAAGGTTTCACCAAAAGAAGGTGTAATTTTTGGTTTCAATAAGTTTTGTGGAAAAGGCTCCAGTACATCCAGGGCAATATTTTTTACTGCCTTTTTCTCCCATGTTTTACAATGCGGCCCGTTATCTAATAATATCGTCGGGCTAAAACCACTGATGATAATATCCCCGGAATGGCCACTGTGCTTTACCGCCTCCACCTGTGTGATAACACCGGAAAATTGTAAGGTACCTGTTGCCAGCACTGCATCCGCCTGAATGGTAATGGAAGAGCCGATTATATTTTTAGAAGTATTAAAAATATTTCCGGACGTGCCGTCAATTGCCTCAGTTGGGCAAACTAATCTAAAGGAGTGGTGATCAAAAATGGATTGCGAAAGCGTAAAAGAAGAGAATTGGTTTATCCTCTTTCCTTCAATATCAATTTTAATTTCAACGAATTGTGCCATAAAAAAGGTATTATCTTTTATGGTGAATAAAAGTATTCAGCAAAATATATCCACGTAAAAATATCGCGTGAATAAAAGTCATTGCTGTTTGTCAGTTTGCCTTACTCGGGCCAGTTATTCCTGAATTCAGAATCATTCAATTTTATTTCATGTGCACTGATCGTTATTTGCAATTGCATCGGGCTATCCCCATCATGATCAAAGGTTTCATAATAATCCACACAATGCGCATCACCAAACTCAACGGTCTTCAATTTACTCATAGAATCCCTGCGGTAAAAAGTGATCACACCACTTTTAGTTTGGGTTGGACTGATCATCCAGTCGAAAAGATTTGTACTGCCCGTTGACTCCAGGATGAGGTTTATGTTCCCACCCTGGGGTACGGAAGTAGGCTTTCCCGTAGCATCAGTAACCTGCGAAAAGCGAAAACCACAATGCAATACATTAAGCTCTTCGCCATCAATTTTTATCTTGGCAATGAATGACATAGTATATCAGTATAAAAAAACTAATACTGCAAATAAACTTTTAAAACGTAATGGGGCTTTATCGCCACTCTTGGTAAAGTGGCTTTTTTTAAACCCATTCATTCTGATGCTTACCGCTGCCCAATTCTATTTGTTTTGCGCTAAGTGTAAAAGTTTCAGTTACAGCCATTTCACCTACGCTGCTGAAGTTTTCAGAATAGTCAACCAGGTATGCTTCTGAAAATTTCAATTCTTTCAATGTGGCATCGCTATCCCTTTTCAGGAAAACGATGGAACCATCTTTTCTTTCGAAACTATTAGTCATCCATTCAAACATTGATGTATCACCGGTGGATTCTACCGTAACGGTAATTTTTCCACCGCGGACAACAGATGATGGACGACCAGTGGCATCAGTTTCCTGCTTTAGTGAATAATGACAATCGAGCACATTAAGCTCTTTACCTGCGACTTTGAACTTTGCTTTAAAAGACATAAAAAAGGATTTAATAATTAAAAATAAAAACCAGGTCGTTTAAAAATTATATAATAAATAATTAAAGGCAAATGCGAAGGTGGAAACGAGGAAAGCGAGTTTAGAAATAATTATAAATATCTCTTTAAGTTTTCACGATAGATGAAGTCTGCGGAGCAAACAGCAAATAA
>JBDTLP010000062.1:0-29416 GCA_039934735.1 Ferruginibacter sp. | reverse complement strand
AAATACCTGTCGTCATAAAATTTTGTTTTACTATAAAACCACGTCAAAATTGCATCGGGATTATTTGCAAAATCTTTGTCGTTTGCTTTCTTTTCATCAAATTCCTTTTGTAACGCAGGTGATTCATCCAACATTTTTTTTGCTGTCGGTTCCATTACATAACCTTCAATATATTCTGTGCGTTGGAAAATGGAATTAAAAAATCCCCAGCTAAAAAAGGAGTCTTGTGATTTAGGTTCCAGCAATACTATAGCAAGATCACCCAATGGCTGATCAGTGGAAATATAAACTGAACCTGCAGGAAAGAATTGTTTACGTGTTTCTGATTGTGCATTTGCATTTACCTGCATGCGTCCTTCAAAGGGTTGTACTATATGATTCTCATCTTCAAATTTAAAATTGCTGATGCGATACATATCTACATTTATTTCCTGTGCTTTTGTTGTTACGATCATTTTAATTCCGTGCAACTTTAATCTTTCAATAACTACATCGCAGGAAGGAGGAATCCAATATCCTTTCGGGCGTTCAATAAAATTATAAGGCTCTGTTGATCTGTAATTAACAATCCTCATTGTGGCTGGCTTGCCAAGCCATTCTACATAATCCGAATTGGTTATTGTTGATTTATGCATGACAGATTCGATCGCCAGAAAATTGAGGCTATCCACCGGCGTTACTGAAGTGTTATTTTGTTCAGTAACTCTTGTATCAATGTTTATTGAACCCTTCATTTGAGGGATTTTAAATGCCATGGGAATATTTGCAGCCCTGGCTGATTTGTCTTTTTCGGTAAGTTTCTTCAATGTTTGTCCTTCAATTGCCAAAAGCTTTAATGTACTTTCCAGTAATACATAAGTTCCCAGAACACGTTGCCTGTAAGGTTTTAAAGAATGATTTTCCACAAGTATAGCAGCTAAATGTCTTAAGTCACCATAACTATCCGAAAACCTGGGACCACCATTTAGTGCAATATTTCCCTGGGAAAAGTCTTTTCCATTAACCGCATTTGTTAACTGGCCAGGAATATGTCCATTAGCAATTAGATCTTTATCTGCAGATGGCTTGTAAGTTGTTGCCAGCCAATGTTGAATGGCCGGAGAATAGCCTTGCTCGCCCATGCCACCAAAAGTAATATCGTACTGGTAATCGGCACCGTCAGTAACATGAATGTCCATATATAAAACAGGATCATATTCATTGATCACTTTTATAACCGACCTAATTTCTTTAGTATCCAGTTTTGCATAATCCCTGTTGAGGTTTAAATTTTGGGCATTCGTTCTCCATCCCATATTTTGTGGGCCCCGCTGATTGGGCCTGTTGAAAGGAGAAGAACGTTCATGTGCATCAACACTCAGGATTGGAATGAATAAAAAATTAACCTTGTCTAATAAATGCTGTTTATTTCCAAAGGCAATATCACGCAATAGCATCATGCCGGCATCTTTGCCATCAATCTCACCTGAATGGATACCTGCCTGCACTAATAATAATGGTTTTGTAGATTTTTTTAATGTTGCTGCTGTGATATCTTTTTCTGTAGAAGCAATGATCATATTAATATCCCTGCCTTCTACACTTTTACCAATAGAAATCATTGTTAATAATGGCGATGCATCTGCAAGTTTTTTAAACCAACTCATGGTTTCATCATAACTGGGTGTGGTTACAAAATTGGATTTCTCTGCAGGAGTTATCCAGGGATTATTTGTTTTTGCTATGAGGGATACGCTTTTTCCATTCCATTCAATAACTGGTGGGAGTATTGATTGTGCATTTGTTAAAAATGTCATCCAGGTACAAAAGGCAGTAATTGTAAATCGTATTTTATTTTTCATCTGCATAAATTTCTGTTAGTGTTTTTTAATGATCAAATCCTCAACAGGCGCTTTCATTTTTATAACGGAATCCATTTTTTCATTTGGGATGGTGGTTGATAAAATATATTGTTGAACCTTCCATACAGTCCCTTGTTTAATAACAACGCCTGATCCCCTGCAAATTTTCATTTGTGTGTTTAGTAATTCATCAAACCAGGCAAGTGTTCCTGTTTTATCAAAATAGATATGACGTTCAATGGATGTAAAATCCCAGCCATGGCCTTTATCAAAATAAGGTTTTGCATAAGCCATCAATCCTTGTTTGTTCCATCTTTCTGTTGCATCTGTTCCTGTAAATATTGCATCTTCCGTATAATAACTGAAATATTTATTGAAGTCGGCTCTTGCTGCGGCCCTGTTAAATGAATCCAGCATGGCTGCAATTTGTTTTTGATCATTTGCTGTATTCAACTTCGGGCTTACGGTGGTTTTAGAAGCCTGGCAGTATGAATGCAAACTGGTTGTTAATATCAATATAAAAATTGTAATTGTTTTTTTCATTTGTTTTTATTTTTTATTGTTCAATCCGTGTCATCCGTGTATCTATCATATTTGGGGTAAAATAAAGTATTCCGAACAGTCGTGGTGTCATTACGAACCATTATAAAAGTTGTAAAGATTTTCATCTTCAAATCTTCAAATTGATTCATCTTCAAATCTTATTTTTTCTTCATTTCCATATAATCCAACACTAAATTGCACAATGCATTAATTCCTGTTTTAAATGAACTGTCATCAATAAAAAATTCAGGTGTATGATGTGGCCCGGCAGTTTTAGGATCTTGTCCTTTAGGCATACCACCAATCCTAAAATATAATCCCGGTACTTTTTGTGCAAAGAAGGAAAAATCTTCTGCACCCGTAATTGCTGGTACCAATAATACATTTTCTATGCCTGCTGATCTTTGTAAAGAAGGCAACATAGCAGCCGTGAGTACTTCATTATTAAAAGTTACAGGATAGTGTGTGGTATAAGGCATTTCTACTGTTGCTGTTGCCCCGGCAGCTTCAGCTGTTTTTTCTACTACATCGTGAATGCGTGCATACATCAGGGTTTCATCTTCCTGGGAAAAAGTTCTTATATCGCCTTCCATTTCTACCTGTTCAGAAATAATATTATGACGATTGCCGCCATGTATTGAACCAATGGTGAGTACTGCAGGATCTTTGGTGAGATTCATATTGCGGCTTACAATGGTTTGCAGGCTGGTTATGATCTGTGCTGCTACAACGATGGGATCTACGGCTAACCATGGCTGTGAGCCATGCGAAGGTTTTCCTTTTACAATTATTCTCATATCACTTACACCAGCAAAGCTTCCAGCTGGTCGATAATCAATTTTTCCAACTTCCAATAATGAATTCATGTGCAAACCAAAGATCACATCCACTTTTGGATTTTCCAATACGCCTTCTTTTACCATCAGCTCTGCTCCCCATTCTTCTCCCTTGGATGCGCCTTCTTCTGCAGGTTGAAAAATAAATTTTACAGTTCCTTTCAAATCTTTTCTCATGCCCGCTAATATTTCTGCGACTGACATGAGTATAGCAACATGCGCATCGTGGCCACAGGCATGCATTACGGGAGTCAACTTGCCGTTATATTCTGTTTTTACTTTTGATGCAAAGGGTAAATCGTTTTTCTCTTCAACAGGCAAGGCGTCCATGTCTGCCCTTAGTGCTACTACCGGGCCGGGTTGGTCGCCTTTTAAAATGCCTACAACGCCTGTTTTACCAACGCCTGTTTTTACTTCAATGCCCAATGTTTGCAGGTGTTTGGCAATGAGAGCTGAAGTACGGAATTCACGATTGCCCAATTCTGGATTTTGATGTATATCATGCCGCCAGGCAATTGTTTTCTGTTCTATTTTATCTGCAGCAGCGCTGATAATAGCAGTATAGTTTTTGTTTTGAGATACCGCTTTAGTACTGATTGAAATAAAAATAATTGTAGCAATAACTGTTGCAAACAGTTTAATGAATGATTTTGTGCTCATGCTGATCCTATTTTTTAGTTTGTTTAGAGTAGTGTGTAGCTATCAGTTAGTTAAACATTAAACTATAAATTACGACTGGTAACGTGTACAGTTAGTAAAGCTTCTAATATAAGCCTATCTGCTGAATTAAAGCCTAGTTTTTAATGAGTATTTGTAAAATTATTTTGCCACTGATGCACTGATTTTCATAATGTGGTATAAAAATCAGTGAATCAGTGGCAAGTTTTTTTACTGTGAGTTCTACATCTCTGGTATCACACCCAGTTTCTGCATCAATCCAAGGTCATCTGCATAATCTCTTTCTGCAATGATCTTCCCCATCTTCATTTTAGCGATTGTTACGCCTTCTACCGTAATTCTTTTGCCGGTTGCTTTTATTCCAGCAAAATCGCCGGTATGCGTTCCCGTAAATGACCAGCGTTTAATAACATGATCGCCTTCACCATATATTTCTAATACTTTAAATTCACGATTGCTAAATCCTGTAATATATTCGCTAAAATATTTTTTTACATCATCAATGCCCTGAAGGTGCGTGGTTACATTATCATAAACTACATTGGGAGAAAAATCGGTATCAAATAATTTTATATTTCCCTTGTTTACTATTTCATCCCAGGTATGGGCATAGGATTTTACATTATCATCTGTAACAGAATGCTTGCTGGAGGAAGAACAGGAAACAGCTAAAAAAACTATTGTTAATAACAGCCAGGTTTCAAATATTTTTTTCATTGTGTAATTTTTGAAGGATACCGTTATAGAGGTGAATGAGTGAATACTTTAGGAAGTATAATTTTATTGACCTATTGACTTATTCGCCCTTTCTTATAATGCCGGTAATATACTTTTGGAAATTTTTCATTTCCAGATCAAGCACTTCACCAGAAGAGGAATTATAATGCTACCTGCATTGATATTATTATAGGTTCTATTACTGTGTGCCTCGCTTTCATTTCAGCATTTTTTGGATCATTAATGATTGCTCCAAATTTTTCCATATCGGTAACTTCAAAAACAAGGACGATTGAATTTGCATCTCCGGCATCCTGGAATGTTTTAAAGCCCGATATAACCGGTGCAAAAGCATTTACACGATCCTGGTGGCCCCTGAGCCATATATTAATGTCACCTACTTTGTGACGAGCTACTATTGTTGGTATAATTTAATTTTAATTTTTACTGTCCGGTAAACAATTTCAAAATCTTTGTTTGTCATTTGATTTTTAAAGGCGTTTAATCGTGGACGTGTATTGGCTCTTCAATCATTCCAGGTTTCTGAAAATTCATTCCTGCCATACTTGTTTTTACAAAATCGGTTGCCAGCTGTGTAGACTGACTTGTTTCGTTTTTGTCACTGAACACATTTACAGGGTTGCTTTCTCTTTCAGCAGTATCAACCCAACAATAACGAATAAAACCCTTCGCATTTTTTAGAGCAGTATACATGATAGCCTCCTTTTTTATTTAATTGTAATCGAATTGCGTTGCTATTGTTCCTGTCCTCACGAACCAGAAGCAAGAAATTTTCAATACACAACGTACTACGTTCAATATTCGGGGATAAAACAGGAACAATTATGCAATTGTATTTTCATGAAAATTGAATATCGTACGTTGTATATTGAAAATTAAAATTGAGAAGTAACAAATTTTTATAAAGCCTTTCCGTAGCCATGATTCGTGTCCTCACTAACCATAGTATAAAAATTTTCCTCGTCACTGTTCATGTCACACGAACCAAAATTTGAATTATTAAAAACCAGGAACGTTTATAATGTCCTCCCAAACATTATATTCATCCAGGTGAGTTTCTTCAGGCCGTGTGACACAAACAAAGACAGAGGTTAATTTCTATTATAAGAACTAATGTTATTCAACAGTATTGTAAAACTGAATTCGAGGAGTGCCTACAACACCGGCACTCATCATTAATTTTTTCTTTTCTTCAGATGCAATGGCTGCTTTTGCTTTATCCATATCCGTTATGTCGAATACTACTTGTACCATATTTGGATCATCAATTCCACGTGCCATCATTACGTCAACCATTCCTTCGCTAAGCCTTTTTGCTGTGCCTTCACCGTCATATACTTTTTGCCATGCATCAAAGTCTTTTACTTTGTGTGTAACAATCACCCATTTCTTTTCATGTGATTCTGTATTGAAACGGATCACGTGAAAATATTCAATACCAGGTTTTGAGATCACGCCGAGTTTGGTCATTGTTTCTTTAAGCTTTGGGCTGGCAGCGAAATCTTTTGCTTTTTGCATGTCGGATATTCCCAGGGCGATAAATATATTGTTTGGCTTATCCATCCCGGCGCCTACTACGAGATCGTTCAAACCGGCAGCCCTGCGATTAACTGAATCTGCATTAAATCCAGGCCTCCAGGTAGCGTAATCTTTTACGGTATGTGTTATTTCGGCCACATCAAATGGGGTAAATGCCGCTGGAGCCGGAGGTGTTGGTGCCATTTGCATACTGGAAGTTGTATCTGCTGGTTTTGCCGCTTCGTCAGTAGCTGCTTCTTTTTTTTCACCACCACATGAGAATAACATAGTGCTTATACCTGCTGTAAATAATAATCTAAAAACGGGATTGATCTTTCTCATTTCGTTTTGGTTTACTTTTTAATTTAAAATGTTTTTATTTGAGCTACTAAAGTTCGATACGATCATAAAAAAAGGGGTATAAATTTTCACCATCTTATTGTACATTCTCACCAATCCATAGGACAAATTGTGCATGAACAGGATTTATTCGTCATTTTTAGAAAAAACCGGCATTTTCTCCTTTAAATATGTATCTGGATTTCTTTTCAGTTTATATTTATAGCACTGTGACCAGATCCAAACTGACCATAAGCTTTCTTTTTTGCCTTTTCATTATTTTAAGGGGGACGACAATTTTAGGCCAAACCACCAACGTGTATGAATCCATTTCCATCGCACAGGGCTTATCGCAGGGAATGGTCTTCGATATTTTACAGGATAGGGACGGATTTATTTGGGTAGCTACGAAAAACGGGCTCAACAGGTATGATGGCTACGACTTTAAAGTTTTTAACAACGACCCTTATAATAAATATACCCTCAGTAGTAATACGATCATAAAGCTGTTTGAAGATTCAAAAGGAAGGATATGGGCTGGTACAGAAAATGCCGGGGTGAATGTATATGATAAAAAAAGTGGAAAATTTTATCGTTTTACAAGCAAGGTTTCTGATCCAAACAGTCTCTCCGGCAATAAGGTAAGATTGATTACAGAAATGCCAGATGAAAGAATATTAATAAGTACGGATGCAGGTGGCCTGGATATTATTGAACTTACAAGTGATTTTTTTGAAAAAAATGCTGTGCCCGTTATTACAAGGATGACATTGCCTCTAAATATACCCGTTTATGCAATGGGACGGGATATGAATGGAAGTATTTGGATAGGTGGAATGGACGGTTCTGTGTACAGGTTTGATCCCTTGAAAAATAATTTCATTAAGCTTGATAGTGGAAGATTTTTTAAAAGCGGTTATCTTAAACCGGATGGAAGCATCTTAATAAATAACGATGTTTTTCTTTCAGACGGAAAAGATGTGTATCCCTTATTCGATACAAAACAAGTACTGCCCGGTAATATAATTCTTAACCCAAAAGCGGAGTTGTGGGAAAATAATCAGCGGAATGGCAATTCCTATGATATTAGTAAATGGGAACCGGGAAAAAAGATAAAATGGGATGTGCCGTACCCAACCACTAAAATTGACTATCCGTTTATTGTTGATCGCTCAGGTTTATTGTGGGCCGGTTCACT
This sequence comes from Ferruginibacter sp., assembly GCA_039934735.1. Classification (GTDB taxonomy): domain Bacteria; phylum Bacteroidota; class Bacteroidia; order Chitinophagales; family Chitinophagaceae; genus Ferruginibacter. The sequence continues at coordinate 21,725 of JBDTLP010000062.1, read as the reverse complement.
GGGATATGGTTTGCGAAAATACAATACAACAAGTAGTAAACTTAAAGCCATGTTAGCGGGTAACAGTGTGCGTTGGATCGTTCCCGTTACTAACAGTGATATTTTTTTTGGTGACTATGGGTATGCATGGCAGAGGTTGAAAAATGATTCTATACAAAGTAATCCGTTCAGTAAAATTTCTTCAGTTATCGAAATAGATAATTTCATTATTTCAAAAACAGGCGAGTACTGGATTAAAAGTGACAACACAGGATATTTCAGATACAACCCTGCAACAGGTAAACTAACAGGATATTCTGATTCTGGTTATCACGAAATAAAAGGTAATAAACAGCCATTGCTGGAAGACAAAAAAGGCAATATATGGTTCCCTGCTATTGGAGGTAGACTCATTCGTATCAATCCTGTTAGCAATAAGATTGATAGTTTTAATATAAATACAGATGCTTCAAGAATGGCTTTTTCAAAAGTAGCCTGTACTGCATTGTATGAAGATAAAGAAAACACATTCTGGGTCGGTACGTCGGAAGGTTTTGCTAAAGTTGTATTTAGGAATATAGAAAATTCACAGCCACAGGTAAAATGGTATTATAATAATATCAATAGCCGCAATTCATTAAATTATAATTATGTATCCTGTTTTACAGACGATCCTGTGGAACCCGGTAAGTATTTATGGATTTGTACAAAAGGTGGTGGCTTAAACAGGATGAATAAACTCACGGGAGATTTTTTACAGCTTACCATAAAAGATGGATTGCCTGATGATGTGGTTTATGGAATATTGAAAGATGATGCCGGTAACTTATGGGGAAGTACCAACCGTGGAATTTTTTGTTTATCTGCAATCAAAGAAAAAGATATTACCCGCTGGGTATTCAGAAATTTCACAAAAGCATATGGCTTGCAGGATGACGAATTTAACACGGGCTCTTATACAAAATTGCCCAACGGAGATCTTGCATTCGGAGGTGTGAACGGGATGAATATTTTTAATCCCAAAGAAATACTGGCAACGAACTTTACACCAAATGTTTTTATTACCAGCATCATGGTAAATAATTCACGTGTGACTGCTGCTGATAAAACAGGTATACTTCAAAGTAATATTGAAGAAACAAACACCATTACCATTAATTATTTACAGGATATACTTACCCTTGAATTTGCATCACTTGATTTTACAGCACCCAATCAAAACAGGTATCGCTACCAGTTAGAAGGCGCAGATAAAGGCTGGGTTGAATCCGGCTCAAGACGATCTGCAACTTATCTTCATTTGCCTTCAGGCGATTATACTTTTAAAGTACAGGGTTCAAACAGCCAGGGCATATGGAGCAACAAGATCGCCGAATTACACATCACTGTATTACCACCCTGGTGGCGAAGCTGGTGGGCATACCTTTGTTATGCGGTCATACTGGCGCTGGCCATCAGGGCTTATTTTAAATTCAGTGTGAACAGGGCAAGATTAAGATCGCAATTAAACTTTGAACAACGGGAAGCGAAACGCATTAAAGAGATCGACAGTTTAAAGACACAGCTTTATACAAATATCACACATGAATTTCGTACACCGCTAACAGTTATACTTGGTATGGCAAACCAGGTTGTTGATAATCCAAAGGAACATTTGAATAAAGGCATGGACATGATCATCCGGAACGGTGAAAGTTTATTGAGGCTGGTGAATGAAATGCTTGATCTTTCAAAACTGGAAACCGGTAAAATGTCATTGCAACTGGTGCAGGGTGATATCATCAATTTTTTAAGATACATTGTAGAGTCATTTAATTCTTTGGCAGAGAGCCAGCAAAAGCAATTGCATTTTCTTTCCCAGGTTGATTCACTCATCATTGCGTATGATCCTGAAAAAATGCGACAGATCATTGCGAACTTACTTTCCAATGCATTGAAATTTACGCCTGAGAAAGGGAATATTTATATTTCCATCCATGAGCAATCACTGCCAAATGAAACAGGATCATCGCTTGTTATTAAAGTAAAAGATACAGGCATTGGAATACCGGCTGACCAACTACAAAATATCTTCGATCGTTTTTATCAACTCGATAATAGCCATACAAGAAAAATGGGAGGAACAGGAATTGGGTTATCACTTACCAAAGAACTTGTAAAACTAATGGAAGGAGAGATAACAGTAAAGAGTCCGCCAACCGGTGCAAATAAAGGAAGTGAATTTAGCGTTTCACTTCCTATGAAAAAAATGACCACTGCAGAAACTGATCAGAATTACATTAAAGTGAATGATGAGCATGAGAAAAAAAGGAACGCTGTTTTTGTTCAACGCAATGAAATGGTAGCCGAGCCTGCAGATACAGGAAAATCATTGATCTTACTGGTAGAAGACAATGCAGATGTTGTTGCATACACTGCATCCTGTCTGCCAGATTATCGCCTGGCTGTTGGTAAAGATGGAAGAGAAGGTTTTGAAATTGCAACAGAAATTATTCCTGATCTTATTGTTACTGATATCATGATGCCTTTTGTTGATGGTTTTGAAATGTGCCGCAGGTTGCGTAAAGATGAACGCACCAGTCATATTCCAATTATTATGCTTACAGCAAAAGCAGATATTGAAAGCAGGATAGAAGGATTGGAACAAGGTGCCGATGCATATCTGCAAAAACCTTTTCACAAAGAAGAATTATTGGTACGCATTAAAAAACTGCTTGAACTTAGAAAGAGCCTGCAACAATTTTATATTAAAAGGGCAGGCCTTGCCGTTATTAATACCGAAACTCTTTCAGCAGTTGCTGATGAAGTTGTACCGGCATTAAATGAAACCGAAGATGAATTTGTAAAAAAAGTAAGACTGGTTGTTGAAGAACATCTTTTTGATATTAATTTTTCTGTTGAGCAGTTATGCAAATATATATTCATGAGCCATTCGCAACTGCATAGAAAGCTGGATGCACTAACAGGATGCTCGCCAAATAAATTCATTCGTATCATTCGTTTAAATAAAGCAAAAGAATTACTCAGGAATTCTTCTGAAAGCATCGCTTCCATTGCATTGGATTGTGGTTATAATGATCCGGGGTATTTTGCACGTGTATTTAAGCAGGAATATAATGTTACACCGCAGGAGTGGAGGGGAAATAATAATTAAGGGCATCTCTAAAAACTTATTCTTTTTTAGAGATGCCCTTAAACTTTTCTTTGTGTCTTCGCAGTTATTTAACCATAGGGTCACAAAGAGTTTTTTTATGATCGTATAAATCGACTGTATAAAAAGGCACATAGAAAACCGATTGCCAGGTACAATAAAAATCTCAATATCGTTTTCTTCATAAAATTTTTAATATTCCCCTGTTCATTCTCTTGTAATAACCATCGGTTGTCAGAGGTCGGTTGTCTGTAATCGTTTCCTACAAATAACTCAGCCACCATTTTTCCTTATGACTGGATTTGTATTTATCATACTTCTTACATAAAGGATATAAAGCAATAACTACGAGTGCCCATATCAAATAAACTACATCCAAACCGAACCCTTCTCCCGGAATAGCAAACATCAATGGTATTTTTTTCATAGAGTTAATAGCAAAAGCAATATCATGTTGCCCCTTCGCAAAATATACAATTGCTGCAATGATATGTATCAAATAGAAATGGAGTATGTAAAAGAAAAAAGCAGTGCGGCCATAGATAGCCATGATGTTTGTAAAACTGTTTTTAATTTTTTCTACAAATGCCAATAATAAAAGTGCGGGCCCAATGGTAATACATAAATATAAAAGGGAAGGCGGATACTTATTTACTTTCATAAAAGAAAAGAAAGTAAGTAAACTATTTTTCTGTGTTGTCCATGCAACAGGATCACCATAAACATTCATGAAACGAAGTGCAATAAATAATATGATCAAACTTAAACCTATACGATATAATATTTTTCTTCTCTCATCTGAAGAATATTTTTCAGTAAATAAAATGCCCGTACAATAACCAAGTAACATCAATCCCGTCCATGCAACAAATGGATAGATCATTAAAATAAAATGATTGGGAGCATATTGATACGGTACAAAAAAACCATGATGCAATAAATTCCACCAGAAGCCTGGTTGGAAATTTGGTGCAGATTCGGGTATGTCTAATAAGTTGTGACAACAAACAATCAATAATCCAATCAATAATATAAAGCGATAAGGAAGATGAATAACAATGCCAAGTAAAACCATGCTTATACCAATGGTCCATATAACCTGCAGGAAGAAAACATGATACAATGGATCAAATGACCATGCCAATGAAATAATGAACAATTCAGCAAAGATCAGCCAAAACCCACGTTTGATTAAAAAAATGCTTAATTGTTTTTTTGTTTTTCTTAAGCTCTGTAAATATACAGAAGCACCAGAAAGAAAAATAAAAACCGGCGCACAAAAATGAGTGATCCATCTTGTAAAAAACAATAACGGTGTAGTAGTTGCCAGGTTCAATGGGTCATCGGAAAAACTATGAACATGAAAAAAATCACGTACGTGATCAAGCGCCATAATCACCATCACAATGCCACGAACAATATCAATAGATTCAAATCTTCTTTTGTTAAGTGTCAACACATTTTCCATCTTGATGATTTAGTAAAACATAAATTATTTAAGCTATGTCGGTTGTCGGTGATCAGTTGTCGGTCGTCGTTGCTCACAAATAACTCAACCACCATTTTTCTTTGTGATTTGTTTTATACTTATCATACCATTTGCTTAATGGAAACATGACGATTACGATCGTTATCCATATAATATAAACAACCCATAAACTAAATCCTTCTCCGGGCATTGCAAATTTGAATGGAAGGCCGGGTAAACCTTTCATTCCTTCTGCAACGCTATGGCCTCTCGATAAATAAGTAATGATCTGTAGCGCATGCAGTATAAAAAAATGAACAACAAAATAAAACAGCGGAACACGTCCATATACAGCAATGATCTTTGCAAGTTTGATTTTTGTATTTTTTATCAATGCAAGAAATATAAGAACGGGACCAATGGTAGCACATAAAAAAAGTAATGAAGGAGGATATTTCTGCACATTCATAAATGAGAAGAAAGTTGCCATGCTGTTTTTTTGCATGCTCCATGGGATTGGATCACCGTAAATATTTATTGCACGTAACACAATGAAAAATAGAACAGCAGCTCCACCAATTCCTAATAAAACCTTTTTACGTTGTTGTGGTTCTGTATCAGTAAATAATTTGCCGCAACAATAACCCAATAATGTTAATCCCGCCCAGGAAAGAAAAGGATAGAAGATAAAAAGATTATGATTGCTCCACAATGGGATCATTCCTGGTTGATGCAATAATTTCCACCATATAGGAAGATTTCCCATTTGGGTCCGTTCTGCGAAGTCTAATAAATTATGTCCGAAGAAAATGATCAATCCAATGGCAAGTATAATTTTAAATGGCAATCTTATCAGCAATCCCAGTAAGACCATGCCTGCACCTATTGACCAAAGTGTTTCCAATACAAAGAAATCAAAATGAATATCGGCTGTTAATACAAGCGACATAATGGTTAGATCAAACACGATTAACCACAATCCCCGTTTTATTAAAAACAATCCGAGTTGCTGTTTTGTTTTTCTTTGTCCTTGCAGCCATGCAGAAAGGCCCGATAAAAAAACAAATGTTGGTGCACAGAAATGAGTTATCCATCTTGTGAAATATAAAATTGGATAAGAAGTAGCAGGGTTCAATGGATTTCCTGAGAGTCCATCTCTATGAAAAAAGTCACGGGTATGGTCAAGCGCCATAATGATCATGATCAATCCTCTCAAAAGATCAATCGATTCAATTCGTTTTGAAGTAGTAGTTCGTGATGCTTGCATATTCCTGGATAGAGAGATATTGTAACAGGTAGTTAAGATATGAATATTAATGAAAAAGAAATGATTTGAGGAAGAGAAAATAAGTGTATTGCTTATACCGCTTTACCTTTTGCTTGTCTTGGAGATCTTGACGTAGCATTTGGTCAAATCGAACAGCATTCGATGATCGGGACCTGGTTTTGACCATGCTTAAGTATGAGAAGTGGGTGCCTGATGCAGTAAGGAACGCTATACGTTTTCAAAAACTGTTAGATGGAATTGGTTTTTAAATACAAAGACCTAACAAGTTTAAAAAACCTGTTAGGCCTGGTGATAAAATATTTCATCTCAAAAATTACCTCGTGAAGTTAATCGTTATAAGAAATTGAAAAGTACATTTAAACAGTACCCCAAAACCAATAGCTAAAATTTCATTATATTTAACACTGGCATGAATTTTATTACTTGTCTATTGCTTCCTCTCTAACCCCGTCTCAATTTATTCAGCATTTAAAAAAAGAAAACATGAAAAAAAATATTAGCAGTCTTGGCTTGTTGTTCCTGCTTTCATTCAGCATTTTATCTTCGTGTAATAAATCTGATATGCAGGACCAGTTAGCAACTACGAAATCCGGAAACAGCATTGATGATGAAGATGATGTAGCAAAGCATCACGGTGATTGTAGTTGCCATTGTCCATCCGCTGTGGCAATCGCTTCAAGCTTCAATTATGGGATTAGCTTTGCGACCCATCCACAGGTCAGTATTTCGGCAAATGTTTTTTATAAAAATTCCGGCCCGCAGGGAACTTTGAGGCTTGTATTGAAAAATGTAAATGGCAATATTGATTCTGTTGTGGTTGTCCCGGCATATCATACAAATGCAGGAGATTCAGCTATAATACACCTGGATTATCTTGTTGATGATTACAATGATTTTCCCTGCAAGCTTTATGTGCATGGAAGACCAGCAAGCTTAGGTTGTGAAATCAGGTCACAAAAAGTTTTTGATATTATTATTTCAGAGAACAAAAATTATAATTAATTATTCAACTAAAAATGATTTGCTCAGATTTCCGATTCTATTTTCACCATTCAGCATTCAATAAAACAGGCAAATAAATTGAAAGAAGCGTAAGAGTTATACATATACCCCCTGGCATTATATTAAAAGACCAGCATTGATAAGATGCTGGCCTTTTAATATTTTTTATTTTTTAAGGACATTCCCATTTATAGCCCATGTATGCAAAACCGCCCTGGCTTACAAGTGTTGTGTGATGCATTGAATCTGTTTCATACGTTACCGGGTAATCAATATTTGTATAGATTGTAAAATTGCTGACATTATTTTTACTGATAAAATAAGGAAGGTGCGGATCAAGCCCAACATGTATCTGGAAAAAGGGATCTGCCATAAAAAAATATTTTGATGAAGCATTGAAATAATTCGGAATGCTGTCTTAACTATAGTAGATCGAATCATCGGCCCGTAAACTACTGTGAAATTAAATACTTTTTACATTGCCATTTTCCCACCTAAAATCTGAAAAAAGTGTATCTGTATCAACGGATCCTTCATAAAGATTTACTGTTTTAAGATTTGTAAGCAGGTTTGCACTATATATAAAGTCGATGACAGCATGAACAGTGTCATTGTGATTGTACATATCAAAATCATGGGAAAGTACCTGTGATAAAACACTATCATTTAAGTAATGAAAAGTATCGATATGATAAAGCAGGTTACCCGGTTTTTCATAATAAGCCATGCTAAAAAGCTGGTCGCCATTATAGGTATATAATACGTCAGCACTTGTTCCTATAACGTTCACCAGTTTGTTTCCGGTATAAAAGAAGTTAGCGCTGTCATTAATGCCTCCGGATCCGCCATAATAATATCTTGTTGCAATCCTGCAGGAATCGTGTACGATATTTAAGTTTGGAGGAATTACAGATGCAGGATCGTCTGTGTGTTCAAGTTCTTTTTGGCAGGCAGTTAAACACATACCTGCAATGAAGACTAAGCATAAAAAATGTTTCATGTTGATAGCGTTGGTTTAAATAATTAGTTGGATGGTTATTGGAATGTAAAGCGGATGAGCAATGTTATTATGTATTGAAATAATTAAGAAGTAAAACAAGCTGAACAGGAATATTTATAAGCTGAGCTGTTATATTTCTTTGCCTGGCAATCAGCATAAAAAAATTACTGCTGACCAATCTAATTGCTTTTTCAATCTTATATAAATATGAATATTTCCTGTTCAGCAACGATTTTTTCCCGTTCGGTGTAATTCAGTTTTAATGGGAAATAGATGGATTTACTTTTATTCCATGGCACCTACAACAAAAAAGAAGATTCTTATTTCCCTGCTGTTTCTGGCAATGGGCACAATTGTATTCGGATTATATTTATATAATAAGGGGCCTTTGGATATAAGAAGTAGTAAAGGATTGGCTGTAAAGGCAGTTGATCTGTACAGTATATTTTATACAGACAGTGTGGTGGCAGGCAAGATGTATATTGATAAGGTGCTTAGAGTAGAAGGAACAATTAAAGAAGTATCACAAAATGCAAGTCAGCAACAAGTGATCCTATTCAAAACAGGAATTGCCGAAGCGGCAATCAATTGTACTATGGAAATGCCGATTCAAAATATTCATCTTTCAGACAAGCTGGTAATAAAAGGTATTTGTAGCGGTATAGGGCAGGGTGATGCCGATCTCGGAATTGTGGGAGATGTTTATCTCACAAGATGTTACTCAACAATAAAATAACGTTCAATGAAGAAATATTTTTTCGCCTTATTTGTTGTCATAGTGCTTATTGTTGCTTTCAATGCCTGTACACATGACCCAGGTACTTCCCTGCTGATTCCTCCACTAACGGTTACTGATAGTGTAACTGGTGGTGAGCAATCCTGCAGTGCAGACACCGTATATTTTCAAAATGCTGTATTGCCATTGCTGATATCAAGTTGTGCAAAAAGTAATTGTCATGACGCTGCTTCGCACCAGGACGGGATACAGTTAACTTCTTATCAAATGATCATGTTAACTGCAGATGTAGATCCCGGCGATCCCGGCGGCAGTAAGTTATACAGGGTATTGAATGAAACTGATCCGGATAAGATAATGCCAAGGCCACCATCAAATCCCTTTACGCAAGCTGAAAAAGATATCATTTACAAATGGATATTACAAGGTGCTAAAAACAATTCCTGTAATGATTGTGATACAACAACCGCCACATGGTCGGGAGCCGTTCTACCTATGATCAATAACAATTGCAAGGGTTGTCACAATCCTTCATTCTTAAGTGCAGGTCTCGACCTTACAAACTTTGCATCAGTTCAAACAATTGCATTCAATGGAAAGCTAATGGGAAGTATTGATCATCTTCCTGGTTTTCCACCAATGCCGAGAGGTGCTTCAAAATTGAATGATTGCAAAATTACACAGGTAAGAAAATGGATCGAAACAGGCGCATTAAACAACTAATCTTAAATAGCGTAACTAGAATGAATTTCTTATTTAAAAAAAATGGCAGTAGTATAAACCGAATGATCATATCATTGTGTACAACGATTTTTATATTGACCGGTTGTTATAATGATAAGGAAGATATTCTTTATCCAGGAAGTAATAATCCAACAGATTGTGCAACAGTGCCATCAAAATTTGCAACTGATATTTATCCACTCATCACCAGCAAATGTGCTATTTCGGGTTGCCATGATGCTACGGCATCAGGAGGAGTGATTTTACAAAACTATACACAGGTAAATTCAAAAACCGACAGGATCAATGCAAGAGCAGTGATGGAAAAATCAATGCCGCCAACGGGCGCTTTATTGCCGGATGAGATCAGTAAAATAAAATGCTGGATCAGTAGCGGGGCGTTAAATAATTAAGACAAAAAATATTATAAACATTTTACTTAAAAATTAAAATATGAAACAGTTTCTTTTTTCCCTGGCAATACTATTCATGATGTATGCAGTACATGCACAGAAATATTATACAAAAAATGGCAACGTCAGTTTTTTTTCAAAAACATCTCTTGAAGATATCAAAGCCGATAACAACCAGGTGATGAGTGTCCTCAATACACAAACAGGCGATATGCAGTTTTCTTTATTGATCAAAAGTTTTCATTTTCAAAAAGAATTGATGGAAGAGCATTTTAATGAAAATTATATGGAGAGCAATAAATTTCCAAAAGCATCTTTTAAGGGTATCATTGCAGAGCCCGGTAAGATTGATTTTACTAAAGACGGTGTTTATAAAGTGAACGTAAATGGCGAACTGACCATTCACGGGGTTACCAATAAAGTAAGTTCTATCGGTAGCGTTACCATTAATGCAGGGAAAATATCTGCAAGTTCTGATTTCACCGTTAAGTTGGAAGACTACAATATTGCTATTCCTAAACTTGTAAAAGATAATATCGCTGAATCCATCAACATCAAAGTGAACTGCAACTTTGAGCAGAAGATGTAATTATTCAACACTTCAAATAAACACATGAATATTGTAAAAATAATTTTATCTATAATCCTTGTTATGCCTGCATGTTTTATAACAATGGCACAGGATACCAGCAGCAATGACCTGATGGCAGAATTGGAAAAACAGGAGAGCAATTCATCAACAAACTATACTACGGCAACATTTAAAACGACCCGGCTTATTGATGGGCATACAATAGAAAATGTTGGAAAGGGCGTGTTGGATGTTAAAATATCACACCGTTTTGGAAAAGTAAATGCAGGTGGTTATGAATTATTCGGGCTTGACAATGCGACGATGAGAATGGGTTTTGATTATGGGATCACCCGGTACCTGATGGTTGGTGTTGGCAGAAGTACTTTTCAAAAAACCTATGATGCATTCTTTAAAATAAAATTACTCAGGCAATCGTCAGGAAAAAAGAAGATGCCATTTAGCCTGAGTTATGTTCCTACAGTTGCTTTAAAAACGCTGAAGGATGAAGATCCAACACGGAAAAATTATTTTAGTTCACGATTGTTTTTTACGCACCAGTTGCTTATAGCACGAAAATTTTCAGAAAGTACTTCTTTACAACTTATGCCTTCCTACTCTCATAAAAACCTTGTTAAACTTTCTTCAGATCCAAATAATCTTTTTGCCATTGGAATCGGGGGAAGGCAAAAGATTACCAAACGTATAAGCTTAACCGCAGAATATTATTACCAGCTTCCCGGTTATAAATTACCCGGTACAACAAATTCACTATCTGCAGGTATGGATGTTGAAACTGGCGGACATGTTTTCCAATTGCATTTTACAAATTCGCAGGGAATGAGTGAACGAACTTTTATTTCGGAAACAACCGGTAAATGGAGCAAGGGCGATATTTATTTTGGATTTAATATTTCAAGGGTATTCACAATCCGTAAGAGAAAATAAGTTTCCTTTAAAGTAAAGTTTCCTGTTGAACCCAGATTTTGCAATTGAAATCGTAATGAGGGTTTCAAAGGCAATACAGATAAGTGTTTCAGGTTATTTTTTGGCCGAATAAATAGTGAACTATTTTGAGATCAAGAAATGTTCTGAAATGCTTAGCTGTGCAGCTTTTGGAAGCCGCAATAGATTTTCAACTGCAAAATCTGGGTTGAAGTACATTTTAGCTAACTTGTACAGTAATCAAAAGCCAATGTTCAAGCCATATATTATATTTTGTTTTTTATTCCTACTTTTTCAATCATACCGGTTTCCTGCAACGGCTGTTTACAATACAAATAATGGGTCGATCAGTTTTCATTCAGATGCACCATTGGAACTAATAACTGCAAACAGCAAAGAAATGCGGGGAAAGCTTGATGTAGATAAAAAGACATTTGCGTTCATAGTTAAGATAACTTCTTTCAAAGGATTTAATAATCCACTTCAAATGGAACATTTCAATGAGAACTACCTCGAAAGCGATCAATACCCCAATGCATCGTTTAGCGGAAAGATCATTGAAGACATTGATTTTTCTAAAGAAGGAAATTATACCCTAAGAGCAAAAGGAAACCTGCAGATACATGGAATAACGCAGGAGCGGATCATTAAAGCTGACATTGTAGTGAAGCAAGGAACGATAAGCATCAATTCCAATTTTACTGTATTACTCGCCGATCACAATATTGCCATACCCAAAGTTGTACATGAAAAGCTGGCGTCAGAAATCAAAATTGAAGTAAAAGCTGATCTAATATTACAATGAGCAAATTTTTATTTTCATTCTCTATAGCATTATTCTTTTTTTTTAAGGCAGGTGCACAACCACCAGGCTATAAAAATTTTAAATTAGAAAAAGATAACAGGCCAATTAAAATAAATGTTCTGTATAAAAACAAACAAGGATATCTTTTAGCAGGTACAGATGAGGGTCTTTATAAATTTGATGGCGAAAAATACACAAGAATAAATTTTAGCAACCCGGAATACCATGATACAGTTACGGCAATATTCGCCGACAATAAAGAAAAATACTGGATTGGATTTAAGAACGGCAGGATTGCTAATCTTGAAAATAATAGGTTAATTTATTTTGATCCCGAAGAAGGTACTCCTAAAAAAAAGATCACTGCATTTTTGCAGGACAAAGAAAATAACATTTGGTTTTCCACGAACGGGGAGGGTATTTATATTTTAACGGCCCGCAGGTTTTTTCTTTTTAATGCGGCCGATGGCCTCAAGGATGAAAATGTAAGTACGTTGATGCTGGCAGAGAATGGGGATGTGCTTGCAGGAACTGATGGCGGAATCTATATCTGCCATTTTAATAATGGGAAGAAATATGCCAGCGTTATTGGTCCACGTGAGGGACTGCCTGATTACATTGTAACATCCATCATTAAAGCTGGAAAAAATAGTTATTGGATTGGTTTAGAAGAGAAAGGTTTTTGTCTTTATGATCATACGACTAAAAAAATTACCGTACCTGTTGTTGCAAATAGCTGGAAGCCCGGCCAGGTAAATGCTATGCTATTTGCACAAAACTTACTTTGGATCGCTACAAAGGATTCTGGTTTATACAAATATAATCCTGCTGCTGCTAAAATGGATAAAGCCTCAGTGGTGAATGCTGATAATAATATTAATTGCCTTGCAGAAGACAATCAGGGCAATATATGGATGGCATCATTGAATTATGGAATGATCCGCACACCCGGTGAATCAATAAAACTGATGGATATTCCCAGCCATCCTGTTTTCGAACATATTCATGTTGTGCTTTGTGATAAAGTAGGAAATACATGGTTAAACAATGAGTGGAATGACCTGATTAGAATTGAGCAAAAGAATGGTTTATTGTCTGAAAAAAAAATGCGTTTAAATGGATTGAATGAGAAAACAGATATCACTTCATTATACCAGGACAATTATGGAAATATCTGGGTTGGTACGATGGGGAAAGGAATTTTTATTTTAGACCCGGTGACTTTTAAGTATCGGCAATTTGATGACAATGGAAGGTTTAAAAATGCGGGTATCCTATCCGTTAGTGGAAACAAGGATCAGATTTTTGTAAGCAGCCTCCAGGGTTCTTTGATGATAGAGCCTGGCCCTGGCAATAAGGATATCAATAATCAATTCCGGGTTACGTATTACGATAATAAAAGTACAGGCACCAATTATATCTACAGCATTTTTGAAGATAGTAAGGGCCGTTTATGGTTTGCTACAGATGGACTGGGTTTGACAAAACTTGAACTAAACAGGTTTACCTATTACAACAATAAAGAACAGGTAAAAGATGATCGTATTTATTCCATTACAGAAGATAACAATGGAAATATATGGTTTAGCACAGCAAGTGCCGGTATTTATAAATTTGATGGGAAAACATTTACAAATTATTCTTTAAATGAGGGTTTGAGTAATTTAAAAATATCGGTCCTAAAAAAAGATAAAGCAGGAAACATTGTTATCGTTAATAAAAAAGGACTTGATATTTTAAACCCGGTTACAGGTAATATTTCTTACCTCAGCAGCAGCCAGGGCATTTCAATGATAAATGCAGAAGATATAGGAGCAGTTACAACAGATACTTCGGGTAATATTATGGTCAGTACGATGACGGGAATATTAACCTTTGCTTCTCCGTTGAATACGATACAAAAACCAACCGTACTCATTGAATCGGTTCAGTTATTTTTAAAAGACCTTGATGCAAATGCACCCACTACATTTGACCATGATGAGAATAATTTTACTTTCAATTATACAGGGCTATATTATACAGAGCCGGATAAAGTTTATTATAAGTATAAGCTTGACGGACTTGATAGCAGTTGGGTAGTAACAACGGACAGGAGCAAAAATTTTCCAAAACTTGAGCCTGGTAATTATACATTTCACATCCAGGCATCGTTGAATAAAAATTTTAGAAATGCTGATGAAGCGACTTATTCGTTTGTAATTAAACAGGCCTTTTATAAAACATGGTGGTTCTATCTAGTATGTGTGTTATTACTTGGTGGAATTTTTTATTGGTATATAAAAAGAAGGGAATTAAATCTTAAAAATATAGAGCGCCGGCGGCAGGAAACAATCCAGTTCCAGTTTGAAGTATTACGCAACCAGGTAAATCCGCATTTTTTATTTAACAGCTTCAATACACTGATCTCTACCATTGAAGAAGAACCCCGGATTGCTGTAGAATATGCCACAGAGCTTTCTGATTTTTTTAGGAATATTGTAACACAGCGTGATAAAGATACCATATCACTCAAAGAGGAAATCGCCATGTTACGTTCCTATTCATTTCTTCAACAAAAAAGATACGGCAATAGTTTGCAGGTGAATATTGAACTTACCCAGGAACAAAAACTGGAAAATAAAATACCACCATTAACCCTGCAGTTGTTAATGGAAAATGCAATCAAGCACAATGCTGTTTCAAAGGAAACGATATTAACGATCACGGTAACGATACAAGAAGGATTTCTTGAAATTAAAAACAATATCAATGTAAAGATCAGTAAAGCCGAAGGTGCCGGCATGGGTTTGCAGAATATTATCAGCCGTTATAATTTACTAACCAATAAGACTGTCAAAGTGATGAATGATGGTAAATATTTTACAGTATTGCTTCCACTTTTAAAATAATAAAGATGTTTAAAATTTTGATCCTTGAAGATGAAGAACCAGCCGCAAAAAGATTATGGAAAATGATCCAGGAAATAGTGCCTGCTGCCATATTGCTCGAATCGATCGTAAGTATTGCGACAGCCATAAAATGGATGAAGGAAAACGAATCACCTGATCTTATTTTTTCTGACATACAATTATCGGATGGATTGAGTTTTGAAATATTTAAGCAATTAAAAAACCACTGCCCCGTTATTTTTGTAACAGCGTTTGATCAGTATGCGATCGATGCATTTAAATTAAACAGCATTGATTATCTTTTAAAGCCAATAAAAAAAGAAGAGCTGCAGGCTGCCATTGATAAATTTAAAAAGCAATCATCATCAGTTTCCCGCGATTTTGATTTTAATAAATTACTGGAAGCATACAATAGTAAAACTGAATCGTGGAAGTCGAGGTTCGTGGTTAAATATGGTGACCATATTAAAACGATCAATACAACAGGCATTGCTTATTTCTACACAGAAGACAAAGTGAATTTTCTTACCAATCATGAAGGCCGCCGTTTTAACATTGATTTTAATCTTGACAACCTGGAAACGCTCCTGGATCCAACAATGTTCTTTCGCATCAACCGCCAGTTTATTATTTCCATTAATTCGATTGCTGAAATGCTGTCTTATTCAAAAAGCAGGGTGCTCATTAAATTGAAACCCGCCACAAAACATGAAACGATTGTTAGTACAGAAAGAGCTGCTGATTTTAAAACATGGCTTGGGGGTCAAT
The DNA here is from genome assembly GCA_039934735.1 of Ferruginibacter sp. GTDB lineage: Bacteria > Bacteroidota > Bacteroidia > Chitinophagales > Chitinophagaceae > Ferruginibacter. The sequence continues at coordinate 5,985 of JBDTLP010000062.1, read as the reverse complement.
GACGATTTAATTCACCAAATCAACTGTGTTTATATAATTACGCTCGCTTAAAAAGTAATCAGTTACTAACGGCAATTTTTTTCGGTGAGGTTCAATATTGGTATCTCCATTTTTTCTGAACTGTAAGTCCATTTCTTTATGTTGTATTTGTCGATAAGGTATTTACCTGATACAAGATTTTTTGATCATACTATATAGCCCATTGAATTTTATTGTCAGCCTGGTAGAAATTTGAATATTAGTTTCGCAGTGCCATATAACGTAAGGCAATAAAGCACTAAATGATCTGAATGAAATATTGCATTTTTGTAATGTTGGTTTCAGCTTTTGCAAACAAAATTTGTAGCTGCAGCGCAAAGAAAGAGAAGGCACATTATTTTTATTACAATTTTAATTTAATTCCCCTCAACCCCTGACTAAATAACTGGTAAAACATTAAAAAGCTACCGTTCATTTTGAAAAATTACAATTGTTGACTATAGGATTTCACTTCTACATATGTTTTATAAAAAATCCACTTTCACGGCTGTGGAAGTGGATTTTTTAATGGTAGAATTTTTCTATGCAGGTGAACGCTAATATTCTATTCTATTACTATTTTCTGCGTTATTACTTTATCTGCGGTTTTCATCTGCAGTAAATAAATACCTGCACTCAGTGATCCACGATTGAATTTTATTTCGCTTTTTCCCACTGAAAAGTTTCCATTGGCAATTGTTCTTAATGGCTTACCGTTTATATCCATCAACCCGATCACTATAATTGAAGGCTTACCTAAGAAAATTGATAAAGTAGCTGATTGCGAAATTGGGTTAGGATAAATTGTAAGCAAAGATTCTGTTATTGATATTTCAGTGTTATTCGTACTTCTTTCGAGGCTCATCCTTTGAGGGCTGAGGGTAGTGAAAGATTGCTTTACTGACCATGCGGATAAAACAATATGATCCCCGCCGCATGCTGTTCTTACTCTCCATTCGTATGTAGTTCCTGCCACTAACCCATGTAATTCTTTTTGGTTGTTTATTGCATCAACGTTTGTCCATGCGGATGTATTTTCTATTCTATAATTTACAACATAGTTAACTGGCCCGGAAACGTTTTCCCACTTCAACTTTACTTCATCGCTGCTGATATTATTAACGCTAAGATTGACTGGAATATTACAGGCGCTTCCATCGGCATTTGTCTTTACAATCCAGTAATCATTTGGACCCTTGTTATCCTGGGTTTTATCACCACTAATGCCCGAGGCAGAATATCCACCCAGTAAATAGCCTCCATCGTTTGTTTGATGTATTGAATAAAGGAAATCAAATTCACTTCCACCAAAAGTTGCATCCCATTGCTTTTTTCCATTTGATTTTGTCTTTACTATCCAGTAATCTGTTCCTCCCTGGCTGGCTTGTGTCTTGTCTCCACTTATTGGGGAGCTTGAATAACCACCTAAGATATAACCACCATCAGTAGTCTGTTCAATAGAACTAAGGTAATCATTACTACCTCCGCCAAAATCAGCATCCCATTGCTTTGCACCATCAATATCAATCTTTATGATCCAAAAATCATTGTCACCTTTGGTTGGCTTGCTTTTATCCCCGGTCTTACCAGACCATGACCATCCGCCTAAAATATAGCCTCCGTCTTTGGTTTGACGCAGTTGAGTAAGCCAGTCATCCTGGTTTCCACCAAAGCTGGCATCCCATTGCTTTCTGCCATTTGCATTTGTCTTTACAATCCAGTAATCAAAACCTCCGCGGCCTGGATCAGTCTTATCTCCACTTGGTTCAGAAAGTGAATATCCCCCCAGCATATATCCGCCGTCTTTAGTTTGTACAAGTGAATATAACTCCTCAAATTTATTTCCTCCAAAACGGGCGTCCCACAATTTTACACCACTGGCGTTAATTTTTACAATCCAGAAGTCCTTTCCACCTCTACTTTTCTGAGTTTTATCTCCGGTGCTATCAGATAGTGAAGATCCACCAAGAATATAACCACCATCTGCAGTTTGCTGCAATGAATGTAATTCATCAGGACCTGTTCCACCAAAGCGGGCATCCCATTGTTTTATCCCATTGGAATCAATCTTAACCACCCAATAATCGCTGTTGCCCCGGCTGGCTTGCGATTTATCTCCGCCAATTCCCGAAAAGGAAATTCCGCCTAAAATATATCCACCATCAGTAGTTTGCTGCAGTGCAGTTAACTGATCAACACTGGTTCCACCAAAACGGGCATCCCACTGCTTTGCACCATTTGCATCAGTCTTTACAATCCAGTAATCTGAAGTTCCCTGGTTCGCTTGTGTTTTATCGCCGCTAATACCTGATTCGGAAAACCCACCTGCTATATATCCTCCGTCCTTTGTTTGTTGCGAACAGGATAATTGCTCATTTTCGCTGCCGCCAAAATCAGCGTCCCATTGCTGTACAGGAGTTTGTGAAAATACCTGGGTACAACTGAGCGTGTAAGTAATAATTGAAAGAATAAATGTTTTCATTTTTAATTTTGTTTGAATGGTGAAATTTATGAGGTTTAAATAAAAAGGTTGGTTGTAATTGAAGCAATTATTTAATGAGTACTTTCTTTGTGAAATCATAAATGCACAAACAAACATTTGTGAAGACTAATTTTACGAGCTATCATTATTTTTTTTGTTCCCGTAGCGAATGTCTGTTTAATCAAAGCAATATATAATCAGAAAGTACTGTACCGGTATAATTAGTAGCTGAATGAGCAATTAGTGCTTTTAAATGCTATGGTAATATTTTTAATTAAAACGGCTGATTTCATAATGTTTACGGTGTAAGTATATTTCCTTCCAATCATTTAATGAAAGCCTTATTAGCGTAGAGGGTAAAATGTCTGAAGCATTAGCGAATGGTAAAATATTATTTTCGCATCAAAGCAGCCTATTTAAAAAATATTAGAAGGAAAATTTAATTAACACGAATCTATCGGACAACATAAACTTCCAATCAAAAATATTTCCGGTAGCAATTGGTTTTAAAAGCTGAAGCAAAAGACAATTCTTTTAATGGTTTCTTATTTGTCAATTATTTTTGACAAAGCTTTTGGTTATCAGATTTATTTGAAAAAAAATCCGGAAGTCTAAGTTTTTTAAAACCAATGAGGTCTTAGTTCATACAATCAACTGTACTTTCTTCCCTTTCGGTATGTTATTACGCCTGCTAAGTGACATTGAGTTTTTTTTCTTGAGTAATTGTTGAATTTTTAATACTTAATAACTAAGTATTCAACATGAATTACTCAAAACTAAAAAGATGAAAAACTTTACATTCACAATCTTATTAATTGCCTGTACTTTTTTTGCTAATGCACAAATGCCGCAGCTTCAGTGGGCCAATTCATTGGGAGGACCATTGGAAGCAGATATGGGTACCCGCTTAATACCCGATAATAATGGCAACCTGTTTTTTTACGGCCGGTTTTCCGGTACCGTAGATTTTGATCCTGGACCTGGTATAACAAATCTTACTGCAGGTGGTAATTATGATATTTTCATTGGAAAATATGATTCTTCAGGTGCTTTGCTATGGGTAAAGAAAATTGGTGGAAGCGTCATTGCTACCAATAACGGGCACTTGATGAACCCTTATGATGCTACTGTAGATAATGCAGGTAATCTTTTTATTACTGGTTTGTATGTTGGTATCGTTGATATTGATCCATCAGGCGCAAGCACTTTATTGTACCCGGATGCTGCAGGCCCAATGGGCGAAAAAGTTTTTGTAGCAAGCTATACAAACAATGGTGATTTCAGATGGGGATTCGGATATGGCTACCAGGATTTCCTGGGTGGCTATTTGAATTCAGGTTACTCAATAAAAGTTGATCATGCCGGCGATGTAGTTGTATCAGGCATGTATCATCATACCTGCGATTTTGATCCATCATCATCTACTTATAACCTTACTGCTAATCTTGACTACATGGATATATTTTTTGCAAAGTATTCAAACAGCGGAGATTTTATATGGGCAAAAAGCATTGGAGGCGGAGGTGTTGAAGATACTCCAACGGATATGGTTATTGATAATAACAACAACATTTATCTGTGTGGGTATATAGATGTTGCAGCAGATTTTGATCCTTCTGCTGCAACAGCAACAATAAATTCTAATGGGGGTGGGGGTGATATTTTTCTTGCAAAGTATAATTCAAACGGCGATTATCAGTGGGCATTCAGTGCAGGAAGCAGTATAAATTATGATGTTGCAACAAGTTTGGCAATGGATAACGATGGTAATATTTGTATGGGTGGTTATTTTCTTGGAACAGTAGATTTTGATCCCGGTGCTGCAATATCCAATTTAACTTCTGCAGGAACATATGCCGATGCTTTTCTTTCGAAATATACTTCATCTGGTAATTTGATTTGGGCAAAAAGCTATGGTGGCATTAATCATGAAAATATGGGATCGATGGTAATTGATCAATATGGAAGGATCATTATATCAGGTGATTTTTGGGTAGCTGTGACTTTGACCCTTCACCACTTACAGAATCCATAGATATTGGTACTGCACCAAATGCTGCATTCATTGCTCAATATGATCATGATGGAAACTTTTTGAATGTAATGCCGGTGTATGGTACTAACAGTTATATATTTAATCATGGCGTTGTGAAAGACAATAATGAAAATTTATATTTTACCGGTGGATTTCAGGGGACAGCAGATTTTGATCCTACAGCAGTAACGAATAATCTAACGGCAACGGGTACCTACCAGGATATTTATATGAGCAGGTATAAAATTGGATCAGCACGAATAAGCGGACGCTTGTGGAATGATGCAAATTCAAATGGAATACCTGATCCAAATGAACTGACTGGTTTATCCAACGTTAAAGTAGAACTCATTTATGACAGGAATAACAATAATACCTTTGATCCCTATGATGGTATCATCAGCAACATTTCACAGGCGGATGGAACCTATACATTTGATTTTATTGCGGAAGGAAATTACCTGCTAAGAGTATTACCACAACCTGGCTATACCAGCACAACTACTTTAATTGAAAACGCAGATGTTAGCATTGGGCAAATCATAAGTAATAAAAATTTTGGTTTTGTATCAAGCCTTGTTCCTGTGATTTGTTCTGATTTTTCTGCCAATCAATTCAATGATGAAATAAAAGTTCAATGGAAAACATATACGGAAGTAAATACAAGGGGATTTAACCTGCAAAGGAGTTTGGATGGAATATCTTTCGAAAACATAGCATGGATAAATGCACAAGGCAATTCCACAGGTACATTTAATTACCTCTATTCAGACAAAGGTACCTCAGGTATCTCAGATGTTAATAATTACTATTACCGCCTGCAGGAAATAGATATCTCCGGTAACGGAAAATACATTTGCAACATTCTAATGGTAAAGTACAAAGCACAAAAAAGCCAGGTAATCATTTACCCCAACCCTGTGAATGAAAATCTTCATTTGTTATTAACTGGTGAGTATGATCAATTACTTATTACAGATTTGGCTGGAAGAAAAATTAAAAGGTTGTCAATTGATACAAATACAAGAGCAATCAATGTTTCAGTAAAAGCGCTAACGCCAGGAATTTACTTTATAAAACTTGCTGGTAAAAATGGAAATAAACAATCTGCAAAAATGATAAAGTTGTAGTGCAATAATAAATAGGGCCTGGCAGGTTTTAAAAACCTATCAGGCCTTTTCTTCAATCAATCCAACCGCATTTCCCCATGGATCATTTACTGATGCAACTTTAATTCCGCTGCCAACATCAGAAATTTTTTCTATGATAAAGGCACCCTCTGCAACTAATTTTTTTACACTTGCTTCAATATCATCAACAGCCCAATAAGCGAGTGCCTGGCTGCTGTTTGTAATTGCTGCTTTGCCAGGGTGTAATCCCAATTCAAAACCATTTATATCAAAGCCAACATAAAAAACCTCATCAAAATAGGGTTGAATGCCGGTAATAT
>JBDTLP010000061.1:0-29499 GCA_039934735.1 Ferruginibacter sp. | reverse complement strand
TTTAACAAAATTAAAAATGGCCATTTTTATTTTTTTGTTTAATTGTTTAAAATTTGTTTGGTGGTCTGTAGTCGGTTGTCAGTGGTCTCACCTATTACTTAGAATACAATTCCACAATTAGTTGCTCTTTAATGTTCTCTGGAACACTTTCTCTTTCAGGATAAGCAACAAAAGTTCCTTTCATGTTTGCCTCGCTCCAGTCTAACCAGTTAAACTTAGCATTCTTACCACGAAGGTTACCAGTAACAGAAGCATTTGCAGCACTCTTGTTCTTCAAACCAATTACATCACCTGGCTGGCAGCTATAAGAAGGAATGTTTAAGATCTCACCATTCACAGTAATGTGCTTATGGCTAACCAACTGGCGTGCACCCTGGCGGCTTGGAGAAATTCCTAACCTGTAAACAGTGTTGTCCAGACGTGCTTCCAATAATTTGATAAGATTTTCACCTGTTACACCTTTCTTACGTGCAGCTTCTTCAAATGTTTTGCGGAATTGTTTTTCCAGCAAACCATAAGTGTATTTTGCTTTTTGTTTTTCTTTTAACTGTAAGCCGTACTCGCTAAGTGTTTTACGCTTTTTAGTTGCGCCATGCTGTCCCGGGGGAACGCTGTTTTTTGTTAACCACTTACCGTTGCCTGTGATAGGCTCTCCAAACCTGCGGGAGATCTTTGTTTTGGGCCCTGTATAACGTGCCATAATTGTGTATATTGGTCTTTTAGTGACGATGTACCATCAAAAGACCTTTTAAAATCGATGATACACCCTGTTAAATGTATGATGTAAGATGTAAGATGTAAGATGTAAGATTTGAGATGCACTTCAATCTTACATCTTACATCTTAAATCTTACATTTATTAAACTCTGCGTTTTTTTGGAGGACGACAACCATTGTGTGGTAATGGAGTTACATCCTTAATAGTTACTACTTCAATACCGTTTTGTGATAAAGAACGGATGGCACCTTCACGGCCACTTCCTGGTCCTTTTACAAATACGTCCACTTTTTTCAAACCTGCATCCAATGCTACTTTAGCAGCATCAGCGCCGGCCATTTGAGCTGCATAAGGAGTATTTTTCTTACTTCCTTTGAAACCCATTTTACCTGCAGATGACCATGAAATAACCTGGCCGTTCTTGTTGGTTAAACTAATGATGATGTTGTTGAAACTAGCTACGATGTGAGCATCTCCGTGGCTATCTACTTTTACAACTCTTTTTTTAGACGCTGCTTTAGCGCTCTGGACTTTTGAAGCCTGTGCTTTTGCCATGATAAATTAAAATAGGTAATCGTTTAAAATTATTCTCTCGTTTCCGAAAGTGAATCACCCCTCCTGCTGACTGCTGCGATCTGGCGCTGATTCAATAATACAAGTCATATAAAAGCTATAAGCTAATAGCTGTTAGCCATTAGCTTATTTTTTTATTTCTTAGCTACTTTCTTTTTACCCGCTACTGTTTTACGCTTACCTTTTCTTGTGCGGCTATTGGTACGTGTACGTTGACCACGAACAGGCAATCCTTTACGATGACGCAATCCACGGTAACATGCAATATCAAGCAAACGCTTAATGTTCAACTGAGTTTCACTACGTAAAGCACCTTCCGTTTTAAATTCAGTGTTAATTACGTTACGAATGGCAGTTTGCTCATCATCGTTCCACTGGTTTACTTTTTTGTTAACATCAATTCCAGCTTTAGCTAAAATATACTGTGAAGTAGAACGGCCAATACCATATATATAGGTAAGACCAATAACGCCTCTTTTATTTTTTGGTAAATCAATACCGGCAATACGAGCCATATTATTATTTAAAATTTAAGATTTTCGATTTAAGATTTTGTTTGACTGCAAATATATCTTACATAATATATCTTAGATCATACATCATTTAATTAACCCTGCTTTTGCTTAAAGCGTGGATTCTTTTTGTTGATTACATAAAGCCTTCCTTTTCTCCTCACGATCTTACAATCAACGCTGCGTTTTTTAATTGAAGCTCTAACCTTCATTTTGTTTAGTTTTTATTTTTAAGCGAATAGCTAATAGCTTTTAGCTAATAGCCCTGATAATTTACTTGTATCTAAAAATGATCCTACCTCTCGTTAAGTCGTACGGGCTCATTTCAACTCCTACTTTATCGCCCGGCAAAATACGGATATAATGCATGCGCATTTTTCCCGAAATTGTTGCCAGAATTTCATGGCCATTCTCTAACTTCACCTTGAACATAGCATTACTTAGCGCTTCAACTATTGTTCCGTCTTGTTTAATAAGTGCCTGTTTAGCCATAAATTTGGGAGCGCAAAGATAAGAGGAAATATTTAATTATAAACCAAAAATTACTGATATTACACAATAAAACTTAAACTTTATATGAAAAAATCAATTTTTGCCCTATTTTCTATCTGCGTGATAGCCATTTCCTGTAAAAAGGATCATCCGGATCCTGTTGCCTCTACATCTCTGCCTTATTCAAATTCAACGGTGGGCAGCAACTGGATATATGAGTTAAAAACGCAAGATCAAACAACACTTGACACAATCGTATCCCTCGACACAAGCAGTGTTATTAACGGCGATACAACCATTGGCTCCAAAAATTATACAAGGGTTGAACACAAAAATGGATCTCATACCTATTATAATGTAACCGGAAACGATTATTTTCAATTTCAACACTTCGTTATTCCAGCCACCATTGATACTTCTATTGAAGCGTTGTATTTAAAAGATAATGTGGCGATGGGTGGAAGTTGGAATCAGGCGCTGAATGTTACAGTTAATATTGGCATACCGGTGACATTGACCATCACTATTACTTCTACTATAACCGGAACTGGGCTTTCCAGGACTGTAAATGGAAATACTTACAACGATGTGATAAGCGTAGGAACGACTTTAAGCGCTCCAGGTGTTACCATAACTTCCAACATCAATAATTACTATGCAAGAAATATTGGTTTGATAGAAGGTAATTATGATATTGATGTATCTGGATTTGGAGGTGTTCATAATAGCACCTCGCTAAAATATGCAGATCCTCGTTGATAAAACATTAATGCGATTAATAATAAAAAATCCCCTCGAAACAGGGGATTTTTTTTATAGTGCTTAGGTTTTTAATTAATTCAGAACGGTCACCTCTGTCCTCCTGTTCTGTGCCCTTCCATCTTCTGTTTTATTATCGGCGATTGGAACGGTCATTCCATAACCTTTGGCTACAACCCTTAAGGGATCAATGCCTTTGGTGAGCAGGTATGCCCGAACGGTATTAGCCCTGTCCAATGATAAAGTTAAGTTAGCAGCTGGCTTTCCTACATTATCAGTGTGTCCACCCACTTCTATTTTTTCATCATCTTTTCTTACGAGATAAGCAACCAGTTCATCCAATACAGAAAAAGATTCTGGCTGCAAAGTGGCTTTACCAGTTTCAAAATTGCAATTCTCCAACACAAATGTTTTGGAAGGCTGAAACTGTATATCTACTTTAAATGGTTTTTTATAATATTGGTTACCTGTGGTGGCTGGAATATCTAAAACATTATAGCTGGTTGAATCCTTAAACCCTAAAATAAAAATTTCATATTTGGCACCCGCTGGTAACCGCACCGAAAATTTCCCTGAATCATTTGTCAATCCCTGGTATTCTTTATCATTCACACTACTTCTAAAAACAATGATCTCACCATTGAGCATATTGTTTTTAAAATCAGATACGGTAACATCTACCTGCGCATCTTTAGGTATTGCTCCATTTTGTACCTGGGCAAAGGAAAATACTGGTAATACAAATAAAAGCGCCAGGAAGAAATATTTTCTGTTCATATTTATAAAATTTTAAGAGGGAATAAAGATATTACAATTTAATTTTCATTGCTTTTAATTAATAAAATCCAGCTTTTTTGTGTCAATGTTATTTTTACATTTTCTGTGTCGACACAGCTTTTCATTTTTTCAATATTGACACAAACTTTCGGGAACAACTATAATTTTTGCTGAAGCCGGATTACCATCTCTTCTTTCCATCCTTTAAAATCACCATTCAAAATGTGCTCCCTCGCCTGCTTCACCAACCATAGATAAAAAGCAAGATTATGCACACTCGCAATTGTCAAGCCAAGATATTCTTTCGCTTTCATTAAATGGCGTAAATAAGCTTTACTATAAAAATTACTCACTTCACAATCTATTCCATCATCAATTACTGAAAAATCTTTTTCCCATTTTTTATTATCAATATTGATAACTCCATTTGATGTAAACAACATGGCATTGCGGCCATTGCGTGTAGGCATTACACAATCAAACATATCTACACCCATGGATATGCATTCTAAAATATTCCATGGTGTACCCACTCCCATTAGATAACGTGGTTTTTGAGTGGGTAAATTGTCACAACAAAGTTCACATATCTCGTACATGGTTTCAATGGGTTCTCCAACACTTAAACCGCCAATGGCATTTCCAGTTGCATTTTTTGAAGCAATGTATTCACAGGAAAATTTTCTCAGATCATGATGAACACCACCCTGTACAATTGGAAATAAATTTTGAGTATATCCATATTTAGGAAGCGTTTCATTAAAACGGGCAAAGCATCTGTCGAGCCAGCGATGTGTTAGTTCCATAGAAGTTTTAGCATAATTATATTCACTTCCACCCGGCGGGCATTCATCAAAGGCCATGATAATATCTCCTCCAATCGTGCGCTGGGTATCCATTACATTTTCGGGTGTAAATAAATGTTTGCTTCCATCAATATGAGATTGAAATGTAACGCCTTCCTCTTTTATCTTTCTTGTACCTGACAAAGAAAAAACCTGGTAACCACCGCTGTCAGTTAGAATAGGTTTATCCCAGCCATTGAATTTATGAAGCCCGCCTGCTGTTTCCAATACCTCTAGCCCCGGCCTTAAGTAAAGATGATAGGTATTGCCAAGGATGATCTGTGCCTGTACCTCTTTTTTTAATTGCTGCTGCGTAACAGCCTTTACCGTCCCAGCTGTACCAACAGGCATAAAGATGGGCGTCATTATTTCGCCATGATCGGTCGTTATTTTCCCGGCTCTTGCTTTTGTAGCCGTATCCGTTTTGTCTATTTGAAACTCCAATGAGGCCATGCCTTGAATATAAATTGATAAATGGGTGCAAATATAAATTTAAAAAATCTCTTTTATGGTTCAATCATCCGCAGTTATTACCAAGTTGGCTACTATAATAAATCCCTTCGAGGCAGGCATTCATAATTCATAACTCATAATTCATAATTCAATCCTATTTTTGCGGCAATGAATTTATCAAAACTATTACTGCATTGGCAGTTGATTGTATTTGTTGCATTTTGCGCAATTACTTTTATTCAATTGTTCTATTTTTTATTTTTCTTCTCAAGACTTAGTTTTTATAAAGCAAAACTAAAAGATACTTCACAAACGCATCCCGTAAGCGTGGTGATATGTGCAAGAGATGAAGCAAAAAATCTTACTGAAAATCTGCCGGCAGTATTAACACAGGATTTTAAAACAACGCATGAAGTTGTTGTAGTTGATGACAATTCATTTGATGAAACAAAATATATTTTAGCCGATTTTAAAAAGATCCATAAACAATTAGAAATTGTGGGATTAACCCAGGAAGCAAAAATGATTCCTGGTAAAAAATTCCCATTGAGCATTGGGATCAAAACGGCTAAGCATGAGATCCTTTTATTAACCGATTCTGATTGCGTTCCTGCCAGTGAACATTGGATCGATAGCATGCAACATGCATATGCGGATAATACAGAGATCGTACTTGGTTATGGAAGTTTTCAAAAGACCAATGGCTTATTAAATAAACTGATTCGTTGGGAAACATTTCATGCTGCATTACAATATTTCAGTTATGCACTTGCAGGTGTTCCTTATATGGGTGTTGGAAGAAACCTGAGTTATAAAAAAACAGTTTTCTTTCGTCATAAAGGATTTGCTACACACAATAATATTCCTGGCGGCGATGATGACCTTTTTATAAATACGGCAGCGACAAAAAGCAATACGAAGATCAACATAGATAAAGACAGTTTTACAATTAGCAAACCTGCTACTACATGGAAACAATGGACCACACAAAAGAAACGGCATTACACAACCGGAAAATATTACAAGCCTTTTCATAAATTCCTGCTTGGTTTATATGCATTGTCACATTTTTTATTTTATCCATTATTAGTTGCTGCCTGTTTATTTTATAACTGGCAGTATGCGCTCATCGTTTTTGGAGGAAGATTGATCATACAGGCAATTGTTTATGGAAAGTGTTTAAATAAACTTGGAGAAAAAGATCTCTTCCCCATGTTTTTATTTTTCGACCTATGGATGTTTTTTTATTATTTCATATTTGCACCTGCGTTGATCAGGAAACCTAAAATGACGTGGAAGTGAAAAGAGTTATGAGTTTTGAGTTATGAGTTATAAATTGGTAAGCCGTGGTTTGGTGTTATCACCAACCACATTCCAAATGGTTGGTAATAACACCAGGCCATGGCAACCAACGTGGAAGTAAGGAGTTTTGAGTGCTGGGTTCTGAGTTGGTTTATTAGATATGAAATTTAATCAGTGAATCAGTGGCAAAAAAAACATTTTAATCAAATGGAAATCTTACAAAAATATTTTACAGATTTTACAAAAGAACAAACAGATCAATTCGCTGCACTAAAAGAATTGTACACAGAATGGAATGAAAAAATAAATGTGATCAGCAGGAAAGATATTGAGAATTTTTATTTACATCATGTACTTCATTCACTCAGCATCGCCGCAAAATTTAATTTTGAAAAAAACATGCTTGTAATGGATCTTGGTGCTGGTGGTGGTTTCCCCGGCATTCCACTGGCTATTTTTTTTCCTGAAGTTGAATTTCATCTTGTTGATAGTATCAATAAAAAATTATCGGTAGTAAAAGAAATTGCCCATGCTGTTGGATTAAAAAATGTAACTACACAACATACCCGTGCAGAAGAAATAAAGAACAGGCAATTTGATGTGGTGGTTTCAAGAGCAGTTGCCCCTCTGAAAGATCTTTGGTTTTGGAGCAAGCCTTTGATCAGGAAAAATAAAAATCTTGCTGAGGATAATGCAAACGGGCTTGTTTGTTTAAAAGGTGGTGACTTATCTAAAGAAATATTTGAAAGCGGTTGTAAACCTTTTGTATGGGAAGTAGATAAAATTTTTGATGAAGAATATTTTAAGGAGAAGTTTGTGTTGTACCAGCCGTTTAAGAAATAATTAAATAACAAGAACTGAAATAATCGTTTTCAGTTTTATTAAAAAAAAATTAAAAAGATGAAAAAAGCATTTGTTTCACTATGTACATGTTTAGTTTTTCAAACAGCTAATTCGCAAAATATAAGTAAAGCAACCATAACAACATTACCATTCAGTTTAATGACTATTATTTCTATTTCTAATGAAGCATTCGAAAACCATTTTAAAAAAGAAAAAAAGTCTTATGAAATAAATAAAGCTAATTATAAAAAATTAGAAGAATTATTGCATGATTCAAAAACGAATTCACTAACTAATGTAGATGTCCGCGGAGAGTTGTTAATTGCTTTTGATAAAAATATAATTAAGAAAATATTTTTTGATCGGTTTGGACATTTTTATGATGGCACAAAATATTTTATAAATAAAGGGTTATTTGATTTCATTTTGAAAAAAGCGGGATAAAAGATAATTAAATCAGTCCGCAGTTTTGTGTTATTACCAACCACATACCAAACGGCTGGTGATAACACCGGTCCCTGGCGATAACTCACAACTCTCTACGGTAACTCTAACAAATTATCCTTCCGCTCCATATCAGCCATTCTTTTCGTGGGATCAATCTCTGCAGTTTTCAAATCTCCTAACCTGTGATTGAATTCTACTATGTAATATGGATGTGTCCACTTCCATTCTTCGTGTTCAATTCTTTTCTGCGATGGGTTTTCATTCGGTTTGCTGCCAAACATTAAGTTCAATGGTATATAATGCATTTCAGATGTACCATCTTTAAAAGTCAGTTGAAAGTCTATTGGCATTGGCATTTGACCAATTCGTTTCAACCTGATCTTTGAAACGCCGTTTTCTTCCCAAAGGCTGTCGATTTTATAATCAATTGTTTTTGTTGTGCTGATCCAGTATTCTTTATACCAGTCTAATTTAATACCACTAACGTTTTCAGCTACCCGAAAAAAGTCACTTGCATTTGGATGCTTGAATCGCCATAACCTGTAATATTGAAGCAGGATACTATCTCTTACTGATGCGCCAACTATATAACCCAATTGCTCCAAAACCATAGAGCCTTTGGAATACGCATCATTGCCATAAGCAAAATTTGTGTTGTAATGATCTGCATGGGTTGACATGGGTTCTTCCAATCCACTCTTTACCAGGTCAAAATATCCTGCATAAGAACCTGCATTATCATCGGGCAACGATTTTATCAACTGTTTTAAATTTTCATTATCAGGCTGCTTATTCAATCTATCTTTATAATTTTCAATAGAAGATCGTTTATAGTAAAATTTTGAGACAAGATTTTCTGCATAAGTTGTAAATCCTTCATCCATCCAGGCATACATACTTTCATTGGTTCCCAGCATCATCTGGTACCAGCTATGCATCCATTCATGAAAAACAGTTCCCAATGATGGCCCGCTGATCAATGTTGCCATGGGATATTCCATTCCTCCATCTCCTCCCTGAATAAATGAATATTGAGGATAAGGATATTTACCAAAATGACTTTCAATAAAAGGAAGTGCGATTACTGCAGCATCAACAACTTTTTGCCATAAACTATCATTTTTAGGATCGTTGGGTTTGTAATTATAAATAGCATTTAATACAGTACCGTTTGGCATTTTTCTTACCAGGTGTTTATAATCAGGATCTGCTGCCCAAACAAAATCATGTACATTTTCCGCTTTGAAATGCCATAAGCGTTTAGCCGATACCGATGGTTTAAGTTCTGTTCCGGGTTTGTCATAACCCCATCCTATTTCATTGGCATTTATTAAAACACCTGTGCCTCCAAGTTTATACGTTTTATCAATATTGATAGATACATCATAATCGCCCCATACTCCATAAAACTCCCGTGCTACATAAGGTGTGGGATGCCAGCCTTCATAATCATACTCACATAATTTGGGATACCATTGGCTCATGCTATAACGTACGCCTGTTTGTGGATTATCACGGCCGCTGCGGCGAACCTGTAATGGTATTTGTGCTTCAAACTCCATATCAAAAACAACTTTTGTTTTAGGAAGAATGGGCGTTGTAAGATCTACTTCCAGTATTGTTTCATGATATTTGAAAGGTTGTGGCACTCCATTCATCTTTAAAGAAATGATCTTTTGATAACCGATCTCATTCTCTTTCAAATTAAGTATCCTGTCCCTAACCCTTCCATCCCAATCAGGATACCCACCTACCTGTATTTTTCCCAACTCCCTGCTATGCACATCCATGCTGCTGTTTGGCTGAAAGGCATTAAAGTATAAATGATAAAAAACTTTATTAAGCTTGTCAGAAGAATTATTACTGTATTCAAGCTTTTGTTTTCCGTTGAACCTGTTGGTAAGGGTATCAACATCGATGTTCATGGTATACGTCACTCTTTGTTGCCAGCGATCAGGTTGTGCTATTGAAATAAGAAATAAGAAATGAAAAATAAGGAATAAAGAAGTTCGTTTGAATGTCATCTTAATAAATTTGTGACGTAAATTTCGGTAAAATACTGTTATGCAAAATAAAAAAATCATTGCTGGTTATCCGTTCATCAATTATAGGAAAGAAAGCTTTGATGATGCAGAAATGTTTCAAAGAAGTAACAAATTCCTACATTGGATGGATAAACGAAGAACATGCCGTGATTTTTCAGACAAACCTGTATCAAAAAAAGTGATTGAAAATATTTTGTTGGCGGCTTCTACAGCACCAAGCGGCGCACATAAACAACCCTGGACCTTTTGCGTAGTAAGCGATATAGCTATTAAAAAGCAAATACGTGAAGCGGCTGAAAAAGAAGAAAAAGAAAGTTATGAAAACAGGATGAGCGATGAATGGATAAAAGACCTTGCGCCAATAGGAACGGATTGGCAAAAACCTTTTTTAACAACTGCTCCTTATTTAATAATCGTATTTAAACGAAGCTATGAAATTGAAATAAACAATAAGAAACACCAGAACTATTATGTTACAGAAAGCTGTGGAATTGCATGTGGTTTTTTGCTGGCTGCAATCCATGATGCTGGACTGATTGCACTTACTCACACGCCTTCTCCAATGAATTTTTTAAGTAAAATATTAAACCGGCCTGAAAATGAAAAACCATATCTATTAATTCCGGTTGGATTTGCTGCTGAAGCATGTTGGGTTCCTGATTTAAAAAGAAAAACGCTGGAAGAAATTGCCGTGTTTTACTGATCTTTTTGTTTGCTGGTATTTTTCTCATGCATACCCTGAACCACGATCACAATTTCCCCTTTCACTGTTTTGGCATTAAAGTGATCATGTACTTCCTGTAATGTTCCTCTTTTATTTTCTTCAAATTTTTTTGTGAGTTCACGGCTTACGCAACATTGTCTTTCTGCACCAAAATATTCAATAAAATTATTTAACGTTTTTACTAATCGCATGGGACTTTCATAAAAAACCATGGTGCGTTCTTCTGCTGCCATGCGTTTTAAAAAAGTTTGTCTTCCTTTTTTTAATGGAAGAAATCCTTCGAAACAAAAACTATTGATGGGCAATCCACTGTTTACAAGTGCAGGAACAAATGCTGTTGCACCTGGTAAGCATTCAACAACGATATTATTTTTTATACATGCTCTTACTAACAAATAGGCAGGATCGCTGATGCCAGGAGTTCCTGCATCTGTTATTAATGCAATTGTTTTTCCTGCTGCCAACTGATCAGCAAGGTGCGTTACAATTTTATGTTCGTTGTGCTGGTGATAAGGAGATAACGGCCTGTTTATTTCGTAGTGTTTCAATAACACAGAAGATGTACGAGTATCTTCAGCAAGAATAAGATCAACCGATTTTAATATTTCAATTGCACGAAAAGTAATATCGCCGAGATTACCGATGGGGGAAGGAACGATGTAAAGCATTTCTAATTTGATAATTTGATAATTTGATAATTAGCTGATGAATGATTTGCTAATAGCCTAATGCTAACTACCGATGAGATGTTCTAATTATCAAATCATCAAATCACCAAATTATCAAATTGTGATCTCAAACATTTCCATCACCGGGTTTGCCAATAATTTTTTTGCAGCTTCGGATGCAATACTCAATGCATCTTCTTTTGTGGCAGCATCAATTTGCAGGTCAATATGTTTACCAACTCTTACATCAGAAACAGCCCCTACTCCCAAATTTTGTAAGCCTCCCAAAACAGCTTTTCCCTGTGGATCGAGCAGATCTTTTAATGGCATTACTTTTATTTGTGCAGTGTACATCATCAGGATTTATTTTTAAAGATCAAAGATAAAATAATGTAAGTTATAAATATTACCGGAACAGCAAGCCAGTGTAATAATAATGCTGCGACGATTGACAATACCAATAAAATTATTTTTGGAAGATTGTCTTTCACAGACATATTCTTAAACTTCATGGCCATCATTGGAATATCGCTTACCATTAACCATGATAAGAAAACGATCACGCCGTATAATACCCATTTGTTCAATAAAATATTCAGGATTGCCTCACTTTCCGAATGCCAGTAGATCATTGGGAAAGATGCAATCAATAAACCAACGGCAGGTGTTGGTATTCCCCTAAAACCGTATTGTTGCCTGGTATCTAAATTGAATTTGGCCAAACGATATGCTGATGCGGCCGCAATAATAAATGCAGGAAGCAGCCACATAATAGATACATCAATCGCTTCATCCTGTTTTGCAAAAGCCATGCGGATAAATTGATAAATGATCATGGAAGGTGCTACACCAAAACTTACTACATCTGCCAATGAATCAAGTTGCTTTCCCATTTCTGAGCTGGCATTAAAAAGCCTTGCAACAAATCCATCTAAAAAATCAACCACTGCTGCTAACCCTATAAACAAAGATGCTTCCCATATTTTTTCAGGTATATCAACAAACTGTGATCCATCAACACCTGATTGGATGGTAATTCCATTTTGAAGTGTTACAACAATGGCGAGGCAGCCGAAAATTAAATTGAGAAGTGTAAATAAATTGGGGATTTGTTTCATTCAATTTGGAAATTTGGAAATTTGAAGATTTGGAAATGAGTTTATTTTGAGAAGTTAGTAATTTAAAATCGGTGAATCAGAAGGTGAATTGAAAATATTTAAAGTACTTCATCATTACCAAATTTCCAAATCACCAAATTATCAAATTACTTCTTCATCATACTTTCAATATCCTCCACCGTAATCGGAATATTCTTCATCAAATCTTTATTCCCTGTTTTCGTTATCCAAAAATTATTTTCAATACGAACGCCCATTTTTTCTTCTTCGATGTAAATGCCTGGCTCTATTGTAAATACCATTCCTGCTTTTACAGGTTCTGTACGTGTTCCAAGATCATGTACATCTATTCCTAAATGATGGGATATGCCATGGTATAAATATTTTCTATAAGCCCTGTTTTCAGGATCTTCATTTTTTACATCTGATTTTCTAAGCAATCCAATTTTTTGAAAAATAATTGTTGCCTCATCTCCTACTTTTTCTGTGTAATCAATAATGGAAATGCCAGGTTTTAAAATGCTGGCTGCATAATGATGAAGATGAAGACAAGCATTGTAAACTGTTTTTTGTCTGCGACCAAATTTCCCACTTACAGGAATGGTACGTGTTAAATCTGCACAATAATTTCCATAGGCGGCTCCAAAATCCATTAGGATTAAATCACCATCTTTACATTCCTGGTTATTTTCAATATAATGTAGAATGCGTGCATTATCACCACTTGCAATGATAGAATTATAGGCAGTACCTGTTGCTCGCTGAGATAAAAATGAATGATATATTTCTGCTTCAATCTCATACTCCATAACACCTGGCCTGATGAATTTTAATAATCTTCTGAATGTATTATCAGTAATATCCATCGCTTTTTGCATGACATCAATTTCCAATTGTGATTTAATGGCACGCAGGTCTTTTAAAATTTTTGCGCTGCGTTTATAATTATGTAAAGGGTAACGCTCTTTCATAGCAGCCGCATAACGATAATCTCTTACTGGAACTAAATTAGATTTACGATCATTCTCATTGCTGTTTAAATAGATGGTATCAGCATTGTGGATCATAGGTTGCAATAAACCATCCAATGAATCAAGCCATACAATCGTTTGAATGCCTGAGATAGCTTTTGCTTCATGTACACGTAAACGATGGCCATCCCATTTTTCTTTCATTTCATTTGGGCGCACCAGCACAAGCACTTCCCTGTATTTAGCATCTGTATTTGAAGGAAATAATATCAGCATACTATCTTCCTGCTCAATCCCTGTTAACCAAATCAGATCCGAGTTTTGTTTGAATGTATGTTGTCCGTCACCATTTGATGGTAATTCATCATTGCTATTAAAAATGGCAATTGAGTTCTTATCCATTTTGTCAACAAATCTTTTACGGTTCTGCACAAATATGTCGGCATTTAAAGGAAGATATTTCATCAGGAAAAATTATTTGGGGTTATAAAATGGGTGCCTTAAAAAATTGGAACACAATATACGTTTTAAAAATTTTTCAGCTAAAAAGCCTGTAAAACGGGCAAATAAAAAATAAAATTAAACTTCATTTAATATAATCGCCCATTTGCAAATCTTCTTCTTAAAAAAGGGTAATCTCTTTAAATATTTACCAAGATTTTACTCATTTTTAAAGAATCCTTAATAATGGCCGGATATACCCCTATTCTTTTTAAAACAATGATGTACTACCTTTGTCGCCTTAACTAAACGATTACTTGCTATGTCAATTACTACAATGACTGAAGCCCCCTTAACGGCTTTGGAAAAGATCGGTTTACATCCAACCCAGCCCGTACATTATCAGCAAACGCCTTCCGAATTAAGTGAACAAGCAATTCAACGAAAAGAAGCTGTTTTAAATGATACTGGTGCACTCCTTATCAATACCGGTGAATTTACTGGTCGTAGTCCAAAAGATAAGTTTACAGTAAAAGATGAAATAACTGCCAATACTGTACACTGGAATGATTTTAATATTCCTTTAGAACAAAAGTATTTTGACCAGATGTATGACAAGATCATGAAACATATGGGCGAAAGAGAAATTTGGGTAAGGGATTGTTATGTTTGTGCAGACCCGGCATATAGGTTAAACATCAGGGTAGTGAATGAATTACCTGCAAACAATCTTTTTGCATATAATATGTTTCTAAGGCCTACAGAAGAAGAATTGGAAAATTTTAATCCTGATTGGCATATCATACAAGCTCCAAGCCTGAAAGCAAACCCTGCTACTGACGGAACCAGGCAGCACAATTTTGCCATGGTTAGTTTCACAAAGAAAACAATATTGATTGGTGGTACGGGCTATACCGGTGAAATGAAAAAAGGCATCTTCACTATTTTGAATTATATCTTGCCGCATGATAAAAATGTTTTGAGCATGCATTGTTCGGCAAACATGGGCAAAGATGGCGATACGGCTATTTTCTTCGGATTGAGTGGGACCGGTAAAACTACATTAAGTGCCGATCCAAACAGGAGTTTGATTGGTGATGATGAACATGGCTGGACCGATACCGGCGTTTTTAATTTTGAAGGCGGCTGTTATGCAAAAACAATTGATCTGAGTGCAGAGAAAGAACCTGAGATCTATAATGCGATCAAACCAGGCGCACTTGTTGAAAATGTAACATTCATTGAAGGCACTAATAAAATTGATTTCGCCAGCAAAAAAATAACTGAGAATACAAGGGTAAGTTACCCGCTTTCATTTATTAGCAATGCGCTTGAGCCATCCATTGGCAAGATGCCAAAAAATATTTTCTTCTTAACAGCAGATGCATATGGTATTTTACCGCCGGTGAGTAAACTTACTGCCGGACAAGCGATGTATCAATTCATCAGTGGATATACAGCGAAGGTTGCTGGTACAGAAGCTGGTGTAACGGAACCAAAATCTACATTCAGTGCATGTTTTGGTGCTCCTTTCCTGCCATTACATCCCGGTCAGTATGCCGAAATGCTTGGAAAGAAAATGACCATGCATAACGTGAACGTGTGGATGATCAATACAGGTTGGAGCGGTGGCCCTTATGGAATTGGCAGCCGGATGAAATTACCTTACACAAGAGCAATGATCACTGCTGCGCTGGAAGGCAAACTGGATAATGTGGAATTTGAAGCACATCCTGTATTTGGAATGATGATGCCGAAAGAATGTCCCGGGGTACCAGCAGAAATATTAAATCCACGCAATACCTGGGCAGATAAAGCCGCTTATGATACCAAGGCAAAAGATCTAGCACAGCAATTCATTAAGAATTTTGAAAAATATGCCAGTGGAGTGAGTGCTGAGATTTTAGCCGCAGCTCCAAAAGGGTAGTATGATATCTCAATTAAATAAAAAGGTTGATAACTTAAGTTATCAACCTTTTTATTTAAGATAACTTTCCACCTGAACTGGAATACAAAATGTCTCCTCAGTTTTTTAATGTGTACTTGGTATAATTATATATCTTTATTTAAGAAAAAAGTTTTTACTTTAAAAAAATGATATGAACCGTACCTCGCTTTTTTTGATCTTTATTTTTTCTTTAATTATTCTTGCTTCCTGCAGAAAAGAAAATACGGCCAGTAACAGCAATCCTGACCCGGTTGATAGTACAAACAATAATATTGATACCACATCCGGCACTTACATTGATAAGGTTTTTTATATCGATTCTACATCTGCGATTCAGGATACAACTTCCACAACAACATTTTTATATGACAATTCCCGCAGGGTTGTATGGAGTTATGATTCATTAAAGAATGGTAACATTTACGAATTTTATATCAGTGTGCGGTATGAATATGCAGGTGCTGATACTGTTCCATTTAAAATAAATGAAATCGTGTATGAGTCTTCTACCTTAATAGATAGTATTGTCCGTTATCTTAGTTATGACAATACAGGGCACATAAAAAAAGATTCAATGATCCAGTCAAGTTGGAACTCAGGAGTTAACCAAAATACCCAGTACATCATAAAAAACTATGATTACTTACCCGGTAAAATTTATGGCTTGCAGCGCTCACAACAAATATTTCCTACAACAGGTGCAGTTGCAATTATTAATGATACTGCTACTTTAGACGCAAACGGAAATATAATTACAAACATCAAAAATAGCTATGGTAATACAAGATCTGTAACAAGCCTGTCATACGATAATAAACCAAATCCTTTACGCAATTTGAGTATGGTTGAAACCGGAGATATTTTTCCTGACGGATATGCATCGGTATATGTACTTGGCAGATTTAAAAATAATATCATTCATGTAAGTGATGTAAGAACAGGAGTTTCTGCAGGATTTGATGACCTTCCGATCCAGATTACTTACGGTAATAATGGATACCCTGCCACTTATGTAGCTGCTCATTTATCAACAGCTGGTAGCTATGAGAAAATTGCGTTTCATTACAGGCATTTTTAATGCCGCGTATAATTATATTACCCCGTAGCCAGATATTCTCTTATTGTAAATTCAATTTTTTGCAATGCTTTGTTACATGTAGAATACCAATTGATTGTTGTCGCCAACTTATCAATTGAGGATTCACGATTGCCGCTTACTTAAAACTGCATCTCCGGAATTTCTCCTTCAACAACAAGTTTTCCTGCCGTTTTTTGTTTGATCTCTTCTATTGAAACACCAGGTGCTCTTTCCAATAATTTAAAAGCACCATCTACAACTTCCAATACAGCCAGTTCAGTAACGATCTTTTTTACACAGCGTTTACCGGTAAGCGGTAGTGTGCATGCCGGAAGTAATTTACTTTCTCCTTTTGGATTGGTATGCATCATGGCGACAATAATATTTTTAGCACTGGCTACAAGATCCATGGCACCGCCCATGCCTTTTACCATTTTGCCTGGTATCTTCCAGTTGGCGATATCACCGTTCTCACTTACTTCCATAGCACCTAGTACAGTAAGATCAACTTTACCGGAACGGATCATTCCAAAACTCATGGCACTGTCAAAAAAAGCAGAACCAGGCAAAGTTGTAATTGTTTGTTTACCTGCATTGATAAGATCTGCATCTTCTTCACCTTCTACGGGAAAAGGCCCCATACCCAATAATCCATTCTCACTTTGCAATACCACGTCAATATTTTCAGGAATATAATTGGCTACAAGTGTTGGAATACCAATACCAAGATTTACATAAAATCCATCTTGCAATTCTTTTGATATGCGTTGTGCGATTTGATATTTATCCAAAGCCATAAAGCAACTTTTAATTTTAAATTCTTAATTCTTAATTCTTAATTCTTAATTCTTAATTCTTAATTACTGATCTGCTTTTCTTACAGTTCGCTGCTCAATCCTTTTTTCATAATTACTTCCCTGGAAAATACGATGAACATAAATACCCGGAGTATGAATTTGATTGGGATCCAACGTTCCGGCAGGAACGAGTTCTTCTACTTCTGCAATCGTGATCTTTCCTGCCATCGCCATCATGGGATTGAAATTGCGGGCGGTATCTTTATAAATAAGGTTTCCCTGTTCGTCGCCTTTCCATGCTTTAACTATTGCGTAGTCAGAATCAAAAGCCATTTCCAGCAGGTAATCCTTGCCGTTAAAATTTCTTATTTCTTTCCCTTCCGCTACTTCTGTTCCAACGCCTGCGGGTGTAAATATTGCCGGCATGCCATAACCTGTAGCCATACAGCGGGTTGCAAGTGTTCCCTGTGGCACCAATTCAACTTCAAGTTCTCCGCTTAATAACTGGCGCTCAAATTCTGCATTTTCTCCTACATAAGATGATATCATTTTCTTAACCTGCTTTTGTTGCAACATGAGTCCAATTCCGAAATCATCTACACCTGCATTGTTTGATATACAGGTAAGGTTTTTGGTTCCTTTTTTTACCAACGCATTGATGCAATTTTCCGGTATGCCGCATAATCCAAATCCGCCAAGCATTATTGTGCTGCCATCTCTAATATCCTCCACTGCGTGATCAGCGTTTTTGTAAATCTTATTCATAAAAATTTTATTAATCTACTTTAATAACTTTTTGTACCGGGTTATTCTTTTTACTGCTATCTGGTAGTATTTTCTTCCTGCCACCTGGCATTGTACGGCTTCCCTCACCCAAACCTGGCGTTTTTCTATCCCTGGCAACTGGTAATATTTTATTTCTATCATCAGGCATTACCCTATTCTTGTTCGCCTTCAACTGGCTATTTAGTTTAATCCTATTTTGTTTGGCAAGTATCGTATCCATTAATACATTCATCAGGTCAGGATGTGCTTCATAGTAGTCATAACTTTTATAGAAGTCAGTACGATCAATCTTATAAAAGCTAAATATTTTGTTTTGAAGTTTTATATTTTCGGTTGTATCATTTATGGTACTATCTTTTTTCATTATATCCTTTGTATAAACATCTGCACGGATATAATCCCAAAACACATTTTGCATTTTTTGTGGTTCTAATATTCCTTCTGGCAGCTTTTTTTTCCTGCTGCATGAAAAAAACAAAATTATTATGGTTACTGCAAATAGGATTCTCATTTCAACTGTTCCTGGTATTTATTTGCATTCGTTAAATCAAGTTTAGTGAGTAGTTCAAGGGCATGTGATTTATCAGCCGGAGCAGCTTTTGAAAATATATTAATCAATTCGGTAAATTTACCCTGGAAGAAAAACTGGTTAACCATTGTATTGGGATTATCCTTATTAAAATTATCAAGCAGGTTCAATACATTTATCATTTCTGCCCTGGCCTTGGCATCATCTTCGTATAATTTATCAAGACCTAACCTGTAATAATTATAATAAACATCATGTATAATGCTATAACGACTGTTTGACATATTTTCCATCAGCCAATAGCGATTGCGAATACCATCGAATGACTTCCAGCCTGATACATATCTACCATCAGGAGCATTGTTTACAATATTCTGAGCCTTTAAAAAATAGGGATCACCTCCGTGAGGAGAGAAAGAAGCATAGTCAAATCCAATAATAACATTCGCATAATAACCAAAAATAGCAGTCAGGTTTGAAACAAGCGCATCAGTTCCTGTTACCCGGTTTTCATTAAAATCCAATTGCTGAAATTCTACATACTTAAAAGCAATATCATCATCTTTAAAATTAATGATGGGAGAAAGATAGGATGTATTAAATACCGGGCGGGCAGCCTGTATGCTTAATGAGCCTTTATAAACATTTATATCATCTGTAGATTCAAGGTTCAATAAAAAGTTACAATCAATTTTTTCATTTGCCGCATATGTTTCATTGGTCCATTTACGGTTGTTCAAAAAGTTGTTCAATGCAGTCTGCAACGTGTTGAATGTATTTCTGCTTACATTATTTCCCACACGGGTAGTCACTACCGTTACTCTTGCATTCAACTCCT
Source organism: Ferruginibacter sp. (assembly GCA_039934735.1). Classification (GTDB taxonomy): domain Bacteria; phylum Bacteroidota; class Bacteroidia; order Chitinophagales; family Chitinophagaceae; genus Ferruginibacter. Next base: position 9,835 of record JBDTLP010000061.1, on the reverse strand, counting down.
GCGCCTGCGTGGATTGTACCACTACAAGAAATAGTATTAAAAATTTAATCTTACGCATTCGAAAATTTAATGATGGTGTTTATAATATCTGAAGCTATTAATTTTTTTAATTTCGTGTCAAAATGATCTTCACTTCCTCCTTTACCAAAAATAACGATTTTGTTAGTGTCATGCCCAAATCCTGCACCCGGATCATTTAAAGAATTTAAGACGATCAGGTCTGCATTCTTTTCATGAAGTTTTTTTAAAGCATGTTCTTTTTCATTGTTGGTTTCTAATGCAAATCCGACCAGAAACTGCCCTGGCTTCTTTTTTTCTCCCAGTGCTTTTAAAATATCTTTTGTTTTTTGCAGGTTGAGCGTCATGGAATCTCCATTCTTTTTAATTTTATCTGCAGCAGGATCCGGTACGCTGTAATCTGCAACGGCAGCACTCATCACAGCAATATCCATCCCCGGGAAAATATCTACGCAGGCATTGTACATTTCAGCCGCAGAAGTAACTTTTATAAGATTAATATTATTATTAACTGGTTCTGAAACAGGGCCACAAACCAATATTACTTCTGCGCCTCTTTTTTTAAATTCTTCTGCCAATGCGATACCCATTTTACCAGTAGAATGATTACTGATAAATCTTACGGGGTCAATTGCTTCATAAGTTGGGCCAGCAGTAACAAGTATTTTCTTCCCTGCAAGTTGCCCGGCTTTTAAAAAAAAATCTTTTAGAAAATTAACAATGCTCTCTGGTTCTGACATTCTGCCATCACCTTTTAAGCCACTTGCCAGTTCACCATTTTCTACGGGAATAACAATATTTCCATATGATTCGATTTGCCTGATATTTCTTTTTGTTGAAGGATGTAACCACATATCCTCATCCATAGCAGGAGCTACTATTACAGGGCAAATAGCCGATAAGTAAACTGCCATAAGCAAGTTGTCACACAAACCACCAGACATTTTAGCCAATGTATTACAACTGAGCGGTGCAATGATCATAACATCTGCCCAACGGCCCAGCATCACATGGTTTGCCCAGGAATTATTTTCAGAAAGCTCTGATAAAACTTCGTTCTTTGACAGCGTAGATAATGTTAGTGGCGCAATAAAATTGGTAGCAGAGGAAGTCATGATCACTTTTACTTCAGCACCGGCTTTTACAAGGAGCCTTACCAATGTTGCAGACTTGTATGCTGCAATACTACCTGATATTCCTAAAAGTATTTTTTTGCCTTTTAACATAAAAAGTCCCGCTTGTTGCGGGACTAAAATTATAACTTCTAAATTAAAAGAAGATGTAAAAATTAAATGCTGGCTTATTAACTGAATAAATCCTCATCATTCTTGCGGAAATACACTTTATCCTCCAGGAATTCAGTTGTGGCAAGTAAAGCTGGATTTGGCATACGCTCATATGCTCGAGAGATCTCTATCTGTTCTTTGTTCTCATGTATTTCTTCCAGGCTATCAGTATGGCTGGCAAATTCTTCAAGTTTATTATGCAATTCTTCCTTGATAGTTATATTTATCTGGTTTGCTCTTTTTGCAATGATAGCAATTGACTCATATAAATTACCTGTCTTGTCTTTCAGGTCAGATAATTTTTTAGGTTCAACTGAACTACTGGTATTAGCGCTTAGCTGACGACGAAGTTTGCTCATTTTGTATGTCTTTAATTTTATTTTGACTTAAAATACTGTAAGTTTCTGCATCTTTAAGGAGTTTGCTGTCAGGAAACCTATCAAGGAAATCCTGGTATTCCTGTGTAACCTTTTCAAATCTTTCAGGTTGCTTTTCTGCTACACTTAGTTTTGCAAACCGGTAATAAGATTTCACCACCATCAATTTATACTCCTCCCCTTTTAAAGATTCCGGGTAGCTATTTATTAACTCGTCGAAAGCTATCGCAGCTGCACGGAACTGGCTAAGGTCATAATATAACTTTGCGCCCCTGTAATCTTTCAATTCTAATTTGGCTCTAGATTTATCTATGATCTCTGTTGCTTCTTTTACTCTTGGCGACTCAGGATGCGTATTTATGAATGTCTGCATCATAGCCATTGCCTTTATCGTATTTACCTGCTCAAGTTCTATCTTAGGTGATTGTTTGTAAAAACAATATGACCTCATATAATCTACTTCTTCTGCATGCGTACTATTTGGAAAAACTTCCAGGAAGCCTTTAAATAAATTTTCAGCCTCCCTGTATTCACCTAAATAATAATAACAATAACACCATTTATAATAAAGATCTTCAAATTTTGATGTTCCTTTTAAAACCGGAAACAACTGTTCATAAAGTTGTTGTGCATTATGATATTTCTTTTTGGCATAGTACTCTTCAGCCTTCACATATTTATATTCCGGGTCTTTACTTTTTTCGATCTTGCCGAATTTATTGCAGGATGAAAAACCAAACAGGATAAAAGAAACGAGTACTAAAATTTTAATTAATCTCATAAAGAAGTGCAAAATTAGTGGATTTTAGTCAAAAATGCCTGTAAATACACAATTCTCCAAAAAACAGTTGTTAACTATTTTATAAAGGGTAGGTATTTAAGAAAAAGCCCTCCCAAAAGGGAGGGCTTCATCATTGAGCAAAAAGTGGAATTAAAACTTATTTTAGTTTGACTTGATGTCAACTGTATTTTTATCTCCGCCACCAACTTCACAATTGGTAGTGATTCTATCTGCACTGATACCTTCTTTTTCAACAAGTTGTTTCTTCACTGCATCTACTCTCTTCTGGCAAACAGCCTGTGATGCTTTAGAAGCTTCAGGGTAGCCATTGATCGTAATGTTACAGTTTGGATTTGCTTTCATTTTCTCAGCAACATTATGAAGCATTGCTTTATTATCATTTGTCAAAACAATACTGTTTCCTTTGAAAGAAAGACTTGGATAATCTGAAGGACAAGGTTTAGGTTCCTCACCAGCAGGCTTAACATTTTTGCAGCACTCTGGGTCTGGGCATTTACCAACACCATCAGCATCAACTGGTTGACACTCTGTTGGAGTGATCAATTGTTTGTCTTTACAATCTGGTACACCATCACCATCAGTATCTTTTGTTACGCCATGTGTGTCAACAGGGCAACCAGCAGGCGTATTAGGTTCACGATCCAATTGATCAACAACACCATCACCATCTGCATCATCAAATACAGGTTTAGGGAATTTAGTGTGTTTAGGATTGTTCAACTCGCCATAAGCATAATCTAATGGGTTTATCCAAAATAATGGTTCAACTGCTTTTTTACCAATATTAAAGTTCAAGCCTAAAGAAAGGTAATTATAAGTATCCCAGTTTCCAGTAGTTGCAGGATCTCCACTCGGATGTTCCTGCCATTCTTGTCCGTCAAGCAGATCATCATGAATAAAAGTATGACGGTCTTCAAGAGCAATATTTACTCTTTTTGAAAGTTTAAACTCAATACCAGCTAAAATTGTAGTTGAAAGCCTTAATGTATTTTTTCCCATTCTTGGCCTGCGTTCACCGTTTGTTTGAGCTTCGGTTTCATAATTACCATCAAGTCCATCAGCACCACCTGCTCCATCTTTTAATGCTTTTCTTATATCCTTCCTTCCTTTATAGGTTTGAGGATTGGTATAAACAGCATCAAATAGCTTTTGATAATTAAGACCGTTTGCATCGTATAAATCTAATTTAGCATTATAAGCAGTTGCCCCAATGCCCGCACCAGCATAAGCTATCCAACCCGATTTGTTCTTATGAAAACGAATGTTATTCAAAGTAAGAATACCTTGTAAGCTAAGGTCCTGGATCTGTGTTTTGTAATTGTAATAAACCGGACCAGTATAACCAGCTGTCACTAAGGGACCATTATTTTGGTATCCTTCAGAAGCTGACCAGTTTAATCCTTTTGCAGTTCCGTAAATGTATTCAGCTCTTAAAGAAAAAACATAGCCCAAAGCTTTTCTGACATGAATGCCAAAACCAAATGCAGGCACTTTTCCTGTCACATCTCCCATTACATTCATCAAACCACCCTTGATACCCATCTCCCACATATTGCGTGGTTTAGAAGGGAAGTTGTATGAGTTATTCCAAAACTCATTTTGTTGTGGTTGTCTTTTAGACGTAATAACGGTAGAGTCATACACATCGTAGCCACTTGCCGATTTTTTCTGGGCAAAGACCCCCGTTGCGAGGACTAAAAACACCGCTAATAATAATTTGTACTTTTTGCTTGACATAACTTAATGATTGATAGATTTCTAAATATACGATTGATTAATGGCAAAAATATTGAATGCAACCCAAAAACCAAAATTTTTTAGCAATTATTTAAATAAGCAGATTTTTGATTGATCTGGATTTTTATTAAGCTGTAGAGCTTGTCTGTATTGATTTTGCTGCATTTGAACAAAAGTTATTTGTTATTTCGATGCCAATCAAAACCTACCCTAAAAAATAAAAATACTTCGATAAGCATTATATTGCCCCTTTTTTAGATGGATTTTGTAAAAAATATTATTGGGAAGGAACTGGATACTTTTGAAAAAAAGTTTTCGGATGCTGTGCGAAGCAAAACGCCGATGCTTGACAGGATAATGAAGTTTATCATTAAGCGTAAGGGGAAGCAATTGCGGCCAATGTTTGTATTTTTAAGTGCCAAACTTCATGGAGAGATAAATGAAAGCACTTACAGGGCTGCTGCTCTTGTTGAATTGCTGCATACCGCTACCCTTGTTCATGATGATGTTGTAGATGAATCAATGGAAAGGCGTGGCTTTTTTTCCATCAATGCAATATGGAAAAATAAGATCGCCGTTTTGGTAGGCGATTACCTTCTTTCAAAAGGATTATTACTTTCTACTTCCAATGAAGATTTTCAGCATTTACATATCCTGACGGAAGCTGTTCAACAAATGAGTGAAGGTGAATTACTTCAAATGGAAAAATCCCGCAAACTTAATCTTGATGAAGAAATTTATTTTGAGATAATAAAAAATAAAACGGCCTCACTTCTATCCTCAGCATGTGGCGTTGGTGCTTATAGCACAAGCAAAGATGAAATCGTAACAAATAAAATGAAACGCTTTGGAGAAAAAGTTGGTATCGCTTTCCAGATAAAAGATGATCTTTTTGATTACGGTAATGAAAATATCGGTAAGCCAACCGGCAACGATATCAAAGAAAAAAAACTTACGCTCCCGTTGATTTACACATTAAATAAGGTTGATAAAAACACCCGGCGCCGTATAATATACATTGTAAAAAATGAGAATAAAAATCCAGTAAGTATTAAGTTTGTTCTTAAAGCTGTGGATGATGCCGGTGGCATTTTATATGCAGCAAAAAAAATGAATGAATACCGCGATGAAGCACTTGCTATTTTACATGAGTTCCCTGAATCGCCGGTAAGAAATGCATTGGAAGAACTTGTTCGTTATACGACTGACAGAAAATATTAATCTTGGAAAAAAAATGGAATATACTAACTGCTGATCAGGATAAGACTGATCAATTACACCATGTACTTGGTATAAACAAAACCATTTGCACCATTCTTTCACAAAGAGGAATCGACAGCTTCGAAGACGCTAAAAAATATTTCCGCCCGGAATTAAATATGCTGCACAGCCCCTGGCTGATGAAGGATATGCAAAAAGCAGTTACAAGGATCGATACAGCAATTATTAATAATGAAAAAATATTAGTGTTTGGTGATTATGATGTGGATGGAACCACATCCGTGGCAACCATGTACCAGTTCATTGTGGGCATTTATGATGCTTCATTGGTAGATTTTTATATCCCTCATCGTTACCGCGAAGGATATGGTGTTAGCAAAGCGGGTATTGACCATGCAGCTGCACATGGATTTACTTTGATCATATGCCTGGATTGCGGAATAAAATCCGTTGAACTTATCGGCTATGCTAAATCGTTAGGCATCGATTTTATTATTTGTGACCACCATTTGCCCGGCAATGAGTTGCCGGAAGCTGTAGCCATTTTAAATCCTAAACAATCTGATTGCAATTATCCTTATAAAGAACTTTGCGGCTGTGGTGTAGGGTTTAAATTAATAACTGCCATTGCTGAACATTATTCTATCGCTGAGGAACATTACCATTGCTACCTTGACCTTGTAGCAACTGCAATCGCTGCTGATATTGTACCAATGACAGGTGAAAACAGGATACTTGCTTTTTTTGGTTTACTAAAAATAAATGACAACCCTGCGCCTGGCATTAAGGCATTGATAAAACTTGGCGGGATTCAAAATAAACTAAGTATTACAAATGTTGTTTTTGTTATAGCCCCACGTATAAATGCTGCTGGTCGCATGGATGATGCAAGAAAAGCAGTACAGCTTTTTATTGAAAAAGATGAAACAAAAGCAATGCAATTTGCTGAGATGCTACATGCCGACAACAGCGAACGGAAAGAAGCCGATAGCAGTATTACAGATGAAGCATTGGCAATCATACGGGCAGATGATGATCTTGTTAATAAAAAAACGTCTGTTGTTTACCGTGAGCATTGGCACAAAGGAGTTGTTGGCATCGTAGCTTCCCGGCTCATAGAACATTATTACAGGCCAACAGTTGTACTTACCAAAAGTGGTGATGTTGTTGCAGGCAGTGCAAGAAGTGTTGCTGGTTTTAATTTATACGAAGCCATTTATGCATGCAGGGATTACCTGCTTGGTTATGGTGGACATTTCGCTGCTGCAGGGCTTTCTATGCTGCCCGAAAATGTAGAAGCATTCAGTAATAAATTCAATGAAGTTGTAAATGCAAGTATCGAAGCGCATTTACTCATTCCCGTGATAACCATTGATGCAGCAATAAATTTTTCTGAGATCAAAGCTTCCTTCTATAACATTCTTACACAAATGGAACCTTATGGCCCCGAAAATATGCGGCCCGTATTCATTGCAAAAAATGTAACCAATACAAGCTACTCCAAAATAGTGAAAGAGCTTCACGTAAGATTCGTTGTTAAGCAACAGGGATTCACCCTTACAGGGATTGGATTTAATATGTCGCACAAATTTCATCTCCTTCAAATGAACAAACCAGTGGATATCGTTTTTACCATTGATGAAAACGAATGGAATGGAGAAACAACTTTGCAGTTGAAGGTAATTGACCTTAGGCTGTCTTTGGAAGTTGACGAAGTTAACAAAGTTGACATGGTTGACATGGTTGATAAAGGCTAAGCAACTTTATACTTATTAACTTTATCAACCTAATCTACCATATCAACTTCTTCAACTATTTCAACCAACCAATATGCACGCCTTAAAATACATACGTTACTTTCTCTACCTCGCCTACAACTGGAACATGCGTATTGCAAAGCATATCATTAAACATGAGATAGCAGGAGAAAAGAAATATGATATTGATACTACGGGTGCTGACGAACTTACCAATCTTGAAAAAAAAGGAATTGATATTACACACGCTACGATATACATGCCTGCCAGTTATGATTTAATGGAAGAAATATTTATCAAACTGCAGCCTGAAAAACTAAATCACTTTATTGATATTGGTTGCGGCAAAGGCAGGGCAATGGTTGTTGCTGCACATTATGGATTTAAGAAAATTACAGGCATCGATTTTTCAAAAGAATTATGCAATGCTGCAATAGAAAATATGGAAAAGCTAAAGATCAGATTTCCATTTTTAATATGCCAGGTAATAAACAATGATGCATTTTATTATGCGATTCCGAAAGATGCAGACAGTATCTTTCTTTTCAATCCATTTGACGAAACCATTATGAGCGCTGTTGTAAATAATATTCGTGAAAGTATTAAAAAAAATCCCCGAAAGGTCACAATCATTTATTTAAATCCGGTACAAAAACATTTATTTCTCAATGCAGGGTATAAAGAAATTTATCATACAAAAAAGATCAATTACCTGGAAGCATCGATTCTTGTAGTTGATAAATTCACAGTGAAATAAACTTACCCTACAGCCCTGGCCTGCTGTTATCACCCAGCCAGGTTTATGAAATTCGCTGATGGCAGGTGCTAACACCAGGCCAGGGCAGTATATTTTAACTTCATAACGTTTTTAGTTACCTGCTTTGGAAATGTAACCTTTTTGATTTCCTTTATAAAAGGGTTACACCGCCGGGAATTTTAAAGCCTGATCGTTTTCGAAAACAAAAATACAATTAGAAATTAAGGCCATATTTAAGAACTAAGACAAATGAGCAAAAATTGAGAAAGAAAGCAAAAAAAAGTTAATTAAAGAGAAGAAAGGCGAAGAAGTAATAAAAAGTGAAAAATACTTTATCCCATGGCAGTTGACTTCACCAGCCATTTTCGAATTTTCATAGTGGTCGATAAAGACACCATAAGTGTTCGGAAGTTTTTTAATAATTTAAAATATTGATCAGCCCCGATGATAGATACACGGATAACACGGATTGAACGGATAAATGCTGCTGACGCAGCATATCACTGATAAAAAACTTAATAATTGATGAGTAATTTTTTGGAACAAAAAATAAATCCGTTGTAATCCGTTAAATCCGTGTTATCCGTGTATCTATCATATTTGGTGGTAAAATAAATTCTTCCGAACAGTTGTGATGAAGACTCCGACCACGGAATCAAGTAATGATTTCAATTGTCACAAATCTGAATGCCAAATTAAAGCAGGCGGGGAGCTGAAAGAAACCAGTTTACACTGCCCTCCAGCCCTGGCCTGGTGTTATCACCAGCCAGGTTTTTCAAATTAGCAACTGGCTGGTGATAACACCAGGCCAGGACTGTAAATAAAAAGAGATGCTATCTTTTGGAAAACAGCATCTCTTTTAAATGATTAGCGTTGTTATATTTATTTCTCCATCAACTCCACACTTCTATTAATAAAGTTTGTAAGATTATTACCCGTTAATAAACCTTGTGACAATAGCGCAAGATCAGCCAAATTTTTCACAACCTTTTCCTGTTTAACCGCATCTGTTTCCAAAAGTACATTTTTAAATATCGGGTGATTGCCATTTACAGTAAGATTTACTTCATCGGGCATACTTGCATACCATGCACTCATACCACCGCCCATGGAAGCCATGTCTTTCATACGACGCATTAATTCAGGCCTTGTTGCAGTTACCGGTGAAGCTCCTTCATTTAATCCTTTTATTTCTACATTCAGATTAAGTCCTTCCTGTGGTGCGCTGAACAATGTTTTTAATTTTTCTGAATCTTCTTTGCTTAATACACTATCATTTCCTTCACTCTTATCAATTAGGTTTTCTGCAATATCAGAATCTACCCTTGTGAATTGAGTATCGGCCCATTTCATTTCAACACTATTTATAAAAGCAGCATCTACAAGTGTTTCTGCTTTTACAACGATATAGCCTTTAGCAATTGCCTGTTGAATAAACGGATCCTGCTGTACAGGATTTGTGGTATATAAAATAACCTGTTTGCCTTCTTTGTTTTTTTGTAAAGCCTCTGTTGCTTTTTTGTATTCTTCTCCTGTATAAAATTTGCCGGTTGTATCTTCCATGATGAAAAATTTATTGGCTTTCTCCAAAAATTTATCATCGGTCATCATACCATATTTAACGAACAGGCCAAGGCTTTCCCATTTTTCTTCAAATGCTTTTCTATCTGCATTGAAAATTTCTTCCAGCTTGTCTGCTACTTTTTTAGTGATGTGTGCATTGATCTTTTTTACATTTGGATCACCCTGTAAATAACTGCGGCTAACGTTTAACGGTATATCCGGACTGTCAATAACACCGTGTAGCAACATTAAGAATTCAGGCACAATATCCTTTACTTCATCTGTTACAAAAACCTGGTTGCTGTAAAGCTGAATTT
>JBDTLP010000060.1:0-29720 GCA_039934735.1 Ferruginibacter sp. | reverse complement strand
ATAACAAACAGAATCCCATTGTTATAAATAAAAATACTGGAACAGAAATCGGCAATCGGCAATCGGCAAACGAACCCGGTCGGCGGTTGAAAACCCCGGCTGCGGTTGGTTCAAATGATAACAAACAGAATACTATAATTCCTAATGAAAAAATAAATGCAGAAATTAAAATTGTAACTGCTAAACCAAATAATACTTCATCAAAAGATAAATTAAAAACAAGCAATAAACCAGTTGATCAAACTACTGTTGTTTCTCTTGCAGTAAAAACAAAACCATCATCTCATAAAACAAAGATTGAAACTGCTGTTGTCAACAAAGATGAAAAACAAAAAAATGACGATTCCTTTGCGAAGAAAGCCAATACAGTAAAAAAAGAAAACGGAAGATCAACGCTTACTGTTCAACCGGGAGAAACAGGTGATGATGCTTTAACAGAAAATAAAAAATCTAAAAAAGATATTGAAGATGTTGCCGTGAATGAACCGGTAAAAAATAACGACGGACAAAAAATAGCTAATGATAGTAAAGAAAAAAATAATCTATCTCCTACCATAAAAAAAGAATTGGTTGTTGACTCCACAATAAAGACCCTTATGGCAACAACTCCCATTGAAAACAAAAAAGAGAAAAACGCAGTCAATAAACCGGCAAAAAAACATGCCTGGTTTATTGACGCTGGCGTTTCTCCCGTATTGCCCATTCAGCAATATGACAAAGCGGTTACTTTTGACCGTAAGCAGGTTACAGATAACAATACTTCTGTCTTTTCAGGCAAACTTGCCAGCACAAGTATGAATGCATCCGTTGCATATTCTATTGTTGTAAGAAGAGAGCTTAGTAAAAAATTCTTTGTTGGTTTGGGACTGCAGTATTTAAAATTGAATGAACAAATTACTATTTCAGGAACAGAAACAAATACGAAGTACACAATTGTTGACAGGTTGATAAATAGTGTGGGCGGTCCACAGCTTGTAAGTGATACAGTAGTAACTGTTACTGAAGGAAACAGGAAAATTGCTGCAACCAACAGTTATACTTTTTTAACTGTTCCTGTTTTTATTCAATATGATTTTATAAAAAAACAATCATGGTCGCTTGGAGTTGTTGCCGGTGCTTATATAAATGTATATGGCAAATACATCAATGAGATCAACCGCAATCATGATGCACAGCTTACTGCTTCCACGCAAAGCAATAATGAAAAAAGCAGTATTGGTGCAGCATTGTATGGTGGATTTAGGTTTGGAAAAAGAATAAACAAAAGATTGGAGCTATTCGGAACACCATCTCTAACATGGGCATTGGGGAGACAAAACATTAAAAACAGTTTAATCAATAAAAAGATACAACAGGCTGGATTTAATATCGGTTTATCTTACAAATTAAAATGACGACATAAAATTCACACGATGAAACACTTAATAACTGCTTTATTCTTACTTACTACTTGCATGGCAAAATCGCAAATAGTAAATATCACCAGCCCCGATCTTAAAAATGAACTTTTAAATTATACGCCTGCCATTGATACTAACGGTGACGGAGAGATCCAGGTAAGTGAAGCCCTGGCTGTTCACAGATTATATCTCCAGGGTGGAGTATCCGATGATCTAACGGGATTGGAAGCCTTTACCAATGTTGATACCCTTACCCTGTATACCTGGCCACTCCATCTCACTCACATCAATCTATCAGGATGGACAAAATTGCGCAGGCTCGAAATTGATAGCCACTATTTGGAATCTGTAAATCTATCCGGCTGCAGTAATCTTGGCTACCTGGCCATTAATGCTTATACGCCTACGCCCTATGCACATATTACAAGCCTTGATATTAGTGGTACTCCCCGGTTAAAAGAGTTAATATGCAACGGCATACATACGGCAGAATTAGATCTACGCCAGGAGGATAGCCTTGTAAATTTTGCTTCTGTCTGGCAAAATAATATTGGAGTTATTAATATAAGTGGTTTACAAATGTGTGAAAAATTATCCGTTGCCGGACCAATTGGTTTGATCAATGCAGAAAATGCAATTGCTTTAAAAGGAATTTATTTTGGTACTGGTAGTAACCAGGACATTGAAACTGTTGACAGTATTAATGTTCATGGTTGCACAAACCTGATAAGCCTGAATATTGGCACTAATTACACAGCTTCTGCGATAGACATAAGTACTTGTCCAAACCTTATAGGACTTTACGGATCGTCCAATACCATCACTTCGCTGGATTTCAGCAACTGTCATGGCTTTCGTTCAATTACCGGGAATTTCCAAAATCTTCATACGTTGAATTTAAAGAATGGCCATAAGGATCCATATATCGCTATTAAATCGTTGACAAGTCCTACGCAGCCTTTATATGTATGTACCGACGATTTTGAAAGAGCCTATATTGATTCTACATTACATACAAAAGGTTGGTCCGAACTTACAACTACAGTAAATCCTTTCTGTTCATCAATATCAAATGGTGGCGCTTACAATACCATTTCAGGGATTGTAAGAATTGACAGAAATCACGACGGCTGTGATATTACAGATAGTGGTTTGCCAAATGTAGGCGTGAAGGTTACAAATGCATTGGGAAGTTCTACCGTTATGTATTCTTACAATCCTTCCGGCACATACAAGTATTATGACACTACCGGAAGCTTTACGGTAAAGCCTTATTTCCCGTATCCGTATTATAGTGTTAGCCCGGTATCTGCAAATGTCGTTTTTGATACGATCAATAATATTACTGATGTAAACGATTTTTGTATTACTTCCACTGGATCCCATAACTTACTTGATATAACTGTAGTGCCTTTACGCAGGCCTGCTCCCGGATTTGAAATGCGTTCTAAAATTTATTACAGGAACACGGGAACGACTGTGCTTTCAGGTAATGTGCAGCTTAATTTTGATAACAACAAATTGATATTTGTAACTGCTTATTCTTTGCCAATACCATCTACACAGTTACCAGGTCAGTTGAGCTGGAGTTACTCCAACCTGCAACCTTTCGAAACAAGAGTGATCGATGTATATTTTCATGTTGCCGAAATGCCTGTAAATAATATTGGAGATACGCTGCTGATGTTGGCCACTATCAATCCTGTTTCGGGTGACGAAACACCATCAAACAATAGTTTTATCCTTCTTCAAAAAGTACTTGCTTCCGCTGATCCTAATTACAAGCAATGCCTTGAAGGAGAAAAACTCAACATTGAAAATACCGGCGACAACCTGGATTATGTTATTCACTTCCAGAACCTGGGTACAGACACAGCATTCAACGTTGTAGTAACCGATACATTAAGTAACAACCTGGATTGGGAAAGTTTTGATATCATTGGCACGAGTCATCCATGCGAAATAAAACGTAAAGACAATAAACTACAATTTTATTTCAATGACATTCATCTTCCCTACGCAGCCATTAATGAACAAGCGAGCCAGGGATACGTTGTTTTCAAAATAAAACCAAAGAACAGTGTTGTCATTGGAGATTCATTGAACAACAGAGCCAGTATTTATTTTGACTTTAATCCTGCTATTGTTACAAATCTTGCTACAACCGTTGTGGTACCAACTGTATCATTGGCAGTTAAACTTGAATATTTTTCTTTAGTAAATAAAAACGAAACCAATCAGCTTGTATGGAAAGCCTCATCAACAACCGGCATCACCGATTTTGCCATTGAAAAAAGCAATGATGGTATTCATTTCACAAATATTGGCAACATAACGGCAACCGTGGAACGCTGCCAATCTCCATTCAATTTCACAGATGAAAAACCTTTTGATGGAAAAACCTATTACAGGATCAATATAAAAGATGCAAATGGAATTTCTTTCTATAGTAAAGTATTGGTTGCAGAAAGAACCAAATCAGGTTTATCAATCATCACTGCTGTTGTGAGTAATCAAAACAATACAACGCTTTATCTAAACGCATCAAAAGAACAAAACGTTCAAATGAAAGTTATTGCTGCTGATGGAAGAATGGTTTATAATCAAACAAAAATAATTGCGGCAGGAAGCAGTACATTGAATTTACAAGTGAAAAATCTTGCAACGGGCATTTATACTTTGATTGTGTATACAAATAATGGAGAAGTGATCACGAAACGTTTTTTGAAATAATTTTTAATGGAAAATCATATTGTTATGAAATATTTTTTAACCACGATGCTCATTTTTATTGCAACATTTGCATCATCACAGGTTGTGAATATTCCTGATCCTGTTTTTAAAACATGGCTGCTTGGTCAGGCCACTATAAATACCAACGGGGATGGCGAGATACTGGAATCCGAAGCATTGGCCACAGATACAATCAATCGTTTCGGTGCTACCGATGGTATAATTCTTGACTTCACTGGCATTCGCTCCTTTTCCAACCTGCAATACCTTAACAGCGGGCCAGTAAACGTAACGTCGCTTGATTTTAGTGGAATGGCTGCATTAAAGTGGCTTGGTGTTAATAATCCCACCAGCAACCATACTACGTTAAACATCGATGGCTGTAATAATCTTGAATACATGGAAATAGGCGGCACTTTTCCTTCCATTGATCTAACACCCAAACAGGAATTGGAATCCATTAGAATAACACTTGGGGATAACGCCAGTTTCACAGCGAACGGCCTTCATAATCTTGAAAACGTTATAGTGGGCTGCAACTATTTAGACCATCTTAGGAATATCAGCATTAAAAATGCTGATAGTTTACAGGCAATTCAATTTTTCGGCAACGCTGATACGATTGATATAAGTAATACACCCCAATTAATTGTCGCTCAAATTCTTCCTGCATCAGATCTGAAAGCATTTATTTGTAGAAATAGTGGGGTTTCCAGTGTAATGATCACATACGACCAAAATCGTCCTGATGTTGAAGCTGCAATAGATCTAACGGATTGCCTAAACTTATCAAGTGTATACTTAACACATTTCCGTCCGTCTGTAATGGATTTCAGCGGCAACCCCGGTTTGAAGACATTGAGATTGCAATATAATGATATGGCTAATAGCCTGATCAATTTAAAAAATGGCACTGCATTAACAACGTTATCCGATTCTTTGCCTGGAAATGTAAGGATCTGCGCCGATGATTTTGAAATTGATTCTTTGAATTCATGGTTGTTGCCTCATCCTAGCGGAAATGTAACTATTTCACCTTTCTGCACTTTGTTCCCGGGAGGAAATTATAATTTGATCAGGGGAAAGGTTCGTGTTGATGTTGATCATAATGGTTGTGACAACAATGATTTTGGTGTTGTGAGCATTCCTGTAAAAATGACCAACAATACAAGTGGAGAAATGATCACTGTTTCAACAAATACTGCAGGCAAATATTACCATACTCCTTATGCCGGAAATTTTACTTTAACTCCTCACATCGCATATCCCTATTTTTCCATTGCTCCTTTAAATACGCAGGTCGATTTTGATACTGCTAATAATTTAATAGACACTGCCGATTTTTGTGTAACACCCAGTGGCATTCACAACAACCTTGAAATTAGTATGATTCCCGTAACTGCGGCAAGGCCCGGATTTAGCTGCCATTACCTTCTGACATATAAAAGCCGTAGCACTACAACGATCTCCGGAGATGTAAAATTGAATTTTGACAACGGTAAAATGACCTTCGTTTTTAGTAACGTTGCGACAAGTTCACAAAGTGTTGGACAATTAGTATGGAACTATTCAAACCTATTACCTTTTGAATCAAGAACGATCGATGTTTTTTTTGCTATCCTGCCACCTCCCATAAACAATCCTGGTGATACGATTTATTTCCTTTCACAAATAAATCCAATCGCAGGTGATGAAACAATAGCCAACAACAGTTTTGTTCTTCCACAAAGATTAGTGGCATCCTTAGATCCAAATGAAAAAGAATGTTTACAAGGAAGCAAGATCAATATTTCGACTATTAATGACTATCTTAATTATGTTATTCATTTTCAGAATACCGGAACAGATACCGCTTTTAATATTGTGGTAACAGACACATTGAGTAATAATTTAGATTGGGATAGTTTTGATTTTATGAGCAGCAGCCATCCTGTTGTTGTAAAACAAAAAGGCAATAAAATCGAATTTGATTTTGAAAACATTAAACTTCCTTTTGAAACTATCAATGAACCTGCCACCCACGGATTTGTGGCTTACAGTATAAAACCAAAAAGCAATCTTGTTATTGGCGATTCGCTGAATAACAAAGCATCCATCTGGTTTGATTTCAATGCACCTGTAGTTACCAATACTGCAACTACGGTTGTAACAGATCCTTCAGGAACTTTAGCTGTTAAGCTTCAATATTTTTCTTTA
The DNA here is from genome assembly GCA_039934735.1 of Ferruginibacter sp. Lineage (GTDB taxonomy): Bacteria > Bacteroidota > Bacteroidia > Chitinophagales > Chitinophagaceae > Ferruginibacter. The sequence goes on along the minus strand of JBDTLP010000060.1, from coordinate 23,391 downwards.
GTAAATAAAAATGAAAGCAATCAACTGGTATGGAAAGCATCTTCTACAACCGGTATCACCGATTTTGGAATTGAAAGAAGCAACGATGGTATTCATTTCACAAATATCGGCAACATAACGGCAACCGTGGAACGCTGCCAATCGCCATTCAATTTCACAGATCAAAAACCTTTTGATGGAAAAACATATTACAGGATCAATATAAAAGATGCAAATGGAATTTCTTTTTACAGTAAAGTATTGGTTGCAGAAAGAACCAAATCAGGTTTATCAATCATCACTGCTGTTGTGAGTAATCAAAACAATACCACCCTTTATCTGAATGCATCGAAACAACAAAGCGTTCAAATGAAAGTTATTGCTGCTGATGGAAGATTGGTTTATAATCAAACGAAAACAATTGCAGCAGGAAGTAGTACGATGAATTTATCATTGAAAAATTTATCAAGCGGTATTTATACTTTGATTGCTTATACAAATGATGGAGAAATTATCACAAAAAGATTTGTAAAATAAATTTAAACACAGAACGATGAAATATTTTATAACAGCAATACTTTTTTTTACTGCATCATTTGCTTCAGCGCAAATTGTAAATATTCCTGATCCGCAATTCAAGGATGCGATGATAGGTTTATTCGATACCAACGGAGATCATGAAATAGAGGTTAGCGAAGCGCAGGCTGTGACATCATTTCGCCCATTATCACAGTTGTCATTTTTTGATCTTACAGGTATAAATGCTTTTATAAATGTTGACTCCGTACATATTTGGTCACCGTACAATATGACAAACCTGGATTTGTCGGGTATGGTAGGATTAAAATGGCTTAATGCAAACGTAACTTTTGCGCAAACAGTAAATTTATCCGGATGCAGTAATCTTAATTACGTTGATCTTAGCGCTTCCGGGTTAAACAGTGCTACACACATTACAAGTTTAAATCTCGGTGGCGATAATAAGCTATCATACTTAAACTGCGGCATGGTAAATCTTGCTTCACTTGATCTAACTACATTAGATAGTCTTGTTAGTTTTTTTACTATGTCGTCAAGCAGTATCCAGTCTTTGAATATAAGTGGTATGACAAAATTTAAAAATTTATATGTTGATGGAGATGTCGCTTCACTGTCTGCTGCTAATTGTACCGGTTTACTTCGAATTCGTGCTAATACCAATATCGCAAACTTGCTGGATCTTACTGGTTGTACAAGTCTTAAAAATATTGAAATTGGTTCTTATCTTCCTTCTTCCCTGGATTTAAGTACCTGCACCGCTCTTGATTCTTTAAGAATATTTCACCCGGATAATCTTACAAGCCTGAACATAAAGAATGGCAGGGCCTTTAACTATATGTATTTATACCTTGAACCCAATGGTCCCCCGCTGAATATTTGTGCAGATGAGATTGAGGTTGCGCCCATCACTGATTTATATCATAATTTATTTAATGCCAATGCTCCGGTATACAACACCGTTAGTGTTAATTCATTTTGTTCATCATTCCCCGGCGGAAATTATAATACGATTAAAGGAAAAATAAGATTGGATGGCAATGCCAACGGATGCGATGACAACGACCCCGGAATGCTTAATGTTCCAATCAGGTTTACAGATGGATCAGGTAATTCTATGGTAAGATATACTGGATTCTATGGAGACTACAGGCATTATCCATATGCAGGAAATTTTAATATCCTGCCCTATTTCCCTTATCCTTTTTTCAATGTATCACCAACTTCATCTAATATTTCATTTGCCACAGCAAATAATCTTATTGACTCTGCAAATTTTTGCATTACGCCAAATGGTACACACAACCAACTTGAAGTTACATTAGTGCCATGGGAGCCTGCACTTACAGGCTTTGCATCAACGTACGATTTGCATTACCGTAATCGCGGAACAACTACACTTTCAGGAAACATCCTGCTGAGTTTTGATAATAACAAAATGACTTTTGTCAACGCATCAGAATTACCATCGTCACAATCCACGGGCCTGTTAAACTGGAACTATACAAACCTTGCTCCTTTTGAAGACAGGTATATTACTGTACAGCTTATGGTATTGCCAGCACCTATAAATAATATCGGGGACACGCTGCAGTTTCTTTCAGTTATTAATCCAATTGCAAATGATGAAACCCCTTCAAATAATTCCTTTGTGTTGGTTCAAAGCGTTGTTGGTTCTTATGACCCGAATGATAAAGAATGCCTGGAAGGTGCGAAAATTGATATTGACCATGCAAGCGATTATCTTCATTATGTCATCCATTTTCAAAATTTAGGAACAGCGGCAGCATCAAATGTGATGCTGGCAGATACACTATCCGATAAGTTTGACTGGAAAAGTTTTGATCTGCTTGGCAGCAGTTTTCCATGCGATGTACAACGTAAAGACAATAAACTTCAATTCTATTTTAATAATATTCAGCTTCCTTATGCAAGCATGAATGAAGCAGCCAGCCATGGATATGTTGCATTCAAAATAAAACCAAAGAACACTGTTGCGATTGGAGATTCATTGAATAACAGGGCAAGTATTTATTTTGATTTCAATCCTCCTGTTGTAACAGATCTCGCTACTACTGTTGTTGTCCCTACTGTATCATTGGCAGTTAAGCTTCAATATTTTTCTTTAGTAAGTAAAGATGAAACCAATCAACTTGTATGGAAAGCTTCTCCTACAACCGGCATTACCGATTTTGGCATTGAAAGAAGCAATGATGGTATTCATTTCAGCAATATCGGCAACATAACGGCAACTCCTGAACGTTGTCAATCACCATTCAATTTTACAGATGAAAAACCATTTGATGGAAAAACCTATTACAGGCTGAATATAAAAGATGCGAATGGAATTTCTCTTTACAGCAAAGTATTGCTTGCTGAAAGAACAAAATCAGGTTTATCAATTATCACTGCTATTGTGAGTAATCAAAACAATACCACCCTTTATCTAAATGCATCGAAAGAACAAAATGTACAAATAAAGATTGTTGCTACAGATGGCAGATTGTTGTACAATCAAACCAAAACGATTGCAGCAGGAAACAGCAGCTTGAATTTACAATTAAAGAACCTGGCAACCGGCATTTACACTTTGATAGTTTATACAAGCGAAGGAGAAGTGGTCACAAAACGTTTTGTGAAGTAAATTTTATACTAATAAAAAATACCTACATGAGGCTAACCCTAAAAAACACAAACGAAATTTCTTTTAACAACGAAGTATTGGTTGCTGAAAAAGCCAGGTCCGGTTCATCAATAATTACTGGCGTAGTAAGTGATAATAGCAATACAATATTGAACCTGAATACAACTAAAGAACAAATTGCTCAAATCCAGGTTGTAGCATCAGATGGAAAATTTGTTTACAATCAAACCAAAATAATCATAGCAGGAAGTAATACCGTAAACTTACAGGTTCAGCATTTACTCCCGGGCATTTATACTTTGGTTGTATATACAAGTGATGGGGAAATTATTACGAGGCGTTTTGTAAAATAATCTTGCTAACCAAAATACATTCTAAGCTGGCGAAATATTCGCTGGCTTACTTGCATTCTATATTTTTTTATTGAATTAAAAAAAGTCATTATTCCCAATGAAAATAGTTAAAAAATACATGAAAAATACCCAACCTTTTTTATTAAAATTCATGTTAGTTAAGTATAAAAACAAATGAAATGAAATACTTTTTTGCAATAACATTTTTCTTAATAACATCATCTGCTTCGGCACAAATTGTAAATATACCAGATCCTTATTTTAAGGCTGAACTCGTTTTACTTGGGACAGATACAAACCAGGATGGCGAGATACAAACAAGTGAAGCTTTGGCAGTAACAAACCTAATGATGGGATGGGCACCTGGACAAGATACGATCTTACGCCACATAACCGATTTAACAGGTATTAAATCATTTTTAAATCTTCAATCTATAACTTTTTCAATAGGATCAGCTATTGATGCCCCTCATATCACATCGATTGACTTCAGCGATATGTTAAGCTTTGTGAACATTAGTTGTAATGATATTCCATCTTTAGCAACAATTAATGTTACCGGTTGTACTAATCTCAAAACATTATCATGTAGAGGATCAAGCATTACACAAATGAATATTGCGGCATTCCCTAATCTTGAAACACTTAATTTGGATGACATGCAAGATCTCATCGAATTAATTGCTGATGATAATCCAAAACTAAAATCAGTGAATTTATTTGCATCGGGCAATACAGGTTCTTACATAAGTTTTAAAAATTGCGACACTCTGTCAAATTTTGCTATACCTGGGCTGACGGCACAAACACTTGATATAAGTGGTTCAAAACTAATACCTGTGATTGCAGGGGTTTTTGATAATGTAATTGCAAGAAATTGCACGGGTTTGTATACCATTGATATGGCAACAACAATAAATAATCTTGATGTTACAGGATGCATCAATTTGCAATCTGCGTGGATATTGTCTGATGTTATGCAAAATTGCGACTTTAGTTCATGTATTAGTTTACGGGATCTTCGGTTAAGCAGAACCAATCCAACTCCAATCAATCAAACATTTAATCTGAATATTAAGAATGGAAGTTTAGCTGATGTTACCCTTTCCCTTTATTGCCCGGTAAATATTTGTGCAGACGAATTTGAATTGGATACTTTAGCACTTATGCCAGGAATTCCTTCTGATGGTTCAGTAAATATTAGTTCTTATTGTTCGTTTTTTCCGGGGGGCAATTACAATACCGTAAAAGGAAAAATAAAATTTGATGCTAACAGTAATGGTTGTGATAATGCAGACGCAGGAATAGGTTTTGTACCTGTAAGAATTACTGATAATAGCGGTAACCTGGTAACGCGTTATACTGCACCATCTGGTGATTTTGCTCACTATCCTTATGCGGGGACTTTTACATTTACGCCCTATTTTCCATTTGCATATTTTAATCTTACGCCAGCATCTGCCGCGGTAAGTTTTGATACAGCAAATAGCCTGATTGATTCAGTTTCATTTTGCATAAGCCCAAATGGTGTACACAATGATCTTGAAATAACTTTACTTCCTGATGGTAATGCAAGGCCTGGATTTTCGGCCAACTATCATATTATTTATAAGAACAGGGGAACAACTGTACAATCGGGCTCCGTGCAATTGAATTTTGAAAACAGCAAATTGAATTTGCTGGCAACCTATCCCGTTAGCAGCAATCAAACTACCGGGCAGTTAACATGGAATTATACCAACCTGCAACCATTTGAAAGCAGGACAATTTATTTGAGTTTTGATGTTCTACCTGCTCCTGTAAATAATGTGGGAGATACACTGACATTTCTTACTACCGTTAATCCGTTGGTAAATGATGAAACACCCAACGATAATGTTTTTATTTTGCCACAGCGAGTACGCGGATCCTTTGATCCCAATGATAAAATATGTTTGCAGGGAGAAAAATTAGATATCAACAATATCGGTAATCCACTGGATTATATTATTCATTTTCAAAACCTGGGTACAGATACTGCCTTCAATGTTGTAGTTACCGATACCTTAAGTAATAATCTTGATTGGGATAGTTTTGATTTTACCGGTAGCAGTTTTCCCTGCGATGTTCAACGAAAGGGTAATAAACTTCAATTCTATTTTAGAGACATTCATCTCCCTTATGCAACCATCAATGAACCAGCAAGCCATGGATTTGTTACTTTTAAAATAAAACCAAAAAACAGCGTTGTCATTGGAGATTCATTGAATAACAGGGCAAGTATTTATTTTGATTTCAATGTGCCTGTTGTAACAAATCTTGTAACAACTGTTGTTAGTCCTACTTCACCTGTACCAGTAAAGCTTGAATATTTTTCACTTAGTAAAAAGAACGAAACAAACTTACTCACCTGGAAGGCTCCATCAACAGATGTTACAACCTCATTTGTTATTGAAAGTAGTGCAGATGGAATTGATTTCACTAATATTGGCAACCTAACTGCAACTTCACAACGCTGTCAATTACCATTCAATTTTACTGATGATAAACCATTGCCTGGAAAAAATTATTACAGGTTAAAAATAACCGGCGACAATGAAATTTCTTTCTACAGCAAAATATTAGTGACTGGAAATAATAAAGAAGATTTTGAAATTATTGCTATTACAAGTAGCAATAATAATACGATCATGTATTGTAATTCGGCTAAACAGCAAACAATACAAATGAAAATGATTGCGGCTGATGGAAAAATAATTTATAAGAATAGCAAAACAATTCTTACAGGAAGCAGTATGATCAATTTACCATTGAAAAATATGGCAGGAGGCGTTTACACAATGATTGTTTATACCAATGAAGGAGCAACAATCACGAAAAGATTTGTGAAATAAAACTGGCAAACATTTATCCAGTTACCCAATATTTTTTTCTATGGCAAAGTCTCAAACTTTGCCATAGTTGATTTTAATTCAAAAAAAAATGATACCTTATATCCGCAATTAAGCATCTTCCTACCCGATTGAATGCTGTTATCAGCCTATTTACACCTGCCATTATTTATCGTATTTATTCTTAACTAAAATAAAACAATATGAAAAAGTTTCTTTTTGTTTCTGCCACAGCATTATGCTGTTTTTTTATTTCGTGCAATAATAACAATTCAGGTGGTTTATCGCCTGCAGCACAAAAAAACCTGGATGCAAATCATGCCATTCAAAAAGCTTTTGAGACCAAGGATTTCAGTAAGATTGGCGATTATATTGCAGATGATGCAGTTGACCACGCAGGTGAAAAAGGAGATGTAAAAGGACTTGCCAATATGAAAATAGAATTTGATAAAATGGCGGCTATGACAGAGAATGATAAAACAGATATCAAGAAAGAACTTGCCGATGATGAATACGTAATGTCATGGAGCCGTTATAACGGTAAGATGAAAACAGATGGCATGGGTATGAAAGCCGGCGATCCTTTTGATATGGGCGGTATTGAAGTAACAAAATTCAAAGACGGGAAAGCGATCGAACACTGGAGCTTTATGGATATGGCTGACATGATGAAAATGATGCCGCCGCCGCCAGCTGCTGGTGCAATGCCTCCAATGCAAATGGATTCTACTAAAAAAATGTAAAAGAACTTTTCCTTTTTCTCAGAAGAAAACTCTCTTCAGATCGAATTAAAAATTATGAATTAAAAATTAATGGGAATATGCTATTCGGACGATTTTAATTATAGGGGTGTGAAAAATGATCTCTAAAATAAAAGAGGTTTCATGAGTAAAACAAAAACACTCTTTTGTTAAAGACCAATTAATTTATAATTCATAATTTTTAATTTCAGCACATCATTGCTTCAATACAAGATAACTATACGATTGCAAATTAACCAGAATCGTCAACGCCACCGCTCCCGCATTCATAGCATCTGTCCACAACGTATTAGCCGATACTACCGGCAACGCATAATTGATTAACGTTTATCTCATGTTTTATATAACAAAATATTTTAGATGATAACATAGTTTGTAAATGCTTAAATACGGGAATTCCCTTTTAATCAAACAGCTCTATTTAAAAAAATCATACCAATCACTAAACGATTACTAAAAATGGTTGTTCATAAGAATAAAACTCATAATGCCGGCTCAAACATCTGCTTCAACATTGCATATAACTCAGGATGGTTTTTCTCCAAAAGATCGGGTCTTTCAAAAAAATATTCTGCTGTTACAGATAAAAACTCAGCCTTGTTCATCGTGGCATAAGGATTTATATCGGACTTGTTATTTGCAATTTGTTGCATTTGTTTCTGTATCAGTTCGATCCATGGCAATACAAATTTTTTATCAAGTAATATTGCCGGAACGCCATCAGTGTCTCCATCCGATTTATCAATCAGGTGAACAAATTCATGAATAGCGGTGTTGCTCTTATCCATTTTATTATCGAAACCCTCGTGCAAAGAATGTTTAGACAAAAACATTTTTCCTTCGTACACGCCTGAGCCTACCATACCAAGAATATTCCTGTCAACATTACCGGCACTTTCAAAATTCATGTTGATCGCATCTGAATACAACAATACTTCCTGCAGGTTATAATATTTCCATTGTTTAAAATGAAAAATCGGGATGACCGCAGCAGCAGCAATTAAAATCCTGTCCAGTTCTTCTACATTTGTATCAATTCCTGTAATTTTTACATCAGCCAGGAAATCTGCCACATTTTTTTCAAATTGCTTTTTTTCTTCAGGAATTAGTTTTGAATAAAATAAAACATTTTTATCAAGCAAAGATGTATTAATAAATACCGGCTCAATTATTTTATTTTTTTCTTTTCCTGATAAAAAATAAATAGTAAAACAAATTACAGCGATCAGCAGAACAAATGGAATCATTATTGGAAGATTATTTATTATTCAAAAATACGAAAAGAGTTTAGCGTCTGGTCGAAACCAATAACCTGTATAATTGTTTATACAATGCCTAAAAAGTACAAAATTACACCCAGGTAACACCCAACTTATAACTCTTAACTCTTAATTCTTAACTCTTAACTCCAAACCTCCACCGTGTAACATTCAAAAATTGCCGTTTCTATATTTATATTTGCCATGCTTAGCATCTGTTTGTAAAATTGATATATGAACAAAACCTGCCTGCTGATTAGCTTCTTTCTTTGCTTTTCCATAACTGCCTGGAGTCTCCCGGCGGACACTACTGTGGAACGGAAAAAATACTATACTAAACATTTAGACAAAGCAATAACCCTGGATGGCATTCCTTCCGAAGAAGCCTGGAATGCTGTTGAATGGGGCGGCGATTTTATACAATCACAGCCAAATGAATTAAAACCACCAACCCACCCTACTAATTTCAAAATATTGTACGATGATAAATTCCTCTACATCGCTTATGATTGTAAAGATGCATCCCCGGATTCTATCAGCAAAAGAATGGGCAGGCGGGATGAGTTTCCCGGCGACTGGGTGGAAATAAATATAGATAGTTATCATGATCACCGTACTGCATTCTCTTTCACGCTATCGGTGTCGGGTGTACGAGGTGATGAATTTGTTTCAAATGATGGGAATAACTGGGATGATAGCTGGAACCCGATCTGGTTTGCAAAAACACATATCAACAAAACAGGCTGGACCGCTGAAGTAAAGATCCCATTGAGCCAATTAAGATATAACAATGAAAAAGACAAAGTTTGGGGTATCCAGTTCACCAGGCGCATATTCAGGAAGGAAGAACGTTCCATCTGGCAATTTATACAGCAAGGCAGTGGTGTATGGGTAAGTAGTTTTGGTGAACTGCATGGATTAAATGATATTCCTTTTCACAGGCAGTTAGAGATCGCTCCTTATATTACTACCCAGGTTGATAAATACAAAAAAGAGCCCGGCAATCCTTTCGCTAAAGGTGTGGATGGAAAAGTGAATGCAGGCATAGACGGAAAAGTAGCTGTTACCAATGACCTCATTCTTGATTTTACCATTAATCCTGATTTCGGACAGGTTGAAGCTGATCCCTCACAGGTACGAATAGACGGATTTCAGAATTTCTTCGATGAGAAAAGGCCCTTCTTCATTGAAAGCCGGAATATTTTTGAATACCAACTCACAGGTTCACAGGCTGGAGGCGATTATGATGCCGACCTGTTGTTCTATTCAAGGCGTATAGGGAGTTCACCACATGGTTATCCAAATACAACCACGGGGGAATATGTAAAATATCCGCAGAACACTTCCATACTGGGCGCAACAAAATTCAGTGGGAAAACAAAAAAAGGATGGAGCATTGGAATCCTGGAAAGTGTTACCGGCCGGGAAAATGCGACCATTGATAGCAGCGGAAAAAGAAGGAAAGAATTGGTTGAACCTTTGACAAATTATTTTGTTGGCAGGTTACAGAAAGATATCAAAGGAGGCAACACCATTATTGGAGGCATTTTTACGGCAGTTAACCGGGCAGAAGGACTCGGGGATATTTTACACAGAAATGCATATTCAGGCGGCCTCGATTTTTTACACTACTGGAAAAACCGAACCTGGTATTTAAGAGGCAATGCGATATTCAGCAGTGTAAATGGAAGTAAAGAAGCTATCCTGAATACACAAACTGCTTTTGAACATTTATTTCAGCGGCCAAATTCAGACAAGCTAACGGTAGATAGCAGCCGCACTTCACTCACAGGTAGCGGTGGTACGATCAGGTTTGGAAAGATCGGTGGCAAAGCAGGTAAATACGGGCAGATATTCAAGTTTGAAACCGGCGTGACACTGCGTTCACCGGAATTGGAATTAAATGATATTGGTTTCATGCTTACTGCCAATGAAATCAACCATTTCACCTGGGCTGGTGTTAGTTTTCAAAAATCATTTTCGGTTTTTCGTAGTGCAGGTTTTAATTACAATCACTGGTTGCGTTGGGATTATGATGGTAAGCTTCTTTATGAACAAATCAATACAAACTCGCATTTTACCTTTAGAAATAACTGGCAAACCGGAACTTCTGTAACATGGAATCCGTATGATGTGTCCAATACTTCATTAAGAGGTGCAGGATCATTAAGAAGGCCCGACGGTATTGGCTGGAGTGCTTACCTCAATAGCGATTCAAGAAAAAAAATATATGGAGATATATCTGTGTTTCATTTTTGGGGATTTCATCATACCCTTAGTTTTAATAATGCCTCCATGGATATTTCATTTGTACCATTCGATGCTCTTAACATAACCATCAGTGCCGAGTATGATACCTATTGGCGCAAACAGGATCAGTTCGTACAAAACGTTTCCTATAACAATACAACTCGTACAATTGTAGCACAGGTTGATCAAAAAACATTACGCTTTACCGGTAGGTTAAGCTATAACATTACTCCAGACCTTACGATTCAATATTATGGACAACCCTTTCTTACCAGGCCAAAGTATAAAAACTTTGCCTATATCAGCAATGGCCTGGCAAAAAAATATATTGACCGGTTCAGTGCCCCTTTTACAGATAACCAGCTTAGTTACCATGAGGGTGTTTATTCAGTGGATGAAAATAATGACGGCTCAATTGATTATACATTCCAAAAGCCTGATTTTAATTTTGTAGAATTCCGATCGAACCTTATTTTAAGATGGGAATATAAACATGGTTCAGAATTTTATCTTGTCTGGTCAGATGGAAATGATCCGGATGCGAGTGCTGATCTTGATTCCCGCCTCTTTCATAGTTTGTTTAACAACGCATTTGCAGGACAAGCAAGAAATCTTTTTTTAGTAAAATGGACATACCGTTTTTTAAAATAAAAAAATATTCGATAATATATTTCGTATTAATAAGAAAGCCGTGCAAAACACGGCTTTCTTATCTAAATATTGTTGTAGTATTATTTAATAAGCATTGTAAGTAAACTTTTGTCCACCCACAGAAGCTTCATACATTAAACCTCCCTTCTCCTGCGTAAACACTGCTACCCCTTCTTTATATTTCATATTCGCAGATACGCCTGCTTTAACTGCTACCGCAGAAACCTGTCCTGTAAATTCAAATTTACTATCTTTAAAATTTTTCAAAGACTCCTGGCTTTCAAAAAATATCACTTCACTATAAACTTTACCGCCAGCCTGCAAACCTACTGTAACCTGTGTCATATTTGCTTTCCCATCTGCTTTTCCTTTTTCAAATAGAATTCCATTTCCAGTAGCACCACCTACACCCATTGCACCTTTTCCAATACTCGGAAAAATTACATATCCTGCTGAATTCTCAAATAAATTTTTCAGCATGGGATCTGTTTTTATAAATGTGGCTCTGGTTTCTTTACAATGCTCAATGTCATCATCCCTTTTTTGTTCTTGTTTTTCTTCCTTTTTTGTTTCCTGTGCTTTTACATTTGCCGGAGCAATCAATCCTGCTACTACGATTGATGCTGTTACCAGGCATTGCATAATGTGCTTTTTCATAAAATTATTTTTGATTAACAATAAACGCATAAGATTTTTATCAAACGCATTCAAAGAAATTGCAAAGATGTTGCCAATAAGGAATTACAATATCATTCCCCTTTTCATATCGAGCATATTAAACAATTGGGGAATTTTTTAGACAATATGGTCATCATTCAAAATTTCTTTCACTTCTTCGAAAAAAAATAACTATGATCGCTCATAATATTTTATTGCAGTACATGGATATTTTACCGCTTGATATTAACGAATAAGTTTTTCCAGGCTCATCTTCTTTATATTATCGACTGATTGAAGTGTTAATGTTGTAGAAGTATACGAATTTATTTTCCATGTATCTTGAATGTCTTTCCATGGATCGTAATAAATGACATCAATATTATTATAATCAAGATGCAATGTATTTTCGGATAAGGTTCCAAAAGACCATTTCCCGTTTGCTGCAAAAGCATCATTTGAAATGGCAAAAGTACTATCTGGCGAAATGCTGATGCTCGATGTTGTATAATTTAATGTCTCATCCATACCATTTTTCGTAAACCCGGTAACAACCCAAACTCCGCCACTTGCAAAAACAGTTGAAGCGGGATTTATTGTATTTGATTGTGAATAATTGCTGGTAGAATCTTTTTTACAGGAAATAAAAACGAATCCTACTGCGATCATTAGAATAATGAATGTCTTTTTCATGATAAATAATTTAAAGTTTTTTAAAATATTTACCGATTTAGGTGATTAGGTTAGGTAAACTCATTTTTCAAAAAAACAAGCTTACTAAATTGAAAACAAAGACTGTTCCAAATGAAAAAAGTTAACACAGAAAATTTTAAACTCATATAATAACAAATCCCGGCATTACTTATGATAATAGCTGAAGAGCTTTGTTATTAATATTTAATCTAATTATTTTTCAACCCACTTAAGATAAAATGGAACCTAAAAAACAATTCGAGGAATTACATAATGAAACACTTAGAAAATTTGAAACCTATATGAAGTCTAAGGGAGATGCTTTAATAGACCATGATAAAACAATTAATGTTGCAAAAGATAAATGGCAGGTTGCCTGGAATGAATTTTTAGAAACATTATTAATACTGGAAAAACTTGAAATTTAAATTTTCCGGGGATTTTTAAAAATCAGTTATGTAAGACAAACCGTTTGAGGTTTAAATCGTTTAATGGTAAATAGGTTATAGGTTAATCTTAATCGTTTTAAACATTAAGTGTCTTAAACCATAAGCAATTAAGCAGCTAACTATTTTTAAAAACTTCAATTCCCAACAATAATTTTCTGCGCCCGCTTTTCATCATGTGTTTTCAATACAACATAATAAATTCCATTGGAAAGCCCTTCAGTGTTTACATAATATTTATGATAGCCCTTTTCTTTATCGGCATTTTCAATGGAACGAACCTTTCTACCCATCTGATCAAATATGCCAAGGAAAATACGGGTATTATTTTTAATATATACATCAACATTTAATTTACCTTTTACAGGATTAGGATAACAATATACCCATGCAAACCTGGCAGTATCAGGTGCATAAACACTAATAGCGGCATTGGTTGAATATTTCCAGATCTTTGTTCCGGTTGCAAGTACCAGTGTATCATTTACCCTAAAGACATGGTTCATCTCCGGGCAAACATGTATGGTATCCCACGTTACACCGCCATCATTGGTTTCAAAAGAAAACCCTTCATCGCCACCTGTCCAGCCCTTCAATTCATTGAGAAATCCTATACCTTCAATATTATAAGCTGTCGGGTACACGTCCCTGATAGTCCAGCTCATTCCTCCATCAATAGATTTTAAAACCTTGGGTGCTGTAGTGGGACTAATGCTTTCAATGGAAACAAAATATATTAGTGGGCTTAATCGCTGAATCTTCCAACAGTACTCCATGTCGTCACCGGAACGTACATAAGCGGTTGTCCAGGTGTGTCCCCCATCAATCGTATGAAGTATAGTAGCCCTTTGAAATATATCGCTGCCTGTTGCGAAGCCTTCATTCTCATTAATAAAATTCAGATCAATTAAATGTGCAGCCTGGCTCTTCATATCTATAAAACTCCAAGTATCGCCGCCATCAATTGACTTTACGATGTAGGCAGAATCTTCATACCAATTGCCACATCCATAGATGGTATTGCCAATGATCGAAAGTCCGCAGATACCTCCGTTTGCTTTTGGGTTAAGTCGATCTGTAATATCAGTCCAGGTCGTTCCTCCATCGGTGGTCATTCTTAAAACATTCCTTTGGTAGCCATTACCGGAAACAGTCCCGTGATTCTTAAACCCACCTACGAAACCTTTTTGTTCATTCATAAATTCAACAGAGCGGCAATAAATTGTATCGTTTGTCAGGATATTGAACCAGTCACTTCCACCATCAGTTGTTTTTACAATTTGTCCATCACCGCAAACTGCATAACCAGTTTTTGCATTAACCATAAAAACATCATCCACCCTGCTCGTGAATTCAGGAGCATTGCAAATGGACCAACCATTTTGTGAAAATGAAACTAAAGTTGTTAAGATAAAAATCGGAAGTAAGAATATTTGTTTCATAGCGGATGTATTTAATAAATTAAGTTACGTCAATTTTCCGGGATATTACTTCTGAAGCTCATTGCTTTCAATCGTTCCAATCTTACCTGATGAATTAAATCTTTCAAATCTCCCGCTATTTGGATCAATTCCGGTGGTATTTTGTATCCGGTTCTAATAAAGCCTTAAAGTGTCCCTGATTAAACAATCACCAGTTTTTACCTTCTCCGCTTTTCTCCAATATCTTTTTTAATATACTCTTTTAATCCAATTAAAAAGTCTTTTAAATTTTCCTTATCATGCAGATGTTCGCTCCTGTTATGAAACCATCATGATACCGTTATTGCAAATACGGTGATAAAAATATTTCAAGCAGGAATTCTTTCAACTTATGCGGGAAAATGTGTTGTTTACTTTTCCAAACCTTGTAAATGCTCTTTGTATGTTTTACAATTTCCGATTCTGCCATAATGGTGGATTTTATTGTAACAATATAACAATTTTATAGAGATGAAATTAAAAAGATGCATTTCAAACTTTGATGTAGCAGATCCTATAGTTGTCGGTGAGGACTACGCCTGCGCAAATCTTCGCTTTGTTTTCCACCAACCGTTTACAATTTAAAATGCAACAAATTTAAATTTTACCTTAATTGCATTTTTATAACAATTAATTTAGCAAATAAAAAAGTAGTTTACAGAAATATCAATATGAAATTGCAATCCCTGTACATCTTTGCCTTTCTATTTTTCTTCATTTGCAGTCATGAATATTTGTTTGCACAAAACACCCTTGCTGATTCAAATTATATTTACAAGTTTGAAAAAAGAAATGTAGTTGAACTCTATCCTGGAATTTCAAGCACAAAATTTAATTTTTCAAACCCGGGCCAGTTAAAAAATAATTACAGCCTCGTTGCCAACAGGAGTGGAAATATTGGTATTTATCTTGGCTATAAGTGGGTATCATTAAAATATTCATGGGCCATTCCCGGAACACAACTGGACAAAAATGTAAAACTCCAATATAAATCCCTTGGTTTCAATTTTAGGATTAAAAAATGGAATATTAAGCCATTCTACAATTCATACAATGGATTATTACTCCCGGAAAAACCACGCAGCAGAGACTTTAAGCCCATACGTGATATTAAATTTTCAGATGCAGGGGTTGATTTTTTTTATTTTTTTCGCACAAATAAATTTTCCATTGCTGCAGCTAATAGTTTTTCTGAAAAACAAATAAAAAGTTATGGTTCCTTTTTTCTGAAGATCACACCCATGTGGCAAAAAATAAACTGGCAGGATCCATCACGTGATCTTATTACTGATTCAACAACCTATACACTTTTGTCTTATGACCCTGAATGGATTTCGCTTATTGCACGCATTGGTTACAATCATAATTTTAGTTTTAAAAAAGGTAAATGGAGCATTGCTCCTTTCCTGGTGCTCGGAGGTGGTGCTTTGAGAGAGATCAATACCGGCACGCATCACCTGCAACTTGTAACTGATATGCAGGGAGGAATTCGTGCAGGATACAATGGCCATCATTATTATATTTATTTAAATGCACGCTGGGGAAATTTGCAAACAAACCTGATTATAAAAAACATGCACCAGGTGAATACGAATTTTTCTATAACAGGAGGATATAGGTTTCGAAGCCTAAAGAAAAAAATTCTTCATATTTTATAGGAACAATTATGAATTAAGAATTATGAATGTGTTCACAACAATTTGCAGCCTGAATTATGAATAGTCATTCATAATTCTAAATTCTAAATTCATAATTCTTAATTCTTAATTCCCTTCCACATATTTCTTAAAGCTATCCATAATCGCCTGCCAGCCGCTCCTTTGCAAATCTTCTGAATTCAGTGTTTCAGCATCAAAGCTTTCTGTTACTTTGGTAGTATTGGCATTTGCCGCAAATGTTATTTTTACTTTTCTTCCATCGCCAAGTGTGTATTCAATGTATTCATTGGTTCTTAGCGTATCATACACACCTGCAAAATCAAAACCCATACTGCCATCCTTCGCTTCCATTCTTGCAGTAAAGGTGCCGCCTACACGCAAGTCGGCTGTTGCGCTGGTTGTATGCCAATCGTTGGATGCATTGTTCCATTGAACGATGTGTTCAGGCTTAGTCCAATAATTCCAAACTTTTTCTACAGGTGCGTTCACGGTGGCTTGTACTGTAATGATTGTTGCGATTTGCGTCTCCATATTTATTATTTTTTATAGTTATTATGCTCGTTTTACAATGTAAACATCTGACATCTTTTTAAAACAGACGCTGTGTGGTTACGACAATTTAAGGGTTTATTGCGGCAGGGTTCTTAATAATTTTAGATCAATGTCGCTTTTTTTTTATTGATCCTTTTAATGACTTGTTAGCTTCCCTGTAATACAACAACAGGCATCCAAAACAAATGATCATATTGACCACGTACAAAAAACTTTTTATTGTTGTAAAAAACGCAACAGCGGGTGCCAGTTCATCTCCTCTTACACTAAGAAAAACAGCAAAGCTAAAATCTTCCAGGTAATCGAATAAGCAGCCGGCAAAAATGGAAATCAAAAACAATACGTGCATCCAATTTTTCTTTAAGCCGGAAACAGTACTTAAAAACATGCAAGTATAAATAAGAGGGAAAATCATATCCATCACAAAAAAAGTGATATAATAGCGGGCATGGTCATACCCCACATATTTTGCAGTAATTACATACTGAGAGTTGAAAAAATCACAGGTGCGTAATACATATTCATCAATCGAATAACGGGTTTTATGGTAGTCGTTTATGTAATAAAATTTCAAAAAATGAAACAATAATAAAAACAAAAGGGTAAGTGCAAAATAATGCAATACAAATTTAGGGCGAATAAGTCTTTTCAATCGGGTCATAGTAAGTAATTACAGTCAAATTGAATTACTTCACTAATATACAATTTATTTTTAATACAAAAAATCTATTTGAGAATTTGAAAATGAGCGGCGCAGGTATTTTATTTATTCTGCTATGAATTCGTTAGAAATCAATGAGAAAATGGCAGTAACGGAATTGGGGAAGTATTTTTTAAAGCCGTTTAGAATGAGATGCTTTATGCAGTAAGGAAATTTTCAAAATACAACGTACCATTTTCAATGTTCTAATCAGTCTTCAGGATATTGTATTGTTGTGGCTTTTTTTAACCACAGAGGTAACGAAGTTTAAGGATGAGTTTTACAGCGTTATTATTAATTAAAAAAAACTCCGTGTAACTCCAAATAAAAACTCCTCTTCCTCTGTGGTTAAAAAAAAAACAATAGGATATTTTAAAAAAAATACTCAATATCCGGTTTGTATAAAAATAAGAATTCGTGAAAGTAAATCCCCCGTTTTGTAATGCCAATTGCTGCTATCATTCACCCCAGCCGGTTTAAACATAAAAAATCTCCTGCAGCGTAAGCAATAACTTTTTCAAAAACTATCCAGTATTTTTTTTAGTTGATGTGTATGTCTTTTAGCATGACAGGTAATAAAAGTCATCAATTCTATTCCCGTCAATTCTCCAATTCCAGGAAAAGGAAAATCATAATAAGTTTTAGTAAGGTCCAGCGAGCCGGCAAGTTGTTCTATCTTTTCGCTGCTTGCTTTTAAATTTTTATAAAGATCATTCCTTTCTTTTTTTTCTTCAGATGGCAAAATAAATTCGGGTGATTTCATTTTGGTACTGAAATCAAGAAAAATATTTTTTATCTGCTGAACATTTTCATCCGGCATTCTTAGGGTTGGTTTATTTTTCCCATTTAACAAACCGGAAATTCCTGATTCCGATTTGAAAATATGTTCGGCAACCTGGCCTGCAGTCCAGCTATCTTTAAAAGGAATTGTATTAAACTGGTCATCCCTAAAAAGGGAGATTGTTTCTAAAAGACCCATGCTGCTTTCTTTAAAATCAATTAATATTTCTTCAACAAAATTATCTTGCATTTTATATATATTTTTCGTACTCAAAAATATGATTGTTGTATTCAAAGTTTGAGTCTTTTTGCGGCAAATTGAAGGGGTATTTACGACCTTAGCAGGCTCATCAACCAAAATACATAAACAATTTGATGTTGAAATTTTATGCGTCTTCCTATTTTTCGCCTGGTTTACTATATGCAAACGGCACAATTAAAGCGCCACTAAAAAAAATTAAATTAGTGCAATACATTCTACTGAAATTAAAATACCGCCAGGAAAAGGCATAACCTGTGGAACACTTCTGGCAGGAGGATTTTCCGGAAAGAATTCAATATAGATTTTATTAATAACGCTGAAGTCATTTCCCATTACCATAAAAATAGTTGTTTTTACTATTTTGCTCAAATCGCTTCCTGCTTCTTCTAAAATTATTTTAATATTCCTGAAACATTGTCTTGCCTGTTCTTCAAAGTTTTCGCTAATTACCTGGCCCGAATTAATATCTAATCCAGGAGTTCCTGATAAGAAAATAAATTTTCCTGCAATCACTGCCTGTGGAAATACCTGGCTCATACGAGGAGCTTTTTTAGTATTGAAATTTTTTCTGTTAGCCATAGTTTTTTAAATTAATTTGTTCCAGCCTATATATAACCAACGCTGCGCTGATGGAGAAGGAGAATTTATTCTGACCAATGCTGCTGCATGTAAAGGAATGATTTTTTTACATAGCCGCTTTTTTTTAACCACGCAAATTAAGTGAGTTTCTATAGTGAGTTTCACGGAGGTTTTATTTATGAATAATTCAGTAAAACTCATCTTAAACTTTTTTCACTTTGTGGTAAAAAGAAAAGCCCGGGCCAATAAACCCGGGACTTTCGAAATACTAAAAATACTTTTATTAAAACTGATCAATATCCTGCCATGCTGTAGTATTATCATTTACGGCATGCCATATCAATCCATCCATGTCTGTTGAAAAATTTGCTGAAGTTGATCTTGTATTACACAACACCACCCAACAAAAACCATTCGATGATCTTACAATTTCAGTACAAGTACCAGGCAGGCTTCCAAGATGCCACCAATTTCCACCAGCGTTCACACTCCAGCCACAACCATAATCTGCATTGGCAGACGAGCCTGCTGTCATTGTTGAAATAGATGCACTATTGATGATATCAGGTTTTGTGGTATAGCCATCAATATGCACAAGGAAACGGGCAAGGTCAGTCGCAGTTGCAAGCCAGCCACCATGTGCATCCATACGGGCAATATTATAAATATAAGGATCTTCACCACCCTGCCCGTAATACGTTACTTCATTCGGCTTTTTATCTGCTAAAGTATTTCCTGATATCTGCATATCTGTTATTCCTGAAGGTGCAAGCACATTTGCTTTTACATAATCTTCGTAAGATTGCCCGCTTACTTTTTCAATGATGCGGCCAAGCACACAAAATCCAAAATTAGAATACGCATAGTTTGTTCCGGGAACATGATCGAGTGGCCTGTTATCAAGCGTCCATGAAATAAGCTGCGCCTGTGTCATATTGATATTGGTAAACATCGGATCATTACCATCGTTCGTCCACCCGCCAGCGGTATGATGCAATAATTCATCTACGGTGATGTTGGCAATATTTGTTCCATAAGGTTGCGTACCGTACATAGTACCAAGCACTGAACCCGTACCAAACACTTTATCGCTCAATGAAAGCGAACCTGCTTCTACCAGTTTCATAATAGCAACAGCGGTAATTGGTTTCGAAACACTGGCAAGCCTAAATAAACTCGTATTCTTAACATCTGTTGATGAAGCCTGGTCTGCCTTGCCATAACTTTTTGCATAAACAAGTTTACCATTTTTTGTAATGGCAACAGAAACTCCCGGCACCGCATAGGTGGTCATGAAGCTGCTTACATAACTATCCACCTGCGTAAGATCAACCTGTGCCGCGTTGTTGTTATTGTTGTTGTTATTATTATTATTGCTGCTATCTGTTTTGCTTTTGCTACAGCTACTCAATAGCAATAATGCTAATCCGGGAACCAGGAGTAATTTTTTCATCTTTGTGTTTTTAGGTTTAATTTTTATCAAAGCTATTAAATGGGGAATGTTGGGAAATACTTAATTTGAAGTAGATGGGGGTTTGGTATTTCTTTTTAGAGGTAAGGGGATTAAGCGATTAGGCAGTAGTTTTTAATATAAAGAAGATGGATAAAAAGAAATGAAATGGAGTTGGAACAAAAAATGTGGAACAAAATAAATCGTTCCATAAATATTGTTACGGGGGTGGAACAAAATTTACTGGGGTAAAAAATGTACAGAATTGGGAGGGTCGTGAGATACAAATTCATGACAGTCTTTGGATTTTTGTATTGTGGCTGGTAAAATTTTAATGCAGACTGTCAAACTGCAAATAGCTGGGAATTAAGCCTTTTTTTTTCGAATGGTTGCATGTTTTAAAGTCGCAACTTTGCGGTTCGTGAAGGCACGAAACTCGGCAGCAGGAATTGCATTCTAACGATCTGGCTTTACGCAGGTGGGGAAATAGAATTCCATCTGCCCGTAAAGAAACGAAATTTTTACTTAACAACAATGCCAGCCTGCGCACTACATGCGTAGCAAAATGCGCAGGCGGCTAAAATACCGGTCTGCCCATTAACTGAAGTACAATAATGATTTGATGATGAAGTTTTATCGTCTGCCCCACTTGCGCAAAACCTTTTGTTTTAGTGGTTAGGGCTTTTGTCGTTATGTTTTTAATAACTATCAACCTCACTATTGCCAATACGATGTTAGCGGTTCGTTGTTCTTTCTTTATTCATCTATTCTCACTAATATTTTTGCAACTCTTTTGTCAAAGTCTTTTGAGTGTTTGTTTAACTGGTCTTTTAAAGAATACCTTAACTCATTTTTGAGTTCAGGATATTTTTTTGTGAGATTAAATAAAACTAAAACAGACCTTGATTTAACGGTTATATTTGTTTTGGGTGATACTAGAAACTGAAATAACAAATCTATTGCTTCACCTTCATTTTCTGATGGAACACCCACATATAGCCAAAATGAGGCAAACGAATTTTTGTAATCTTGGTTAATGGTATTACATAACTTTAATAAATTGGGCAGCTCTTTAAATAACTTATTGGGGCTTAAAATTCCAATATCACTTAACATCCATAAAAATTTTGTAGCAATCTTTTTTTCGCACTTTAACAGTTCTGTGAGTTCTTTTAAGTCTATGTTCTTCTCTATAATATAAGTCGCCCACATTTTTCTTTGTTCAAAAGAACTTTTTTGCAACAATGATTTTAGTTCTTTTAAAAAAAATGGTGTCGCTTTCATTCAGTCAATTTATAAATAGACTCTTCAATTTCTTCTTGTCGTGCAATTGCAAATCCCCAATAACTATCAATTTTATTTTGTCAAATTGAAAATATTTAGGTCGGGGTTTTCTTTGTCATTTTCTTTTGATTTTACAAAATTGAATTTCGTCAAAAGATTAGTTGAATTCCGATTGTCACAATGAGTAACAGCAACTATTTTATTTAACTTCAAAGTCTGAAAAACATACTCAATAACAACTTCCATTGCTTCTTTCATAAGCCCCTGTCCTTGAAATTTTGGCATAAGTTCATACCCAATTTCACAACTGTTTTTGTCGTCTGAAAAGTCAAATAGGCAAATTGTTCCAACAAATGTTTTTGTCTCTATCATGGAAATTGCCCAATAAAGTGCAATGTTTTTTTTAACGTTCTCATTGATTTTGTTAATGAAGTTTATTGCGTCTTTAATTGTCTTGCTTGGTTGTCTGCCAAGATACTTATTAATTTCAGGGTCAGAACGCAAAGCCAAAATATCTTGCTGGTCGTCAATTGATAATTGTCTAAGAGTTAATCTTTCTGTTGTCAAAATTGGGAAAGGAGAAAAGTTCATATCGGTTATTTTATTATATTTTTTGTCTGATGATGGGTCGTCATAGCCTGACCGCTAACTCTTAAATTGCCGCACTCATAACCCGATACATTGCGTCAATGCTCCAAATATAGCTTCATTGTCGAAATGATTCTTACATTGAATATCTTTTATTTATCATTCCTCCATCACTTCCCCACCTTCAAATTCTCCCCCAACCACTCATCCAACTTCCCTTCCTCCTTTGCCTTAATCAACTTCTCCATTTTTTTATCTTTCTTTATTCCTTTACCTGCTTTGTAAACGGTGATCATATCCATCAATGCAGCTTTGTGTTTTGCACGCATGTCTTTTGAGTCATTATTTTCAAGAACATAACGGGCACAGCCACCCATAAAGAGGTAAAGCATGCCCGGGTTCTTTTTTTCAAAATCAAAAATGGTTGGATTGAGTTCGCAGTTTACGGTTGGGCTGCCATCTACCCATTGTTTAATAAAACCATTTACCTGGTCCCGCCTTTCTTTTTGTTCATTGAATGGAGTGGCAACAAGCCATTTATCAGCAGCAATAATATCCTTTTCATATTCTGCATAATCTTCTTTTACTTTTATTTGGCCGGCAGGTACGCGGAATTCCTGGGCGGATAGATTCGTGTTTATTAATAGCATTGTTGCTAAGAAGAGGAAATTTAATTTTTTCATGAGCAGTCGTTTTAAATAAGGAATAAGAAACACAAAATAAGAAATAAGAAAGTCAAAGTTTGTAATTGTATTTACTTTCTCATTCCTCATTAATTATTTCGTTGTTAATAGGAATGAAGATTTTTTCATGAACAGTGCTTTTTAAATAAGGAATAAGAAACACAACAAATAAGGAATAAGAAACACAAAATAAGAAATAAGGAAGTAGAATCCGTAACTGTATTTACTTTCTTATTCCTTATTAATTATTTCGTTGTTAATAGGAATGAAGATTTTTTCATGAACAGTGCTTTTT
>JBDTLP010000059.1:0-30887 GCA_039934735.1 Ferruginibacter sp. | reverse complement strand
TCGCCCGGTCCATCTATTGCACCAGTACTTGCAAATAACAAAGAAGCAGGAAATACAAGTGGAACATTCACATTCATTAAACCGCCATTATTAAAATTACCAGTACCGCTTATTACCGAACCACTGTTATGGTTAAACGTTCCGCCATTGTTAACGGTAAATGTTCCGCCATTAAAAATAAAGTTGCCGGTATTGGTTAATGCACCTCCTGCATTCGCATCAGCAAAAGTTGTTGTGCCTGCATTGCAATTAAATGTTCCATTATTTAAAAACACCGTGAAGCCAACAAGATCTGTTGCCCCTGTACTGGTTTTTGTAATCGTTCCATTATTGGTAAGCGCTAACCGTGATCCGCTAAAGCCGGTAGAATTATTTCCGGTGATTGTCATGATTGAATTGTTTAATAAACTGGAATTACCACCAGTAAATTCCAATCTGCCATTCTGCCAATCGAGTGTACCATTATTAGTAATGCTGGCTGCTACCAAAAATCTTGCACTACCGCCGGCAATGTTGAAAACCCTTCCTGCATCTATAACAAGGTTGCGTCCCAAGTGACCGCTATTCCAGGTAGCAATAGCTTTTATGTTTAAACCACTTCCGCCATAAATATTTCCTTGCATGGTAAAATCATTGTTGATGGTTAGGTCGCCCAGTCCATCTATTGCACCAGTACTTGCAAATAACAATGAAGCTGGAAATATGAGTGGAACATTCACATTCATTAAACCGCCATTATTAAAATTACCGGTACCGCTTATTACCGAGCCACTGTTATGGTTAAACGTTCCGCCATTGTTAACGTTAAATGTTCCGCCATTAAAACTCAGGTTGCCGGTATTGGTAAATGTGCCGCCTGCATTGGCATCAGCAAAAGTTGTTGTGCCAGCATTGCAATTAAATGTTCCATTATTTAAAAGTACCGTGAAGCCGGTAAGGTCTGTTGTACCTGTGCTTGTTTTTGTAATCGTTCCATTATTGGTAAGCGCTAAGCGTGATCCGTTGAAGCCAGTAGAATTATTTCCACTTATGGTCATAGTTGCATTATTAGTTAAACTGGAAATACTCCCTGTAAATTCCAATCTCCCATTCTGCCAATCAAGTGTTCCATTGTTGATGATGTTGGCGGCTGCCATAAATCTTGTACTACCACCGTTAATATTAAGTACAGCATTGTTTGCAATAACAGCAATGCCGGGTCCGATTAAATGTCCACTGCCCCAGTTCCATGTACCGTTTACCGTTAGGTCATCACCGATACCATTTGCTAAGGTTAAATTTGATAGTTGCTCAAGCGTTCCTCCTGCATCAACTGTTAACTCATCGGCAGTGAGTGCATTGCTAATTGTGACGCTGTGTCCTGTTCTTATTGTTATGCTGCTGTCTGCAGAGGATGGAATACTATTGGCAGCAGTCCAGTTGCAGCCATCATTTTTTTCCCATATAGCAAGCGTATTCCAATTGCCACTTGCAACGGTTCGGTATAAAAAATGTGTAAATGGAATTGCGGCATTTGCATCGTTACAATCTAAACTGTCTGCAACAAAACCAACAGGTGCTGTTAGTGCAATTTGACTTACCGCAGGATTACCGTGGCTATCATTATCTAAATCCTGATAAAAAGTAGTTCCGGGGTTTGCTTGATTGTATTCCGCCAATACCTGTCCGGCGGATAAAGCAGTATTGTAAATTTTCACTTCGTCAATAATTCCATTATAGAAAAAACCGTAGTTGTTACTTTCTAACTCTGTAGCAATTGAAAATGTACTATTGTCGTATCCAATTGACAAAGCAGATGCTTTGGTATTTACGAGTGCTCCATCCAAATATAAACTTGCTAAATCATTTGCATCATCAAAACTATACGTAATTAAATGCCATTGATTCGTTGATGGAACTGGTCCGGTTAACAAATCTACAGTTCCGGCATTGCCCCATGCACCCGCAATATTTCCATTGAAAAAGAAAAGCATATACGACTCAAAAGTTGTGTTTGCTAAATTTTTCGCTGCTATAATTTGTGTACCCGGTGTATTGGTAAAATATACCCAGGCAGACATGGTAACATTTGTTGTTCGAAGCAAAGCATTGTCAGCTACTTCAACCCTGGTTGAACCATTAAAACTGTTTGCGCTGTTTGCAATACTAAATCTATCAGCTACCGGTGTTGCAGTTCCAATAATAGTTCCGTTTAAAGAATTACCACTTGCATCGTTTACATTTCCGTTTAAAGGATAATAGGCAACCAGCCCTGAAGCAACAGGGCTCGGAGGAATAATATTGTACTTGCCTGATAGGTATGTCTCAATTTGAATTCTTTCTGCATTGCTTACGGCTCTGTCATAAATAATAATTTCTGCAATGTCGCCACCAAAAAATTCAGAAACAGCACATCCACTTAAACATCCACCAATTCCTAAAGGGTCGGTTCCTAATGTGGAATGATTACCTGTGTTACGTTGCCCCACCAATAAACCATCCACATAAGTTCGCATTCCATTGGGGGTATTGACTTTATAAATAGCAGTGCCAACATTAAATTGACTTGAACTTAATCCATGAGGAATACCAGAAGTTTGACCTTCCTGGCATGAAATAAAACCGTTAGATGCCCCTGTAAATGTGTATGGATATGCAATACAATTTCCATTACCCTGGTAACGTATAGCAGAAACCGGGTTAACTGCTTTTGCTGCAATAAAAAAAGTAAACTCTAATGTTGCAGGCGTAAGTAAAGGCGTACTGCCATTGCTTTCAAATGCCTGGAAAAGATCGTTGCTGCCATCAAACCTTATCACCGGTTTGTTATTTAAAATATTATCAAACCAAACCGGTTGATTTGCCGCACTGGCTTGCAGCACCCTTCTCCCATTAATGCTTTGATCAGTCCATTCACTTACCGAATTACTGCCATCTTTAATTACACCGGCATCGGCCTTTAACCATAACTGCAAATTGGTAGCTGGTATTTGTGCACTGGCAATCAATAAAAAAAAACAGCTAAATGTAAAGAGGATAATTTTTTTCATAATAATTCGTATTTGGTATGATTCAACTCGTAAAGTTTGATTATTGTACGCCTGTTTACTATACCTGAAAACCAGTATTTATTAATAAAAAAATACCTGAAAGCAGGTAGGGAAGTTTTAAGTTAGGATTGGAAGATGGCAGGAATGTGCTTATGATAAATTTAAAACAGCACAAAGTTGCATAACAAGATATCTTCATACTATAGCTATATGTAGCTATAGGTGTATAAAAGACGTCAAGCTAATTTTACTGCATAAATATATTCAACCACAGTTGAGTGAAGACACTAACCGGGCAACAAATCCGGCCCATTATCAAAATAATTATTTATGCAGTTTTACCCTGTTAGAAAATTAATTTCTTTAGGCGTTTTACTAATCAGTTGTATGTACACAAAATCAGCTTGTGCACAATTGTTGAATGTAGATAGCATACAATCTGTAATTGAAACAACTAAGAACGATGCCATAAAAACAGATGCCATGCAGGCATATGCCGGCTATTTGATAACACAAAAACTGCAGGATGAAAAAGCGATTTCCTTATTAAATGAATCCATGAAACTGGCAGAAAAAAATAACTACTTTTTTGCCATTGCCAATGCATACAATATTTTTACAGATTTTTATTTCTTTAAAAGTGATTGGGCTAAAAGCATTGCGAGTGCACAAACTGCTATTAAAGCTGCAGCTAATATCAAAGATGCCAACCGAAATAAAAAAATACTTTACCAGGCAAATGTGAACATAGCAGAAAATTATGCCTACAACGGCGATTTTACCGAATCACTCGATTACAGGCTAAAAGCGATCAGCATTATAGAAAGTACAGAAGATAATTTTATTGAGAAAGGTGAAGTGTATGTGGGTGCTATGAATGATTTCCGTCACCTGAAACAATATTCAAAAGCGGAACAGTATGTAAAAAAAGCGGAACCGATTTTTGATAAGATGGATGTGGAGACAAAGTTCAACTTCATGTATGAATACTACCAGGATCTTTTATTTTTCAGTAAAATTGATGAAGCTACCGCCTTACTAAAAAAATATGATGAAGCACTGGATGTTTATCCGCTAAGCAACCAGGCGAAAATAGATTTTACTTCCCTGTCGAAAAAATTGCATGGACAGTTTGAAATGAGTTATACCAAAAACTACAAACAGGCCTTATATTATTTTAAAGGATACCTCGACTTATCAATAGAGGGAAAAGACAAAGCCCATATCGGCATCGCATTAAATAAAATGGCGAATGCATATGATTCACTACATGATTATCCCAATGCGATTGCAACTTTCAAGGCTGCTTATGATACTGCCATGATTGCAAGTAGCTATGATTATGCTTTTAAAAATGCCAACGAGGCAGCCATGATCTACCAGAAGATGGGCGATTACAAAGAAGCGATGTATTATAATACACTGGCCGCAGCATTAAAAGATACACTTGACCATGAAGAAAAATTAAAAGAACTTAATTTCCTGGAAGCCAGGTACGAAGCCAGTCAAAAAGAAAAACAAATTGCCAACCTAACGGTAACGAACACCCAAAAAGAACTGGAAGTTATAAAACGCAATAGGTTATTGCTGGTTGCCGGTATTGGTGTTGCGGCTTTACTGCTGGTCATGGGATTGTTTTATCGCAATGTTAAAACAAAACAGGTGATCGGGATGAAGGAACAGAAAATAAAAGAAGCGCATATTAAATTCCTGGAAGGACAGCAACAGGTAATATCACTACAAAGCATGTTAAACGGCCAGGAAACAGAAAGAACCCGTATTGCCAAAGACCTGCACGATGGTTTGGGTGGATTATTCAGTACGATAAAAATGTATTTCAGTACTTTACAACATGAGCAGCCCCTTTTGAAAATAAATTCACTTTTCGGGAAAAGTTATAAGTTGATTGATACCGCTTCAGAAGAAGTTCGTCGCATTGCACACAATATGATGCCGGAAGTATTGATGAAACTGGGGCTTGTGCAAGCTGTGCAGGATATTTGTCATAATATCAATGCAGGTAAATTGTTACAGGTAAAATTACTGCCGTATGGAATGGAGAAACGGATGAATATTTCCACCGAAATTATGTTGTACCGTATTATACAGGAGCTGTTAAACAATATTATAAAACATGCACAAGCCACAGAAGCAATTGTACAGTTTAACCGGAATGCAGAAAGGCTTACTATAACCGTAGAAGATAATGGCAGAGGCTTTAATATGCAGGAAGCCGATGATAAAAAACATGCAGGCCTGGAAACCATTAAAAGCAGGATAACTTACCTAAATGGAAATATATCTATTGATTCCCAAAAGGAAATAGGCACTACCGTTATGATGGAATTTTTAATACATGAAGCAGGATAATTTTAATACAACAGCATGATAAGAATAATAATAATAGATGACCATCCGCTAATAGCAGGTGGTATTGAGATGATGCTAAAAGATGTTGAATATTTAGCCATTCAAGCAGTTGCTAATACTGGTGCCGCAGCCATGGAGTTTTTAGAAAACAACCAGCCGGAAATAATCCTCCTCGACATAAGCCTGCCCGATATAAACGGTATGCAGCTTTGTGAAAAAATAAGAGAAAAAAATAAGTTCAGTAAGATAATAGGCCTTACTTCTTCCAATGATGCTTCCATCATCACTCAGTTGTTGCGAAACGGCGCAAACGGTTACTTATTAAAAAATGTGGAGCGCAGTGAACTGCTGGAAGCCATTGATGAAGTAATGAATGGCAAGGTTTTTTTAAGCAAAGCTGCCAATGAAAAAGTATTGGAACAATTTGCTTCTATATCCACTGCCTTAACCAATATGCCCGCATTAACAAGAAGGGAAAAAGAAATACTGCAATTATTAGCAGATGGATTGAACGGGCCCGCCATAGCAGAAAAATTATTCATCAGCCACTTTACTGTTGAAACCCATAGAAAAAATTTAATGCAAAAACTAAATGTAAATTCAACACCACAGTTATTAAAAAAGGCAATAGAAAAAAAATTAGTGAACTGATTTTTTTAATAATAAAGTGGTTAAAAAAACTACAGTAATTTTTCCTTATGTGCCAGCGCCAATGCCTCTCCCATAGAATGTACCTGTAACTTTTCGTAGATTTTTTTTACATGATTGTTTACAGTGAAATAACTGATGCCCATATTATCGGCAATCATTTTATAACTAAGCCCTTGTGCCAGCAGCTTAAGTGTTTCGTTTTCTTTGGCTGTAAGTTTATAATCAGGTTTTTGTTGCTGGCTAAAATAGCGCATTACTTTTAATGCAATAGAAGGGCTCATGCTGGCGCCGCCATTCATTACTTCATCAATACTTTGTGCAATTTGTGCAATGGAAGCCGTTTTTAAAATATATCCTTCTGCACCCGCCTGTATAGCAGCAAATACTTTTTCATCATCATCAAAAGCCGTTTGCATAATTACTTTTACGTGCGGATGATGCAGTTTTACCTGTCTTACACCAACAATGCCATCCATAACAGGCATTTCTATATCCATTAAAATAATATCAGGATTTGTTGCTTCAATATCTGCTACAATATTTGCACAGTTTTCAAAACTTCCTGCAAATAGAAAGTCCTCAGATAGCTGCAAAAAAGTTTGCAAACTTTCTCTTCTTGATCTGTTGTCATCATATACTACAATCCGAATCATACTGTAAAATTAACCAGTTCCCGTTTAAGTGGTATGCCTAATTATAGCTATGGGGAAACTACATGTTATCGTAACTCCCGCTCCCATTACTGGTTTAAAAATACAGGTGCCCCGTAACAATTTACACCGTTGCTGCATATTTTGTAAACCATTACCGTGGCTAATATTTTCTTCCTCATAACCTTTTCCGTTATCAGAAATGGTTAACAAAACAATTTCGTTTTCATGTTTAAGAGATACAAACGCTTTTGATGCCTCACTATATTTTGCAAGATTGTTAATGGCTTCTTTAGCTATCAGTAATATATTTTTTCTTACTTCAGGGTTGGTAATAGCTGCTACAAGTTTTCCATCAATATCAAAATCACATACAATATTTCCGGGAGATAATATTTCGTTGCTGTAATTTTTCAACCTTGCTTCCAATGTATATTTTTCTTCATCAGCAGGCTTCATGCTCCAGATAATATCGCCCATCCTGTTCATCAGATCTTTTGTAGTAACAGAAATTTTTTCAATCATTTTCCGGCTCTCCTGTGGTTTGGTATCCCATATACTATCTGCAAGATCCCCATAGATATTCATGCTGCTTAAGGTTGCTCCCACATCATCATGCAGGTCGGCAATTATACGTTCCCGTTCATTGGCAACAGCCAGTTTTTTTTCCAGTAAAAGTTTTTGAACATACATTTTCCTTTTTATGTATTGCCTTATTAATATCGTGGCTGATATCAACAGCAATAAAATAACCGTTACTTTAAACCATCCTTTTTGCCACCAGTATGATTCAACGATTAATGTGAGTTGTTTTACATCCGCACTAAAATCGCCGCGGATATTGGAAGCCATTATTTCTAAAACATATTTCCCCGGCGGAAGCTTTGTATATCTTGCAACACCAGGATTTGTAGTAAGTTGCCAGGTATTATCATAACCGGTAAGCCGGTATTTAATTTTACACAAAATGGGATTACTTACATCTATAGCCGTAAATACTGTTTCAAAAGAATTAACTCCGGCATTCAAAACAAACACAGCACCTTTTTCATTATAAGGAAAGGGATTGTAAATACTATCCGATTTAATAGCAGTGATCTGTAAAACAGGAGGGCTGGGTTTGTACGAAATCACATTCGGGTTTACTACCGTTAATCCATTTACTCCACCGAAAATAATGCGGCCATCTGTTGCCGTTATAACAGCATGCGTATTAAATTCATTGCCTTGCAATCCATCTTCCATGGTAAAATTTGTAAACGAATTGGTAGATGTATTAAAATAACTTATCCCTTTATTGGTACTGAGCCACAGGTTATTTTTTTCTACAGGCATAATGGCATATACAACATTGTTGGGCAAGCCATCTTCGGTGGTAAAATGTTCTATCATTTTTAATTGAATACTGTTAAAAAGATAAAGCCCATCAGAAGTACCCATCCATAGCAGGCTATCGTTTAATGGCGTAATGTGTTTTACCCGTAGGTATTTATTGAAATTAAAAACAGGTTTATATTCATTCGCTGTTTTGCGATACACAATAAAACCATTCCTGCTAAAACATTTATAAATCTGTTGCTGTTTATCCTGGTAACTGCATACTACTTCTTGCTCAATAGCATCATTCATGGTAATACCCGGCAGCGCTTCTATTTTTTGTTCATCAATATTAAATGTTAGTAATCCTTTATTCAGCGTTGACAAGAGCAATGCTTTACTGTTGCTTTTGCATAATTGGTAAACCGGAAAATCAAATACTTTGCTTTCTTCATTTACGAAAATTCTTTTGATGATGCCGGAGCCCAAATCGTATTGATATAATCCTCCACCACCTGCTGCATCGCTTACATAATATAATTTATTTTGCTGCAGGTATATATCCGGGTATTGGAAAGAGGACTGACTGCCGGGCAACATCTTTATAAACTGCAGGTTTTTATCCAGCATCAAAATACCTGATTGTGTGCTGCAGAAAAAACGGCCATCAGGTGCCTCTGTAATACCCCTGATAAAATTAGAAAAACCCGAGGCTTTAGCTTCATCAGCTGTTAAAAAAGAGGAGAATTTTTCTTCTTCCAGGTTTGCATAGTCTACGCCTTTTCCCCATGCAACCAACCAAAGTATTTGGTTGCGGTCTATGAAAGCATACACATCATTGCTGCTTATCCCATTGCTGTTTTCATTGCTATAAATATGTTGTGATAGTATTTGCATGGATGCAGTATCCAATAATTGCAACCCGTTTTTGGAACCACTCACCCATAAACGACCTTTTACATCTGGTATTAAATAAATCGTTCCGTAAGAACTTGGAATTGTGGGTGAGCATGCAATATTGCCTGTAGTAAAATGGTATTTATAAATATGTTCCTTGCTGTAAAAAAAGAGCGTGTTTTCGTCTGGCATTAAGAGCGCCTTACTCACCTCATCCTTCCAGGCAAAGCCCCTTTTTTTCCAAATCGGTTTACCAGCCTTTTCTCCGCTAAGCGTACATAACCACATGCTATCATTACTATGTAACACCCAATGCCAGCCTTTTTTAAGTGACTTATTACCTGGTGGAAAATACATACATGCACTTGATTGTATATTTTCAACAGGTGGTTCGTAATACTTATATTTATTAGTACCCGTATTATATAAAGTAACTGAAGTTGAATGATCATTACCGATCAGCAGGTTGTTTTCCAGGTCACTTGCTAATGGTATATTATTTCCTACATCATCATTGTCGCCGGGGATTTTTGATAAGTGCTGTTGGGTAAATTGATTACTTCTGTAACTGTACCGGATAAGCCCTTCCGGATTTCCAATCCAGATATCTCCATTTTTATCTTCAATCGTTTGATTTGTTCTACCGGGGTTTTTAAGGCCTGGCGCAATTTCATTATTTCCTAAACAATGTGAACCATCAAACCGGTTAATGCCGTCCATGCCTGTCATCCACACAAAACCTTTTGTATCCGTATACACACTATGAATAACACCCTGTGTAAGCCCGTCTTTTGGAGTAAGGTGTTTGAAAGAAAGATTTGGAATTTGAGCTATTCCTGGTAATGGAAACAAAATAACCGTTATAGTAATAAAGCAGTAAAAATAAATTGCCGGTTTTAAATACATCTGTCATTCAAGATAAACCAAATTTATTATAGTATAAAAATCATTTCCACAACGAGAAAACAGAACCAGTATGTCTCTTTTGGGTCGTAAAAAAGATAGTACAAAGCTGCGGCAGGATCAAAATAATAGAATTGCTTAATTAAAAATGAACAACACTACCGTTAACGTATAAATGCAGTTCAGTATTAATACTTTCCAGAAGATTTTGAATTCTACACATAGAAAATGTTATAACATACGGCTAAGTGTAGCAGCCACCACCCCGGCGGTTTCCGTTCTTAACCTCGTTTCTCCTAACGCAACAGGTATAAAATTATTTTGCAAAGCTTGCTCAATTTCCTGGTTTGTAAAATCTCCCTCGGGACCGATCAGAATTAGTTGATTTGATAATTTGGTGATTGGATGATTCAAAGACTCCTTATTTCCACCAGGTAAGCAATGAGCAATGTATTTTTTACAATCATCAAATTGCCTTATCATCAAATCATCAAATCGAACAGGTTCATGTAAAACGGGTAGCCAACTTTGTTGCGATTGTAACATTGCACTAATAAGAATTCCATTCATTCTTTCAAAACGAAAATGTTGTTTTTCTGTTCTTGTGCAAAGCAGTGGGATAATTTCATTCACACCGATCTCTGTCGCTTTTTCTAAGAACCATTCAAAACGGCTTGTATTTTTTACCAATGAAATGGCAATGATTATTTTTTTTTCTGATGCAGGTACAAAACCGGAAGAAAGGATTTTTACTGCAGCTTTCTTTTTATGATCATCAATTATTTCGGTAGTGAATAAATTTCCTTTACCATCTGTGAGCTGCAATTGTTCACCAACTTTCATACGCAATACCTGTACAACATGCTTTGATGTTTCTTCATTCAAAACCAATTGGTTTGAATTTGCATTTATTTCTTCGTTATAAAAAAAAGGCATTGCCATAAAAAAAATGAAGAATCAAATTTAATTCTTCATCTACAAATTTATTATTTAGTCAAATAATATTAGACACTTCGCAAGTCTTCCCTCCGGGGAGATTTAGAGGGGCCGGACTTTAAAAAGGTGCATCATCATCAAACTCCCCATCATTCATTTTACTCCCTTTCTGTATATAAAGTTTCGCTTCATCATTTCCGCTAGCTCCCTGAACAGGCCTCCAGTTACCATCCTTTGGCAATGCTGATCCCGGATTAAAGTCACTGCTACTTTCGTCTTCAATGAATTTCTGTATATGCAACAAGGCTTTCAGTTTAACTGTTTCAAGACTACCATTACGATGCTTGGCGATCTTCACATGCGTTTCTCCTTTATTATTTTCGCCAAATTCATTGGCAGTGATATCATAATATTCAGGACGATACAAAAACATAACCATATCAGCATCCTGCTCAATCGCACCAGATTCCCTAAGGTCACTCAGCTGTGGCATTTTATTTCCTTCCTTTCTTTTTTCAACCTCACGACTCAACTGGGAAAGAGCGATGATCGGCACCTGTAATTCTTTTGCAAGTCCTTTCAAATCTCTGGATATTTTACTGATCTCCTGCTCACGATTGCTGTTCCTGTCGGCACTTCCACTCATCAACTGCAGGTAATCAATAATGATCAGCCCGATATTATTTTTATTTTTTAACCTGCGGCATTTTGCACGCAATTCAAAAATATTCAGTGCTGCGGAATCATCAATAAAAATGGGTGCTTTACTAAGCTTGTCAATACCCTTCTTGTACAATTGCTTCATCTCATGCTCTTCCAGTTTACCACGGGCAATTTTCTCCAGGTGTATCTCACTCTCGGCACTGAGTATACGCTGAACAAGTTGGCTGCTGCTCATTTCCAAACTAAAAAAAGCAACTGCTGTAGGCTTGGTAGGATGTAATGCAGCAGTACGTGCCAGGTTCAATGCAAAGGCAGTTTTACCAACGGAAGGCCTTGCCGCAAGAATGATCAGATCAGTTGGTTGCCATCCATAAGTGATCCTGTCCATAGAAGGAAAACCAGTTGGCACACCAGTAATATCATCCTGCCGGTTACGCATATCCTCAATACGCTGTATCGTTTTCACCAATACAGTGTCAATAGTATCAAAGTTTTTACGAAGGTGATTATTGGTAATTTCAAAAAGTTTTCCTTCTGCTTCATCAAGCATATCAAATACATCGGTACTGTCTTCGTATGCATCACCAATGATCTCTCCACTGATACGGATCAGTTCACGCTGAATAAATTTTTGTAACACAATACGGGAATGTGCATCAATATTGGCAGAAGAAACAACAGAGTTGGTCAATTTGGAAACATAGTAAGGCCCTCCAATGAATTCCAGGTCTTCCCGTAATTTCAATTCCTCTACTACCGTAAGCAGATCTATAGGAAGACTTTTAATTGCAAGTGCCTGCATCGCTTTGTAGATGCGTTGATGCGCTTCAACATAAAAACATTCTGGTTTTAATATTTCTATAACGGTATCGAATGCACTTTTTTCAAGCATGATCGCACCAAGAATTGCCTCTTCTAATTCTTTTGCCTGTGGTGGTACTTTCCCGAAAACCATATTGCCCAGGTCCACGGCTGATTTGCGTCTTGTTTTCCTGTCTTTATTTAAATTCGTAAACTCCATATTTTATTTTATTGTCACGGTTAGGGTTAATGTAAATAGTTGGTTGTTGATGCTAACATTCATCATCACCCGATGTCTGTCAGTAATTGTTTTGGTTCCCTGCGCCTGAAAATTATATTCTCCTTTTGCAAGGTGGCTAAGGTAAAGTCAATTCGGTAATGATAAATTAACATTGCCCTGTTATTAACTTTATTTCGCAGATTATCCCCCGTCTATTCACATACAAATCTAGTTTATTAACGGCTTATCAACATGATAATTAACATCAGATAGCAGACCTGTGTGTAAATGATGTATTTTATACACAATTGAATTGACTCAAAATTTCTTTTTGTGCACCAATCAATATTTTTTATCACTTGTAAATATGGATGTGAATTATTATCGCTATTTGGAAATGCGATAATTTGGAAATTTGGAAATTAAAAACAGAGCCGGATTTATGGAGTCATCACGTTTAATAAACCCATTTCCAAATTTCCAAATCAGCAAATTTCCAAATCATATCTTTGCCTCGAAAATTTAAATGATAGATGACTATTTCTTATAATTGGCTGAGTGAATACCTGCCTGCCGGACAGGCAGGTTTACCTGAAAAATTAGAACCAGCGAAACTGGCTAAAATACTTACTTCAATTGGGCTCGAGGTCGAAAGTATGGAAACATTTGAAGAAATAAAAGGTGGATTACAAGGTTTATTTGTAGGTGAAATAATGAGTTGCGAAAAACATCCGGATGCAGATAAACTTAAGATCACAACTGTATCAACAGGCGAAGAAAAATTACTAAACATCGTGTGTGGTGCAGCCAATGTAGCGGTAGGACAAAAAGTAGTACTGGCACCAGTTGGAAGTACCATCTATCCCATCAACGGCGAACCAATCAAATTAAAAAAAGCTAAAATACGCGGCGTGGAAAGTGAAGGTATGATCTGTGCAGAAGATGAGATTGGCCTTAGTTATAATCATGATGGTATTCTTATTTTACCTCCGGAAACAGTGACGGGTACAAAAGTTTCTAATCTATTAAAACCATATTCGGATCATATTTTCGAGATTGGCCTTACCCCAAACCGTATGGATGCGATGAGCCATCTCGGCGTTGCAAAAGATGTATGTGCCTGGTTGTCTTATCACAATAAGAATGAAGCGGCTGTAGTATTCCCTTACCCGAATAATTTTAAAGCTGATTCATCAACGCAACAAATTGAAGTTATAATTGATAACAAAGAAGCATGCAGGCGATATAGCGGTATCAGTATTTCTGGCATAACGGTATCGGATAGCCCGGTTTGGCTTAAACAAAAACTGAAAGCAATTGGTCTCAATCCAATTAATAATATTGTTGATATTACTAATTTTATCCTGCATGAAACAGGACAACCTTTGCATGCGTTTGATGCCAGTAAAATTAAAGGAAGTAAGATCATCGTTAAAAATGTTGTAGAAGGAACTGTTTTTAAAACACTGGATGAAAAAGAAAGAAAATTATTTGCAACAGATCTTATGATCTGCAATGCAGAAGAACCTATGTGCATTGCTGGTGTGTACGGTGGCATAAACAGTGGCGTGACAAATGAAACAAAAAATATTTTTTTAGAAAGCGCCTGGTTCAATCCAATTGATATTCGCAAGACTTCTTTAAAGCATGGACTTAGAACCGATGCTGCCAGTCGTTTTGAAAAAGGAACAGATATCAGTAATACCGTAAATGTTTTAAAAAGAGCTGCACTCCTTATTAAAGAAATTGCAGGTGGAACAATCTCAGGTGATATCATTGATCAATATCCAAACCCATTGGAGAAAAACAGGGTTGGTTTAAAGAATCATTACCTCAAAAAATTAAGCGGAAAAAATTATCATGCTGACGATATAAAAAATATCCTCAAAAACCTGGGCTTCGAAATAGTTAAAGAAGGACCAGATGAACTTATCGTTGATGCTCCTTATAGCAAACCAGACATTCGTTTACCAGCTGATATTGTAGAAGAGATCATGCGTATTGACGGATTGGATAATGTTGAAATTCCTTCTACCATTTCTATATCGCCTTCTGTTGAAAAAAATTACCTGCAATTTGCACGTAAAGAAAAAACGGCCAATTACCTAACCGGCCTTGGCTTTTATGAAATATTTACGAATAGCATTACAAACAGTAATTTTTATGAAGCATCTACTTTAAGTTCTTCGGTAAAAATGATCAACAGCCTGAGTAATGAGTTGGATATGCTGCGCCCTGAAATGATTCAGGGTGGTTTACAGGTAATCGCTCATAATATCAATCGCAAGAATTCAGACCTCCGTTTTTTTGAATTTGGCAAGACCTATTCTGTATCTTCAGAAAAAAAATACCAGGAAACAAATCATTTGTCTTTGTACGTTGTTGGAAATATTAATGAGCAAAACTGGAAAATAAAGCCGGCAAAGACAGATTTTTATTACCTTAAGGGCGCTGTAGAGCAACTGTTGCAATTGGCTGGCATGAAAAATACCCGTTTTGAACCTCAGCAAAATGATAGATTAAAAAATGCAACGGCAATCAAAGCAGGAAATAAACTGATTGGTTATCTGGGAGAAGTAAATGAAAAAGCATTAAAACAATTTGATATTAAACAACCTGTTTTTTATGCTGATATTAATTGGGATGATTTGTTGGCAGTAAAAAATAAAGATGTAGAATACCAGGAAATATCAAAATTTCCTGCTGTGACGAGAGACCTTGCGCTGGTGGTGGATAAAAATGTTTCGTATAACCAGATCGAGGGAATAGCTTTATCACGAAAAATACAGGAACTAAAAACCGTTCAACTGTTTGATGTTTTTGAAAGCGATAAATTAGGAGCCGGAAAAAAATCAATGGCGGTGAGTTTTATTTTTCTTGATGAATCTAAAACTTTAACGGATAAAGAAATTGACACTTTCATGCAAAAAATCATTGCTGGCTATGAAGAAACGGTCGGCGCAGAAATCAGAAAATAATCATTCATGCAAGCGGTAACTGAAAATATAACACGGATACAATCAAAACTCCAGGAGTTGTTGAAGAAATACAATGCAGCTGTCAAAGAAGTGGAACAACAACAAAAGACCATTGCAACCCTTCAGCAACAGCAATCATTGACCGAAAAAAAGATAAAGACCCTTGAAGAGCAACAGCATATTTTAAGATCTGCAGCTGGTCGCATGAATGAACCCGATAAAAAAGAATTTGAACAGGTAATTGGCAAATACATCCGTGAAGTAGATAAATGCATTGATTTATTAAGTGAATAATTAACCACGAAACATGGCAGAAGAACTAATACCCATCAATATTTTAATCGCCGACAGGACTTATCGTATCAGAACGAATGCGGCTGATGAAGAGGTTGTTCGCAAAACCTTAAAGGTCATCAATGATAAGATCATCGAATTCAAAACCCAGTTCTCGGGAAAAGATATGCAGGATTATATTGCTATGGTAGTGATCTGGTATGCAACCCAGGCTGCTTCTGAAGATAAAGTAGGTGTTTTGCCCGAATCCGTCATCGAAAGCCTTACAAAAATGGAAGCACAGCTGGACAAAGTACTTTCCCCGGCGCTTTAACTTTCTGTTGGACAAATAGTTATTTGCTGTCCAAACTTAACACAAAATTCATATCTTCGCCCATTACCAACCTAACTCAAAACCGGAGTAGGATAGAACAATATTGTGAATCAGCTTAAAAACATAACATTAAATGGAACCGAGTATACTTTACATCATCATAGGTGTTGCCGCATTGATCATTGGCGTCATCGTTGGTAAGGTCCTTTTTGCAAAAAACACTCAAAAACAAGTCGAAGAAGCACAGAATCAGTCACAAAAAATTATAGCAGACGGGCAATTACAGGCTGAAAACCTGAAAAAAGAGAAATTGCTTGAAGCCAAAGAGAAATTTGTACAACTGAAGGCTGACCACGACAAAGATGTGTTGCAACGTACCCAAAAGCTCCTTGAATCAGAAAATCG
The DNA here is from genome assembly GCA_039934735.1 of Ferruginibacter sp. Lineage (GTDB taxonomy): Bacteria > Bacteroidota > Bacteroidia > Chitinophagales > Chitinophagaceae > Ferruginibacter. Next base: position 14,460 of record JBDTLP010000059.1, on the reverse strand, counting down.
CGTTAAGCAAAAAGAACAAAGCCTTAATCAAAAAGAAGGCAACCTTGACAAGCAATTAAAAGAAAATGATACCATCAAGGACAACCTCAATCGCCAGATCGAAGTTGTAAATATCAAAAGAACTGAGCTTGAGAAGCACCAGGAAGAGCATATCCGTCGCTTAGAAAAAGTTGCCGGTTTATCTGCTGAAGAAGCGAAAGCTCAACTGATAGAAAGTTTGAAACAGGAAGCTCATTCAAAGGCCCTTGTAATACAACAGGAAATTATCGAAGATGCTAAATTAAAAGCAAACAAAGAAGCCCGTAAAATAGTTATCCAAACCATTCAGCGTACTGCTGCAGAGCAGGCTATTGAAAATTCAATCACTGTTTTTAATCTTGAAAGTGACGAAATAAAAGGTTCGATCATTGGTCGTGAAGGAAGAAATATTCGTGCTATCGAAGCCGCAACGGGTGTTGATCTGATCGTTGATGATACGCCAGAAGCAATTGTACTTTCTTCATTTGATCCATTGCGCAGGGAAATTGCCCGTCTTTCTTTACAACGCCTTGTAGCAGATGGAAGAATTCATCCTGCTCGTATTGAAGAAGTAGTTGAAAAAACAAAGCGCCAGCTTGATGACCAGGTAATGGAAATCGGAGAAAGAACCGCTATGGAACTTGGTATTCATGGTTTACATAAAGAATTGATCAGGATGGTTGGCCGTATGCGTTTCAGGTCCTCTTATGGACAAAATTTGTTGATGCACAGTAGGGAAACTGCCAATCTTTGTAGCATCATGGCTGCTGAACTTGGTATGAACAGCAAACTGGCAAAACGTGCCGGACTTTTACATGATATTGGTAAAGTGCCTGATGAAGAAACTGAATTGAGCCACGCTTTGCTTGGTGCAAAACTGGCCGAAAAATATGGTGAAAATCCTGCTGTTGTAAATGCAATTGGCGCTCACCACGATGAAATGGAAATGCAATTTGTGATCTCTCCTATTATACAGGCATGCGATGCGATTAGCGGTGCAAGGCCAGGGGCAAGAAGGGAAATCATGCAGCAATATATTCAACGTATCAAAGATCTTGAAAACCTTGCACTTGCTTACCAGGGCGTTGAAAAAGCCTACGCAATACAAGCTGGCCGTGAGCTAAGGGTTATCGTAGAAGCTGATAAAGTATCTGATGGTGACAGCGATAAATTAAGTTTTGAAATAGCACAAAAGATACAGGAAGAAATGACCTTCCCGGGGCAAATCAAGGTGACCGTGATTCGTGAGAAAAGAGCCGTTAATATAGCCAGGTAACTTTAAATTTGATGTTCAATATTTAACGCTCAATACTCAACGGAATTTACCTTGAAAATTGAATATTGAGCGTTGAACATTGAACATTCGTTTTTCTTTTAAAGTTTTTAATTTAAAAGTACTTTCGACAAGGTTTTTCCCTTACCTTCGCCGTCCGTAAAAAAATAAAAATATGAACGCAATTAATTTTGTTCATGAGCAGTTGACAAAGAAAGCAACGCTTCCAGCATTTAAAGCAGGTGATAATATCACAGTTAATTATAGGATCGTAGAAGGTACCAAAGAGCGTATTCAGAGTTTCAAAGGCGATGTAATCAAACGCCAGGGAACAGGAGCTACAGCTACTTTTACAGTACGTAAAATGAGCGATGGTGTAGGCGTTGAGCGTTTATTCCCATCTTTTTCTCCAAACATCGAGAGCATTGTATTGAACAAGGTAGGACGTGTTAGGCGTGCTAAACTTTATTTCCTTCGTGAAAGAAGTGGAAAAAGTGCCCGTATCAAGGAAAAAAGACAAGCTGTTGCAACGAAGACCAAATAGTTTTCATACCAAACGTTATCATAACTCACTGACTTTAAAGCGGAAAAATATTTTTCCGCTTTTTTATTGCATTTTGCTTGCATTTATTGATCCTGGTTATTACTTTTGAATTCTCTAATAACAACATCCTCCGGAACACTTCATTTCTCCTCTTCCTCTTTTATTTTTTAACCTCGTAAAACACTTACCATGAGAAAGAATCTTATGTTATTATTCCTTGTATTCACTGCTATGTGCGTTTATTGTTTATCCTGCGCCAGGGGAATTTCTACTTATGACGCCGCCAATGGAAAGGCGAAATGCGGAAGATATATCAGGTAGTATTTACCAACAAAACAGCGAATAAAAACTATATTAAAATGTATCTTTGCATTTTAATAAATACAAGTAATTGTTAGCATTGATAACGGTTACTTGTATAATCGTTTAACTATAAACGACGTGGTAAATTGTAAGTGATTAATTCTTTATACTGCTACTTATAATTAAACGAAAATCACAAAACATATCTATTAACCATATCTAATTATATTATTCCACATTGAAAACCACCAGCCGTCAGTCGATTCTAAAACGCTTCAGGCCAGATAAAAAAGAGGATGATAAAAACATGAGTTTTATCGATCACCTGGAAGCACTGCGTTGGCATATAGTAAGAAGCCTGTTGGTATGGATTGTTGCTGCTGGTTTTATATTTATTTACAGGGATTGGGTCTTTGATAATATTATTTTTGCGCCTGCTCACACTGATTTTATTTCATATACTTTATTATGCAGCCTTAGCCATAATCTACACCTTGGCCAGGCTTTGTGTATGCCGCCGGTTGATATACATTTACAGGGAAATACAGTAAGCGGCCCTTTTATTTCTGCGATTGATATATCAATGATTGGAGGGCTTATACTCGCATTTCCTTATTTATTTTACGAGTTATGGAAGTTCATCAAACCTGCCCTTTCTTCAAAAGAACTAAAATATGGGAGGAACAGTATTTTCTGGGTTTCTCTTTGCTTTTTTTTGGGTGCTGCCTTTGGCTACTTTGTGCTGGCACCATTTACTTTTAATTTCTTAGCGAATTTTCAACTAGGCTCTGCAGGTTCTTATAAATATTTACCAACACTGGATGATTACATAAGTACCCTAAACAATCTTTTATTGGGTTGCGGTGCATGTTTTGAGTTACCCGTTTTGGCTTTTGTACTTGCTAAGATTGGATTGATCAATGCAAGACTATTAAAATTATATCGCAAGTATGCTTATATCGTAATATTGGTAGTTGCAGCAATATTAACACCTTCGCCAGATTGGATAAGCCAGGCTATCGTTGCATTGCCCTTGGTTTTGTTATACGAGATAAGTATCATGATCGTAAAAAAAATAGATAGGCAAAAGAAAAAAGCCGATGAAAGTTGGGAGTAATCGCTTTACATTTTAATGGTATTATATATCTGAATGAATACAATATTTCATACCAGTTTAAGCAATGGTAAAATTGCAGAATATTGCTTTCAGGCTATGATAAGTATAAATATTTGATTACCTTTACAGCTTAAAATACCAAGTTATGATAGCACAACAGTTAACGATCTTCTTATCGCTCTTTCAACCAGAGCATATGATCTTTATATTAATAGCGATTCTTTTATTATTTGGTGGAAAAAAAATACCAGAACTTATGCGTGGAATAGGTAAAGGAATGCGTGAGTTCAAAGATGCAAAAGATAATGTAAAAACTGAAATAGAATCAGGCATGAAAGAACCTGATAAAGATGAAGAAATAAGAAGGCTTCGCCAGCAGTTAGAGCAAAAACAAGTACAACAATAATTTATTTTCGATTTTATATTTTGGGTTAAAGTGTATGTGCAATATTTTTCACACACTTTAACCCTTTTTATTATCCCGTTTTATCCATGTTTTCCTTTACTTCAATTGAACAATATCATAACCAGTTAAGTACCTCAACTTTCAATTGTGTTGATGCTGTTGAGCATTACTTGTCACAGATCGAAAAAAATAAAACCCTAAATGCTTTCGTAGAAGTATATAAAACAGAGGCGTTGGAAAAAGCAACATCCCTTGATCTAAAAAGAAAAGGCGGCCAACCTTTAAAAAAATTACACGGCGTTGTGATTGCTTTAAAAGATGTCATCTGTTATAAGGATCATATTGTTACTGCCAGTTCAGCTATTCTAAAGAATTTTAGTTCACTCTACACTGCTACTTCGGTTCAATATCTTCTTGATGAAGATGCCATCATCATAGGTACTTGTAATTGTGATGAATTTGCCATGGGCAGTACCAATGAACATTCAGTTTATGGAAATGTTTTAAACGCCATTGATAATACAAAAGTACCTGGTGGTTCGTCAGGCGGAAGTGCAGTTGCCGTGCAGGCTGGCTTGTGCATGCTCAGCCTCGGTAGTGATACAGGTGGATCTGTAAGACAACCCGCAGATTTTTGTGGCATCATTGGTTTTAAACCAGGTTATGGATTGATCTCACGGTTTGGCTTAATAGCTTATGCATCTTCCTTTGACCAGATAGGGATTTTTGGTAAGTCTTTAAATGATATTGCCTTACTATTGGATATCATGAGCAAACCAGATGAACTTGATAGCACTATGAATACCTTGCCTCCCTCTCAATCATTGGCTACTTATAATGAATTGCCTGCAAAAAAACATAAGATCGCATATTTCAAACAGGTGATGGAACATCCATCTCTTGATAAAGAAATAGCTGCCGCTATATTTGAACAAATTAAAAAATTGAAGGAAGATGGATATTCAGTTGAAGAAATTGAATTCGATCTGCTGGATTATATTGTTCCTGTTTATTATGTGCTTACTACTGCAGAAGCAAGCAGTAACCTTTCCCGTTATGATGGTGTAAGGTATGGGCACAGAACAAAAGCGAACGTAAAGGATCTCACCGATTTTTATTTAAAAAACAGGAGTGAAGGTTTTGGAAAAGAAGTGAAGAAAAGGATCATGCTTGGCACGTTCGTTTTGAGTACCGGCTTTTATGATGCCTATTTTAATAAAGCACAACAGGTAAGAAAGTTATTAACGGAACAGACCACTGAAATTTTTAGTCGCTTTGATGCAATCATTTTACCTACAAGCCCCGAAACTGCATTTAATATAGGCCAAAAAGACAAAGATCCCGTGGCTATGTACCTGGCAGATATCTTTACAGTATTTGCAAACCTTACGGGTATTCCTGCTATTTCCATTCCACTATATAAACACAGCAATGGTATGCCATTTGGGCTACAGGTGATGGCTAACAACGGAGGTGAAATAACTTTATTACAAATTTCTGAAACACTCATGCAGCAGCAAGAAGTTGTAAACAACCATTGATTTGAAGATTTGAAAAGCTGTTGATTAAAAAAGCAGCAAGCCTGATATTTAAAAATATAAAATGATTTTCATCATCAGATTTTCAAATCTTCAAATCTCAAATCGATTTAAATGAAATTATTTCTTTGCATACTTGTAAATTATTTGTTGTTGCTGAACGTAAACAGTTTCGCTCAGACCAATGATACAATCGCAAAGCTTCTACGGGACACAACAGTTGAAAATGTAGAAAAAGAAAATGCAGCCATTGAAGAAGTTATCGAAACAAAAAAAGCACCCGAAAAAGATAAGGTTCAATATATCAGCCAGCTAACAAGATATGGATTCAAAAATCTTTTTAATTCATTTGGATACAATCCTGCCCTGCCCTATTCTTCACAAATAAATCCACATGCAGAATTATATATGCAGGATTATTTAAAAAATCATAGCAGCAGTCTTATTAAAATGAAAAGCTGGGGCATTCCATATTTTAATTTGATCGATAATATTTTTTCGCAATACGGATTACCAAAAGAACTAAAATACCTGGCCGTTATTGAAAGTAATTTAAAACCAAGTGCAACAAGCTGGGTTGGTGCAGGCGGTCCCTGGCAATTCATGCCTTATACTGCAAGAGAACTTGGCCTTGTTGTAAATAATTTATCAGATGAACGCAGGGATTATTTTAAAAGCACCCATGCTGCCGCAAGATACCTGCTGCAATTATACAGGCAAATGCATGATTGGTTACTCGTGATTGCTGCATACAATGGTGGTCCCGGAAGAGTATTTGACGCCATCAAAAAAAGTGGTAGCAGGGATTTCTGGGCACTGCAATATTACCTTCCTGAAGAAAGCCGTAATCATGTAAAGAAATTTATTGCCACCCATTATATCATGGAAACAAATACAAGTGGCATTGCTTACAATAGTAATTTCTTTGTTACCGGCGGTTCAACCAACCCCTACGACAACAAAAATTTATTAACCCCGGAAGAACTTGTTAAATCAGAAACACAAACAATCTCGGGTAAATACAATGCTGCAGTGATAGCGAAGAATCTAGATATGCTCATTGATACATTTTATCACTATAATCCTGATTTTGATAACAGGCTTTCAATCAATGGGCAATTTGATCTAAAATTACCAGCAGAAAAAATGCAGCTTTTCCTTGCTACCAAATACCAGATACTAAATGAATGTGTGCAGCTATTGCTTGACGATAGTAATATTCCGAATAACAAAACGGCGTATCCGGCTCAGAAACCAACTCCCCGCAAGAAGAAATCACATTAGTAGTTGACAAGGTTAACAAAGTTGATATCCTTAGTCTTTATGAACGCTATCAACATTTTCAACTTTCTGCAAGTACTTTTATAATCGCAGAAGCCTTAACCAATGACTCCTGGTATTCATCCTCAGCATTGCTATAGAAAGTAATTCCTCCTCCGGCTTTAAATGAAATTGTTTTTTTTGTTTCATTGTAAAACAAACTCCTGATAACAACATTGAAATCAAAATCACCATTGGGTTTTATATATCCTATTGTTCCGGAAAATAATCCTCTTGGTACGATCTCATATTTAGTGATCAGTTCCATCACTTTTATTTTGGGTGCTCCTGTCATTGAACCCATTGGAAAACAGGCTTCAATAATGTCGCACCAATGCATATCATCAACAACTTCTCCTTCAATGGTACTGATCATTTGATGCACCTGCGGAAAACTATAGATACCAAATAATTCTTTTACGAATACGGAACCTTCCGTACAGATCCTGCTCATATCATTGCGCACAAGATCAACGATCATTACATTTTCACTTTTTTCTTTTGTACTATTTAATAAGTGATTTTTATTTGCAACATCAATATCAATATTTATCAAATCTCTTTTACTTGTTCCCTTAATAGGTTGTGATATTAATTTATTGCCCGATCTTTTTAAAAAACGTTCAGGGCTTGCACACATGCAATATTTATCATTCAATTTATAAAATGCAGCAAATGGATTTGGTGACAATGAAGTCAATTCATGATAAAGAAATAACGGATCTGCAATAGCATTGTCTGAATAAAAATCCTGGCAAAAATTTATTTCGTAACAATCTCCACGTTGTATATGTTTTCTTAGGGAATCAATGATTGATAAGTATTCATTTTTCGAATACCTGTTTTTAATATCAACATTGGTTGGTTTCTTTTTTTTAATGAAGGCAGGTTGCTCATCAACAGCAATGAATATTTCATGCGGATCTAAATTGTTTGACTCTATGGTAAGCTCATTTCCTTTCAACAGCAGAATGATCCCGGGAATAAAAAAAAAACCTTCTGCAAATCCAATGCTGTCTTTTTCTTTAAATGCATGCTCTTTTGCTGTGGGATAATTAAAATGGCCAAAGAGCCATCCGGGATTTTTATCAGAGAAATTTTTTAAGCGGTCAAAAATATTTACTTCATCTAATGAAACAGAATTAGCTGCACCTGCGGCCAATATGCATTCAAAGGAAGTATCTTCAAAAGAATAACTGTTATTATCCAGAAAACAAAAAATGTTGAACTGGCATGACCAGTTCAACATTTTTATTTTAAAAGCCTCCCGATCAGAAATCGGAAATTGTGCTGTCTTTTTTTTCACTGAATTATTTAAAAATCATCATCATCATCAAAGCCATCGCCAGCATCTTCATTAAAAAGATCTTTAAAGTCATCGTCTTCTTTAAAATCTTCTTCTTCCTTCGGCACTTTTTTTACGCCCGGAGTTGCTGCTTTTTTTCCCTTTGATTTTGGAACATCGAATTCATCGAAGTCAGGATCCCAATTATCGTCCTCTTCGGGTTTTTCCCAATCATCTTTTACTTCAACGTCATCATCGTCGTCATCATCTTCTGATTTCTTTTTTGATGCAGGTTTTCCCTTTGCTCCTTTCGGTGCATCGTCTTCAACCTCATCATCTAAATCATCGTCTTCATCGTCTTCTTTTTTAGCTGCTTTTTTTGCAGGGGTCTTTTTTGGTGCAGCAAATTGTTGCACAACTACTTTTTCTTTTTTCTCTGATTTTGATACCATAACTAAAAAGGATTAATACTGTAAAATTTCCACGACTTTTTCAATTAGCCAAATATTTTTATAGTTTTTTTATTTTTTATTTTTTTAAACAGCTACAATTTGTTCCCTTCCAGGCCCGTTGCTGATATAATTTACAGGGATTTTTAAATATTCATTCATGTAATTTATATATGTTTTCATTTTGTCAGGCATTTTTTCATAACTATTTATTTCGGAAATAATTGTGTTCCACCCTTCAAAATTTTTATATACGGGATTAATATTTAGCCTGTTCATCTGAAATGGAACATAATTCTTTTCTTCCCCATTCACATTGTAGCTATTGCAAACTTTTAATTCAGTAAGCCCATCCAGTATATCTGCTTTTGTCATTACGATTTGAGTAACTCCATTGATCATGCAGGCAAATTGCAATGCCACCAGGTCGATCCATCCGCAACGCCTTGGCCTGCCAGTGGTACTTCCAAATTCATTCCCCGCATTTCTTAAAAAATCACCTGTATTATCTAAGAGCTCTGTTGGGAATGGGCCACTTCCAACCCTTGTACAATAGGCTTTTGTAATACCAATTACTTCCTTAATCTTCTGGGGTGCTATGCCCAAACCAGAACATACACCAGCAGAAATAGTACTGCTGCTTGTAACGAAAGGAAAAGTACCAAAATCCACATCAAGCATACTTCCCTGTGCACCCTCTGCTAAAACTCTTTTACCACTGCTTATTTTTTCATTGATAAAATACTCGCCATTCACAATTTTAAATTCTCTTAAAAATTCCAATGCTTCAAAAAATTCTTCTTCCCAGTTACTAATATCTTCCTGGAAATTAAAATTATCAAGCAAGCGCTGATGTTTCATACGCAGCTTGATGTATTGGGTTGTAAAATTTTTATCGAGCAGGTCGCCCACACGCAATCCGTTGCGCCCTGTTTTATCCATGTATGCCGGACCAATTCCTTTTAAAGTACTTCCAATTTTTTCCTGTCCTTTTGAAAGTTCACTTGCTTTATCCAATGCCCTGTGCGTTGGCAATATTAAATGTGTTCGTTCACTGATAAAAAGATTTTTTTTATAATCAATACCGAAAGATGCAACGGCATCACATTCTTTTCTCAATATAACCGGATCAAGTACTACGCCATTGCCAATGAGGTTGGTTTTGTCTTCATGAAATATGCCACTCGGTATCTGGTGAAGTACCACTTTTTTGTCATTTACATAAAGTGTATGTCCCGCATTTGGCCCACCCTGGAACCTTGCGATCACATCATAGTTCTTTGCAAAAAAATCTACTATTTTTCCTTTTCCTTCATCACCCCATTGCAAACCGAGAATTACGTCAACCATGTTTTATAATTTGTAGTGTATCAGAAATCAGATATCAGCTTTGCGCACGGCGAAAATATATTGAAATAAAACAATTACCTAGAAAAGATTTGTCAATTTGAAAATTTGAAAATTTGGTAATTTGATGATGATTAAATGCAGGTATATTATTAAATAAAAATTTGAAGATCTAAAGAACTGTTCATCCTCAAATCTTCAAATCAAATAATTTTCAAATTGATTAGGCTACTTTAAGCATACTCAACTTCGTAGTATTAAACTTACGTTGAGCATATTCAAGTGTAACATCAAAATTCTTCACTTTTTGAGAAGGGAGTTCATACATGGCGTCGGTAAGTATTCCTTCGCAGATGCTGCGTAATCCGCGGGCACCTAATTTATATTCCAATGCTTTTTCTACCATAAAATCAAAAACTGCTGCATCGAATTTTAAGGCTATTCCTTCAATTTCAAAAAGCCGGGTGAATTGTTTGATCAAAGAATTTTTAGGTTCTGTGAGGATGCTGCGCAATGTTTCTGCATCCAGTGGATTCAGGTAAGTAACAACTGGCAACCTCCCAAGTAATTCTGGTATCAAACCAAAATGTTTCAGATCAACAGAGTTGATGAATTGCAATAAATTTTTATGCTGATAATCCTGCAGTTCTTTGTTTACATTAAAACCAATTGCATTTGTATTTACCCTTCTTGCTATAATGCGATCGATACCATCAAATGCACCCCCGCAGATAAAAAGAATATTCTGCGTATTTACTTTTATTAATTTTTGTTCAGGATGTTTACGCCCCCCTTGTGGTGGAACCAGTACTTCACTTCCTTCAAGTAATTTCAAAAGTCCTTGCTGTACACCTTCACCACTTACATCTCTTGTAATGGAAGGATTATCGCTCTTACGTGCGATCTTATCTATTTCATCAATATATACAATTCCTTTTTCTGCAGCGGCTACATCATAATTGCAAGATTGCAATAAGCGTGTAAGCATGCTTTCAACATCTTCTCCTACATAACCAGCTTCGGTGAAAACAGTAGCATCAACAATAGCAAAAGGAACATTCAGCATTCTTGCGATTGATTTTGCAAGCAATGTTTTACCTGTACCAGTTTCACCTACCATAATGATATTGCTTTTTTCAATCTCAACATCATTCTCTACTTTTTGATTGAGCCTTTTATAATGATTGTAAACAGCGACTGCTAATATTTTTTTCGCATCATCCTGGCCGATTACGTACTCATCAAGGAATTTTTTTATTTCTATTGGCTTTTTTACAGTGAGTTTGTGGGTTGCTGCGGTACTGTGTTTTACATCTGTACTATTCGCTAATTCCTGTACGATAATCTCTTGTGCATGTTCAACACAATTTTCGCAGATATGGCCATCCTGTCCTGCGATCAATATTTTTACTTCATCACGGCTTCTACCGCAAAAAGAACAATGCAATATTTGTTGTTTAGCCATATCGGGGAACCTTGTTTAAGTTTTCGTTGGATTGTAAAGTTAAGAAAATCAATTCAGTTACATCAGCCTAAAAAGACGAAAAAAGCAACATAATTGTTGCTTTTTTCAGGTTATATTTTATAAAATGTATGATGTATGATCGCTGATGTATGAAATTATGGGCCTAAATCTTAGATCTTACATTTTAAATTGGTTAAATTTTCTCAGAAACACCATCTACAATACCATAGGCTACTGATTCTTTTGCATCCATCCAATGGTCACGGTCAAAGTCTTTAAGGATCTTTTCGACAGTCTGGCCGCAATTATCAGCCAATATTTGTGCTCCAAGCAATTTTACTTTTTGCATCTGAACAGCCATAATTTCCAGATCTGCACTTGTGCCACGACCACCACCACTTGGCTGATGGATCATCACTTCACCATGTGGAAAGATAAACCTGCGGCCTTTTTCTCCACCACTTAATAAAATACTCCCCATGCTTGCTGCCATGCCCATACAAACGGTACTTACCGGCGAAGAGATCATTTGCATGGTATCATAGATCACCATTCCACTGGTAACCACACCGCCCGGGCTATTGATAAAAAAAGTAATTTCTTTTCCGGGGTCCAATGCTTCAAGATATAATAACCTGTCGGTAATATCTTTTGCACTTTTATCATCTACGGCTCCCCACAAAAAAACTTTACGTTGTTCAATAAATTTTTTATCAAACATCCATCCGCTCATCATCTTTTCCATTGGGTTGTCGGGCATTTGTGCAGGACTGTCATCTTCGTCTTCCTGGCGTATGTTTCTGCTATAAAGATTCATATTCTTGATTTGAAATTTTAAATGATAGTAAGATATTTAAAAACCAATGTATCAAAACAATTGTCAATTTTCCATTATCAATTGTCAATTGAACCTAGTCTTTCTTCGCTTTTTTAGGATTCATTAAAAGCACTTCATCTACCAGGCCATATTCTTTTGCTTCGATGGCTGTGAGCCATTTATCACGATCGCAATCGATGGCAACTCTTTCTGCAGTTTGACCTGTGTGATTTGCAATGATATCGTACAACTCCTTTTTCAATAACCTGATCTGGTTTACAGTGATCTCAATGTCGGAAGCTTGTCCACCTGCACCTGCACTAGGCTGGTGCATCATGATGCGGCTATGCTTCAACGCTGTACGTTTACCATGAGCACCTGCACACATTAATACAGCACCCATACTTGCAGCCATGCCTGTGCATATTGTTGCAATATCAGGCGTGATGAACTGCATGGTATCATACATTCCTAAACCTGCATGAACACTTCCACCAGGGCTATTAATATACATTTGGATATCTCTTGTGCGATCGGTACTTTCTAAAAAAAGTAATTGCGCTGTAACAATGTTTGCAACTTCATCGCTTATAGGATAACCTAAGAAGATGATGCGATCCATCATTAAACGGCTGTACACATCCATCACTGCAACATTCATGGGCCGTTCTTCAATAATGTTAGGAGTGAGATTCGTTACATTATGATTGATATAACCATGAAGGGTATTGCTGCTGATACCTTTATGCTTCACTGCATATTTTTCAAATTCTTTTCCAAAATTCATAGTGCTGATTTTAAATTGGTTTTACAAATATAGTTGAAGAAGGCAAACGGCAATCGGCAATCGTTAATTGGAATAGATAACTGCCATTTTACTGTAATATTATTCAAACTGTTGAAATTATAAATTTTTTTTTATTGTATCTAAGACCGGTTTTCTTGATTTAGCTTTGCAAATTCCCGCTTTTAATTCCTGCTACGATTCTGATAAATCATGATGTATTGAACCAGCATTGCAATAGATGCAAGTGCAGCTACTACATAAGTTAATGCCGCCCATTTTAAAGCATCTTTGGCTTTTTCTTTTTCTGCTGAATTGGCAATTTTTGCATTCTCCAGCCATACAAGTGCTCTTGCGGATGCATCAAATTCTACAGGTAGTGTAATAAGCGTAAATAAAGTTGTGACTGCAAATAAAACAATTCCTATTAAAAGGATCGTTGGATTACCGCCACCAAAGCCCATAAACCCAAGGCCTGCAATAATTACCCATTGGGAAACATTGCTGCTTATTTGTACTGCCGGTACCAACCTGCTTCTAAATGTAAGCATTGAATATGCTGTAGCATGTTGAACCGCATGTCCACATTCGTGTGCTGCAATGGCTGCGGCAGCAATAGACCTGCCTTCATAAACTTCTGCACTTAGGTTCACTGTTTTATTGGCAGGATTATAATGATCGGTAAGGGTTCCTTCCACAGAGGTAACCTGTACATCATAAATACCATTATCCTTCAACATTTTTTGAGCTACTTCCTTTCCGCTTAAACCACTGCCTGTTGGTATTTTACTGTATTCTGAAAATTTACTTTTTAACTGGTACTGCACTCCCATTCCTATCAACATAAAGATGACGGAGACCGCAATTATTCCGAATGTCATTTTATTTTAGATTTCCTTTTGAATTGCAAATAGCATTCCCGGAAAACAACACTGACAAAATAGCAAGATGGAGGTGGATAGGGTTGAGATGTTTTGCAGCCTTGTTAACTTTATCTGCTAAGCAAATTAAGCAGGCCAATAACTAAAGAATGGTAAACAGGATGATTATTGTTTGTGTGCTCTTGCTTTGGCAGTACAAATATTATTTGTCCGATTTATTCCGCAACCTTAATAAATTTACTGATGTAATTTCTTTTTTATGCACAAAGAAAAAGGGGACAGGTTGTTCACCTATCCCCTTTTTCAAAATATTATTGTAATTATTTATACTGCCCTGTTAAACCACTGGCTAAGTCCGTCATTTTCTTAATACCATCTTCCGGTAAATTTCCTTTCTTGAATTCTGCAAGGACCTCAGGATATTTGTTTTCCATTTCTAATAAGAAATGTTCTTCAAAAGCCTTTACATTCTTTACTGCTACAGATTTCAATAATCCCTGTGTACCAAGATAGATCATAGCAACCTGCTTTTCTACTGTGAATGGAGAATATTGAGCTTGCTTAAGGATTTCCACGTTACGTGCTCCTTTATCAATTACGTTCTTTGTAGCAGCATCAAGATCACCACCAAATTTGGAGAACGCTTCAAGCTCCCGGTACAATGCCTGGTCAAGTTTCAACGTACCTGCTACTTTTTTCATTGACTTGATCTGTGCATTACCACCCACACGGCTAACCGAAATACCTACGTTGATCGCAGGGCGGATACCTGCGTTGAACAGGTTACCTTCCAGGAATATCTGTCCGTCTGTAATAGAGATCACGTTTGTAGGAATATAGGCTGATACGTCACCTGCTTGTGTTTCAATAATTGGCAAAGCTGTTAATGAACCGCCACCTTTTACAAGATGCC
>JBDTLP010000058.1:0-31241 GCA_039934735.1 Ferruginibacter sp. | reverse complement strand
TTACAAAAATTGAACAGGAATTACAGCAGGCAGATAAAATACCAACTTCCCGCCCATTGCCTTACAATGAATGGGGCCTTGATTTTTTAGCCGATTATATTGTGAACACACATCACAGGTATATAAAAACAAATTTACCTGATGTAAGAATTTATGCAACCAAAGTAATGAAAGTACATGGTAATAACCATCCGGAATTATTAAAAATTCATGAACTCATTGAAGAAGTAAATGCAGAACTAACAGCACATATGGTTAAAGAAGAAAAAGTTTTGTTCCCTTATATTAAAGCGTTGGCAATAGCAAAAAATAACTCATCATCTGTTTATGAAGAAAATTTTGGTACCGTTCAAAACCCCATCAATATGATGGAAATGGAACATGAACTTGTTGGAAAGAATATGGAAGAGATAAGAACATTATCAAACAACTATTTACTTCCTGAAGATGCCTGTGCCAGCTATAGTTTGCTATATAGGTTATTGTCAGAGTTTGAAGAAGATCTTCATCTTCATATCCATCTTGAAAATAATATTCTATTTCCTAAAGCATTGGAATTGGAAAAACAACTCAGACAATAATAAATTATATCTATCCTAAAAACGCCATACATGTTAGTGATAAATGCAAAAACTAACATTGCGTGTAAATTATTTTTTCTTTAGTTGGCTTACGTTTAAAACAAGCATTCCTGACAAAAGGATACAAGCTGTTACAAATAGCGATTCATTAATGTAAGGGATATTAATATAATCTAACCCGGCAACTCCTTGAGCCATTAATAATATTTCGTTGATAATTACCCCTGCAATAAAAATACATGTGCCCCAAACAGTTCTTTTATTGTAAAAAATATAATTGTTGCCAATCATATATCCAATTATAAACAGGCTAATAACTCCCAATAAAACCAGGTGCAGGTAGCCGATAACGATAGGCCTGAATCCATAGGCCAGGGTACTAAGTGAAGGAATGGTTGACCCGATCTGTAATAATAATTTTAGTGTAAGCGCAATCGCAGATAATAATAGTATCCTGCGGGAGAAAAGGGAGAAAGTTGATTTAATAGCGGGCAATTGTCGTTTCAGTAAACGTATCATCCATATCCACCCACCAAGCTGCGCAAATGCAGCCAGTATCACCAATATATAAACCCAGAGTGGCACTTTCATCCACAATGCTGATAAAAAAAAGGCGGGTACACATGCAATAGAAAAAAGCCAGAATATTTTCTTTAGAATAGCAGGAGAAATAATTTGAATCAATATTTTTCCTGTCAGCAATCCCATACAGGCAAAGAAGAACCAGCCATTGTATTGAAAATGCAGGAAGAAATAAACTGAGGCCAGGTACATTTCCTCATGAATATTCTTTGTTACCATCATAATTGCCAAAGCATAGGTGCCTAATGAAGAAATGGCATTAAAAAGCAATGCAGCCTTAAACCAATAATGGCTGATATCTTTATTCTTAAGTTTATTCAAGTCCTTCCAATATTGAAAAACAAAAATATAATTCGCAAATACGGACAGCGTTGAAAAACTAATGGAAACTGGTCCATACCCTTCAAAAGGAAAGGAGAACAACATGCCATACGCTGTGAGAAGGTTGGCGTATAATATCCAACGATATTTTTTAAAAATAGCATCTCCATATTCCTTCGATAAATAATCAACCATCAAAGCCATAAGTGCCATAGTTATCCAACCAGCAAATGCAAAATGAGAATGGGCGTGCATCAAATGCTTTTGATCAATAACAGGAAGTGAAAAAGCGATCTTATACCTTAATACAGTTCCAAGAAGTGCTACCAGTAATAAATTGAACAAGGAAACTCTTAACCATCGTTGTAGTGGCGATACCATAAATACTATTTACAGGAAACTGAATGTTTAATTTTGCAAAGTAAATGTGTCTGTTATTTCATTACTATGATTTAGATCATAATTCATATACACTTTTCCTTTCTCAATATGGAGTTTTCCTTTCTCATGAAGGCTGCGAATGGCACGTATAACTGTTTCTACCCTCATCCCTGTCATGTCTGCAATTTGCTGTCGCGTAAGATTTATCCTGTTGCATTTTAGGCATATATTCGTTTGAGTACTTTTAAAATAGCTAAACAGTGCGGTAATATTTTGTTCAGGATTATGGTTAGCCATTTCTTTAAGGATCATACATTTGAAACGTACCCGTTGCGCTAAGAGTTTACTAAAAGAAAAATGTATTTCCGGATTTTCGTGAATCAATTGTTGAAAAGAAGATTTATTCAGCCTTAATATTACAGCATCAGTATCTGCGATTGCAGTGGCAGCAAATGGTTCATTGTCAAACAAGGGTAATTCGCCAAAACATTCTCCGGGCAGAATAATGATTTGCAAAAAATCACGGCCCTCATCATTAATATTTACCCATCTCACCCTCCCGCTAACAAGTTGATAATAGAAATTCGATTGTGAACCTTCACTAAATATTATTTCTTCGGCAGTTAGCTTTTTGTATGCTGCACCCCAGGCGAGTAAAGTATCTATCTCTATCATCATAATAACCAGGTTAATTTAAATGAATGAATCATAAAACTAAAGCTGCTTATGGTATAGAAGGATGATTGTGGGCAGACCGAAATATGATTTGAATCATGCCACAGTAATCAAGCCAAGTTAATGATATTGATGAAACCCTTGCCAGTATTACAATACAGGTTTTCCCATTTAATTCCCCAATACGTGATATAATTATCATTTTAGCAATATGATTGAACTCATAAAGGAATGATTTCAGGAACCGTAATCTTGTGCTATTAAAATTATATATTATGAAGAAAATAGCGATCATCCTGGGGCTCGGATTTTTTATAGCCTCTTGTGGTACTGGTGCCGGTAGCGATGTTAAACCAACAACCGGTCAATCAGCAACCACTGATAATGGAAATCCTTCTTATGATCCTGAAAGAGGCGAAGGGAAATTTACAAAAGTTGATATTACCCCGGGATTGAATGCAACAATGGCTGATGCAGGTGAAAAAGTTTATGGAGTAAAATGCAGCAGCTGCCATAAAACCTCAGACGAAAAACTGGTAGGCCCGGGTTGGAAAGGTGTAACAAGCCGCCACACAGCAGAATGGATCATGAACTTTGCAACAAATCCTGATGCTATGATTGATAAAGATCCTAAAGCTAAAGCGATGCTTGAAATCTGTCTCGTTAGAATGCCAAACCAAAATCTTGCAGAACAAGATGCAAGAGCCCTCTATGAATTCATGAGGAAAAATGACGGTGTAAAATAATTCGAAAAAAACAAGTTGAAAATAAACATTGACGGGTTGTAACAAACCCGTCCCAATAAAATTATGTCAAGTAAAATAAAGATCATGAAAAATTCAAAATCAAAACTGATTGCGCTGTTAACAATTGTTACAGTAATTTCTTTACAGGCATGTAAACCAAAAAATGTTGGGAGTGCTGTAAATGCTGATGCTGCTTCAAAAACGTATGTGGCTCCAGGTAAGTACGATGAATTTTACAATTTTGTTTCGGGTGGTTTCAGCGGGCAAATGAGTGTATATGGGTTGCCAAGTGGAAGACTGCTTAAAGTAGTGCCAATATTTTCTGTTGATCCGGAAAAAGGATATGGTTATAGTGAGGAAACAAAACCTATGTTGAACACATCGAATGGCTTTGTGCCATGGGATGACCAGCATCACCTTGATCTATCACAAACCAATGGTGAAATCGATGGCCGCTGGATATTTGCAAACGCCAATAATACACCAAGAGTAGCAAGGGTTAGTCTTAATACATTTCGCACAGCAGAGATAATCGAATTACCCAACAGTGCAGGTAATCATAGCTCCCCGTTTATTACTGAAAATACAGAATATGTGATTGCCGGTACACGTTTTAGTGTGCCGCCCGATAATGCAAACGGTGATGTTCCAATAAATAGTTATAGAAAGAATTTTAAAGGATCCATTAGTTTTATTAGTGTTGATAAAGAAAGTGGCAAAATGGATATTGCATTTCAATTAAGATGCCCTGCAGTTGATTTTGATTTAAGCCATTCTGGCAAAGGCAAATCTCATGGTTGGTTTTTCTTTAGCTGTTACAATACAGAGCAGGCAAATACTTTACTGGAAGTAAATGCATCGCAAAGAGACAAAGATTTTATCATGGCTGTTAACTGGAAAAAAGCGGAGGAATATTTAAAAGCCGGAAAAGGAAAGAAAGAAGCCGTGCGGTATGCTCATAATGTATATGATGAAAAAACACATACAGCTACTTCTGAAATAAAAACAGAGGTAACGGTACTGGATGTGAGCGATCTTAAAGATATCTGCTATTTTATTCCTTGCCCAAAATCACCACATGGTTGTGACGTTGATCCCACAGGAGAATATATTGTTGGCAGTGGAAAATTAGCGGCACTGATCCCTGTTTTTAGTTTCGATAAAATACAGAAAGCCATCGCTGCTAAAGATTTTATTGGAGATTATGAAGGCATCCCGGTAATAAAATATGAATCTGCATTGTATGGTGAAGTAAAGAAACCAGGTCTTGGTCCATTACATACTGAATTTGATGGCAGAGGAAATGCTATTACAACCATGTTTGTATCCTCTGAAATTGTAAGATGGAATATTAAAGATCTAAAAATAATAGACCGCCAACCAACATTTTATTCTCCCGGGCATCTATGCATACCCGGTGGCGATAGTAAAAAACCAAATGGTAAATATGTAATTGTTTATAACAAAATTACCAAAGACCGTTACCTGCCTACCGGCCCCGAGTTATCTCAAAGTGCACAGCTGTTTGATATCACAGGCGATAAAATGCAGTTGATTTTGGATTTTCCAACCATTGGAGAGCCACATTATGCACAAGCTGTTTCAGCAGATCTAATAAAAAATAATTCAGTCAAATTTTTTAAGATTGATGAAAATAATAATGCTTTTGTATCCAAGGGAGAAGGTGCAACAAAAGTTGTAAGAACAGGTAATCGAATTGATGTTTATATGACCGCAATTCGTTCTCACCTCACACCTGATAATATTGAAGGAGTTAAAATAGGTGACGAAGTTTATTTTCATGTTACAAACCTTGAACAGGATTGGGACGTTCCGCATGGCTTTGCAATTAAAGGTGCTTTAACCGGGGAACTGCTAATCATGCCGGGAGAAACGCAAACGCTTAAATGGACTCCGCTAAAACCAGGTATGTATCCTTTTTATTGTACAGATTTTTGCAGCGCATTACACCAGGAAATGCAGGGTTATATAAGAATTTCTACTGCAGATAGTAAAGTACCATTGCTTTTCAGTACCGGAAAAAATATGCCTGTAGCTGATACTTCATTTTCGAAATAGATTTCATATTAGCCGGCTGATGTATTTTTCATCAGCCGGTTTTATACAAAACATAACCAGTTAAATTTTACTATTATGAAAAAGATTATAATACTGTCTTGCGTTTTATCAATAGCCATATTGGTATCATGTAATAACCAGGAACAGAAGCCAGCAACAAATGATAATACTGTAACCACAACTGCACCTGCTTCCGGACAGGAAGCAGTGCAGGATGATGTTTCAGCGAAAGATGTTGTTAAAGTAGCCATGTCATCAAAAGACCATACAACTTTGGTAGCAGCATTGAAGCAGGCAGATCTTGTTACTTCTTTATCCAATGCGGGTCCATTCACGGTGTTTGCTCCCACAAATGCAGCGTTTGATAAATTACCAGCAGGAACTGTTGATGGGCTTATGAAAGATGACAAAAAAGAAGACCTTCAAAATATTTTGCAATATCATGTAGCCCTTGCCGCTATGAAAGCAGAAAGCTTCACCGACGGACAAGTGTTGGGAATGGTAAATGGTGATAATGTTACTGTAAGTATTAAGGATGGAAAAATAATGCTGAACAACAGTGCCACAATTGTTGCATCTATTCCTGCATCAAATGGAATCATTCACGTAATTGACGGCGTATTGTTACCTCCCGCTAAGAAATAAATTCCTATGAGATTTTTTTCAACGCCATAAAGTTAGATAAAATGAAAAACAAACTTAAAACGATTACAAGACTTTTGTTGCTTGTTGCAACCATTGGTTTAGTCATTGTATTGTTTACACCTATTTGGCGCATTGAATTAAATGCCCCACAATATCCCGAAGGGCTTGCATTAACCATCCATGCAAATGGCTTAAAGGGAAACGTAGATATTATCAATGGCCTTAATCACTACATTGGTATGAAGACTTTGCATAATGAAGATTTTTTTGAATTCACAATACTCCCCTATTTAATTATATTTTTTGCAATTGGATTTTTAATTGTTGCCATCGTCAATAAAAGAAAATGGTTAAATATTTTACTGGTATTATTCATCGGTTTTGGTGTAATAGCTATGGTTGATTTTTGGCGCTGGGAATATAATTATGGCCACCACCTGAATCCGGATGCAGCGATCATTGTTCCGGGAATGGCCTATCAGCCTCCATTGATAGGCTTTAAACAATTGCTCAATTTTGGTGCTTATTCTATTCCCGATATTGGTGGCTGGATATTTATCGGTGCAGGTTTACTCCTGGTATTGTGTGTAATAATTGAATGGAAAAAATTACGTTCTTTAAATAACCAGTCTGTAACAGGAAAAGGAATAGCAGTATTGACCGTTTGTTTTTTATTATCCAGTTGTCAAACCGGACCTGAACCGATCAAAACAGGATCTGATAATTGTTCTTTCTGTAAAATGACAATTGCAGATGCAAAATATGGAGCTGAACTAATAACAAAAAAAGGTAAGGCCTATAAATTTGATGATCTGCATTGCATAAAATCATTTTTAAAAACTGACAATATAAAAGAAACAGGCATACAGGATATCTACCTCGTTGATTTTGCAGGTAGCCATTCACTTATAAAAAAAACGGAAAGTTTTTTATTACAATCAGATGATATTCATGCGCCGATGAATGGCAAAGTAATTTCCTTTCAAAACAAAGACAGTATGCAGGCAATTGCTTCCAAAATAAAAGCGATTGAATTAACCTGGGACCAATTTGTTAAATGAAAATAATCACCACGATATTGTGTTTTTGTTCTTTACAGTTATATGCCAATACAATCAAAGTTGGTAAGCACGCCCAATATAAAAGCATCACAGCTGCCGTTGCTGCTGCAATTAATGCTGATACAATACTTGTTGAGCCTGGTATTTATTTTGAAAAAAATCTTATAATAAACAAATCAATCGTTTTAAAAGGTATAAATCATCCTGTTTTAGATGGAGAAAAAAAATATGAAATCATTTCCATTAAGGCAAGCAATGTTACTATAGAGGGCTTCTTACTACAACATACGGGCGTATCAAGTATAATAGATTATGCAGCTATAAAAATTTATGATGGACACCAGGTAAGTATCATCAACAATATTATAAAAGATGCATTTTTTGGTATCTATTCTCAATATGGTATCAATTGCCTGATAAAAGATAATGTATTAACCGGTATGGGAAAGGAAGAGCAGGAAAGTGGAAATGGCATTCATTGCTGGAAAAGTGACAGCATGCGCATTATCGCAAATACAATTACGGGTCACCGTGATGGTATATACTTTGAGTTTGTAACCAATTCTGTAATATGGCGCAATTATTCATTTCATAATTTACGCTATGGTTTGCATTTTATGTTTTCACAGGATGATGCTTATATCTGTAATATTTTTGAAAATAATGGCGCAGGCGTTTCCGTTATGTTTTCACATGGTGTGAAAATGTTTAATAATGATTTCAATGAAAACTGGGGCGATGGTTCTTATGGAATCCTGTTAAAAGAAATCAACGATAGTTATATAATAGGCAATCATTTTCAAAAAAATACGATCGCCATTTTCGCAGAGGGCGTTAATCGGATTGAAATGAATAAAAATGTTTTTAAAAATAATGGTTGGGCATTTAAAATACAGGCTAGCTGCACAGGGATTAATATAACCAATAACAATTTTATTGGAAATACATTTGACATAGCGACAAATGGAACGCTGGTTTTAAATACATTTAATTACAACTATTGGGATAAATATGACGGCTATGATCTTAATAAAGATAAAGTTGGGGATATCCCCTATCGCCCTGTTAGTATGTATGCTATGATCATTGAGCAAAATCCACCAGCTATTATGTTGCTAAGAAGTTTTATGACTGCATTGCTCGATAAAACGGAACGTGTTCTTCCCTCGCTCACACCAACAGATTTGAAAGATGATCATCCACTCATGAAACAACTACCATTATGATCATAACAACCAATGTATCAAAAAAATTTGGAAAGCTTGTGGCACTGGATAATGTATCCGTTACGTGTACCAAAGGCGAATGCATTGCATTGATCGGCCCTAACGGTAGTGGTAAAACGACCCTTATCAAAACTATTTTAGGGATGGTTGTATCCGATAGTGGCTTTATTACTTTTAATGGGAAAAATATTTTACACGATTGGAAATACAGGGCAGATATTGGCTACATGCCCCAGATAGGCCGTTATCCTGATAACATGACCATTGGCCAGGTATTCAATATGATGAAAGATATCAGGAAAACAACTACTTCGTCACTTGATGAAGAACTGATTGAACTGTTTGGTTTAAAAACGATGTTAAATAAAAGAATGCGTACGCTTTCAGGTGGTACAAGACAAAAAGTAAGTGCTGCCCTGGCTTTTCTTTTTAATCCTGCAGTACTAATATTGGATGAACCTACAGCTGGTCTCGATCCTGTTGCATCTGAAATTTTAAAAGAAAAAATCATTGCACAAAAAAAAGCCGGTAAACTTATTTTAATCACCTCTCACATTTTAAGTGAACTCGACGACATAGTTACCCAGGTAATTTATATGCAGGATGGAAAACTTTGTTTCCACAAAAAAATGGAGGATCTTAAAACTGATACCGGGCAACAAAAATTATCAAAAGCGATCGCAAGTGTGATGTTGAGCATGCGTGTATAAAATGAATAAATAAATTACAGATGAAAAAGATTATTAAATACGTGATCATTGATATTCTTCGCAATAAGATTGTGTTGGGATATACCATTTTTCTTTTGTTGATCTCACTAAGTATTTTTAACCTGGAAGACAATTCAACAAAAGGCTTATTGAGTTTACTAAATATTATATTAATTATAGTTCCCCTTGTAAGTATCCTTTTTTCTGCGATCTATGTGTACAATAGTTCGGAGTTTTTGGAATTATTGGTTAGCCAGCCATTAAAAAGAAAGACAATCTGGTTAAGCCTTTTTATTGGATTATCATCTTCTATGGTTTTAGCATTTTTTGTTGGAGCTGGTATTCCTATATTGTTATATGAACCAACGCCAACAGGTTTCATGATGTCAGGCACAGGATTGTTGCTAACAATAATCTTCGTTGCCATTGCCATGCTTGCTGCGGTTAAAACAAGGGACAAAGCAAAAGGAATTGGCATTGCAATCTTATTGTGGTTGTACTTCTCATTATTGTTTGATGGCCTTGTTTTATTTTTGCTTTTCCAATTTGCCGATTATCCCCTGGAAAAAGCAATGATTGGCATGAGCATGTTAAATCCAATTGACCTTAGTCGTATGCTTATTTTGTTAAAGATGGATGTTTCTGCATTGATGGGTTATACAGGTGCCATTTTTAAAGATTTCTTTGGAACACAAAAAGGATTGGTCATTTCTTTTTTAGTATTAATCATTTGGATTGTATTGCCAACATGGTTATCTGTTCGTAAATTTAAACACAAAGACCTTTAATTATGAAAAGAGATGAAGCACTGGCCCCATTATCCCGGGAACATCATGATGCATTGATCCTCGCAAGATTGCTGCAGAAAAATGCGCCGGCTTACAAAAATCTTCCCATAGAAACCAGTGAAAAAGCTGCATATGCTTTAGAAATGTATAACAACAATCTGCAGGATCATTTTCTAAAAGAAGAAAAAATGCTGGATAAACTAAAAAACATTCATGCAGAAATTGACAGGCTCTCAGCAGAAATAATTACAGAGCATAGGATGTTAACTATTTCATTCATGGGATTGAATAAAAAGGAAGACCTGGTTGAAGCGATGGATACATTGGGATTTACATTAGAAAAACATATCCGCAAAGAAGAACGCATACTATTTCCATTGATACAGCAGCATTGTTCCCAGGAAATATTAAAAACGATTGTTTTATAAAAGTTCAAAATTACAACCTTATGAAAAAAGATATTGAAAGCAGGATTGACATAGAATCAATGGTCAATGAATTTTATGACAAAGTAAAAAAAGACCTCGTGATTGGGTATATATTCAATGATGTAGTAAAAGTGAATTGGGAAAGCCATTTACCAAGAATGTATGATTTCTGGGAAAATACAATTCTTTACACTGGCAAATATGAAGGCAATCCAATGGAATTGCACAAACACATACAAACACTTACCCCTTTAACCGCTGAACATTTCGCTGAGTGGAATAGATTATTTATAGAAACGGTGGATGGAATGTTTGAAGGAACTAACGCTACCCTCGCAAAACAAAGAGCTTTAAGTATTTCAACAGTGATGCAGTTAAAAATACTGAAACCCGATTCCTGAAATAACCTGCTGACTTCAATCGGTATTTTTTATTTTATGACTAAGGTCATTTTTTGCATTGATGTAACTCATGAACCACCTGTTCG
This sequence comes from Ferruginibacter sp., assembly GCA_039934735.1. Classification (GTDB taxonomy): domain Bacteria; phylum Bacteroidota; class Bacteroidia; order Chitinophagales; family Chitinophagaceae; genus Ferruginibacter. Next base: position 20,531 of record JBDTLP010000058.1, on the reverse strand, counting down.
CTTCCGATTAATTTAGCTACTTACAAAACAGTTTTCTCCGTTAATTAAATCATCTACTGGTTATGAAAATTGAACAGATATATTCAAAAGGCTCCAATCACACAACTTATTATCTTGAAAGCAATGGAGAAGCTGCCATCTTTGATCCTTCAGATGAAATACATCTGATTATAGAAAAAGCAAATGTTGATTATGCCAGGATAAAATATGTTTTCGAAACGGGTTTTCATGAAAATTTAGAAAGGCTTCATATGGCCATAAAAAATGAAACAGGTGGGGATATTATTTTTGGATGCGGCGACATAAATAATTATTACGGAATTACTGCAAATGATAACCAGGTCTTCAGGGTTGGCGATTGTAAAGTAAAAGCAATTTATACACCCGGCCATACTTTAGAAGCTACAAGCTATTTAATCATTGATGAAAATGGAATGGAACATGGATTAATAACAGGTGCTACATTATTAATCGGCGATGTGGGCGAGCCAAACGCAGATTATAAAAATGCTAAAGCGCTTTCAAAAGAAAGCCTCGTTCGGATTTTATACAAAACGATTAAGGAAAGAATTTTACCATTAAAAGATATCCTGGTTATTTATTCAAATCCTAAAAACCCTGGAGCCCACAGGAAAATGATGAGTGCATTTATTACGGATACTTTGGGCCATCAAAAAAAAGTGAATTATGCGTTGCAGCCCATGTCGGAAAATGATTTTGTAAATGTAGTTTTGGGAATTGCTGTCTAATGATGCATATTAAATGAACGAGTAACAATAATCATTTTTTTGGATTTAAATAATAACTTTTGTGAGCGAATCTTATGCCCTTTCCTGCTTCTCAACTTCAATGAAAAAAAGTTTTATAGACGACATCATTCATGATCATCACATCCAGGTTTTTATTACACATAATTAGAAAGTAATCATGAAATTCACTACACAATATTCAACAAAAGCGAATGAGATAAAAGAAAATTCAATTACCATTTCACTAAATGATACAGTAAAAAATACAAGCTTGCTTTTGATGGATATTGGCTACGCTGAAACAATTATACAATGCCAAAACACATCAGCCATTCACTGAAATAGAAATTTCTACTTTGATTAATTTCAATATGGAATTGTACACTGTCTTTAAATCTTTTGTATTTGCAGTAAAAGATTTTATGCTAAAGAAGCTACTTATTTTAATGAGCTACCCGGTTAATAAGATACAAAATATCAGGCTACCCGTTAACGCTAACAATCAAGTTTGAAAATGGTTTTATATATATCAGACCATCCTATAGAAATAAAAGCTATAGTAAGGCAAAGAAAAAAACGGTGTTGCTGATGGCAGCAATATTGAAGATATTTCACACAAGAGTTAATAAAAGAATGGTGGCAATTGTTATCATGATGCTTTTATTTCAGCTTTTAACTTAAATAAACCAGGACCATTATGACTAAGTTGGTATATACTTTAAAGTAATGATTAAATATATTCCTTGCCAATTTCTTAAATTTCTGCTTTACTTTACAGCATGCCGGAAATTACAGCAAAAGCTTTATTAAGAGAAAAAGAGAAATTTGAAGCATTATTTGAATATGCCTCATTAGGAATTATTGTTGCCAATCAAAAAGGAATAATAGAATTGGTGAATGGTTATTTGCTTAATCAGTTTGGTTATGATGATAAAAACGAATTAATCGGGAAGCAGGTTGAAATACTTATACCATCCCGTTATGAACATACACATCATACGCATCGTGGCAACTACGTAAAAAAACCTGAACGAAGGCCCATGGGTGTTGGCCGTGATCTATTTGCGATAAAAAAAGATGGAAGTGAATTCCCGGTAGAAGTCAGTTTAAGTCATTATGCAATTGAGGGAGAGACACTCGTGATTGCTTTTATAATTGATATCACAAAAAGAAAAGAAATTGAAATTGCAATTATTTTACAAAAAGAGCAATTAGCTGAAAATGTTATAAAAATTAAAGAATTGAATGAGAGCCTTGAAAAAAAGGTTGAGTTGAGAACGCACCAGCTCCAGGAAACAATGTCGCAGCTGGAAGAATCAAAAGATGAACTTACTAAAGCATTGAGTAAAGAAAAAGACCTCGGCGATTTGAAAAGTCGTTTTGTTTCTATGGCATCACATGAATTTCGCACACCCTTAAGTACCATACTTTCGTCTGCATCATTGCTTGCAAAATATACAGAAACATCCGAACAGGAAAAAAGAGACAAACACATTGCCCGCATTAAATCTTCTGTAAATAATCTAACAGATATTTTAAACGAATTCCTGTCAATTGGTAAAATTGAAGATGGAAAGATCATTGCAAAAAATACAACATTTAACCTGGAGGCTTTCATTAATGATATATTAAATGAGATTCGGAATATTTCAAAAATAGATCAGCGTTTTAATTATAAGCACAGTGGTGAAAAAACAATTGTTTCCGACAGTTCCTTATTGCGCAATATCATTTTTAATCTTTTATCCAATGCGATTAAATTTACAAACGATAATGGGTTAATTGATATTCATTCTAAAACCGAAAAAGAAAAATTTACCATTACAGTTAAAGATAATGGCATTGGTATTTCGCAGGAAGACCAGCAACATTTGTTCGAACGCTTTTTCAGGGCATCTAATGCAACCAATATACAGGGTACGGGCCTCGGCCTTCACATTGTAGCAAAATATGCAGAACTTTTAGAGGGTGATATTAACTTCGAAAGTGAACTGGAAAAAGGCACTACATTTATTTTATCCTTTAAAAATCAAACTGAATGATGAAAACCAGGATACTGTTGATTGAAGACAATAATGACATAAGAGAAAATACAGCCGAGATACTTCAATTGTCAAACTATGATGTTGTAACAGCTGAAAATGGAAAGATCGGTATTGAAAAAGCACTTGCACAAACGCCTGATCTTATAATATGCGATATCATGATGCCTGTATTGGATGGATACGGAGTGTTACACCTCGTAAGTAAAAATGAAAAATTATCATCCATACCCTTCATCTTTCTTACTGCAAAAACGGAAAGAAATGACTTTCGCAAAGGAATGGAAATGGGTGCTGATGACTACATTTCAAAACCGTTTACTGATATCGAATTATTAAATGCAATTGACAGCAGGTTGAAAAAAGCCAGCTTGCTGAAAAAAGATTATGCCCCAGATCCTGCCGGTATCCAGGACATGCTAAATGAATTTGGAGAAAAATATACCATCGAAAATATTATTGATTACCGGGAAGAAAATCAATATAAAAAGAAACAAGCTATTTACCTGGAAGGAAATCATCCTTATAAACTTTTCTATGTAAAATCAGGTAAGGTCAAAACTTACATTACCAACGATGACGGCAAATCGCTTACAATAGGTTTATTTGCTGAAGGAGATTTCTTCGGATATACTGCCTTACTGGAAAGCACTGTGTATAAAGATACTGCAGAAGCAATTGAAGACTCGATCATTGTAGAAATTCCTGCAAATGAATTTACAAAGCTTTTATACAATGATGCGGCCGCAACAAAAAAAATAATCCAGATTCTTTCTAAAAATATTTCTGAAAAAGAAGAGCAGTTATTAAACATCGCCTACAATTCACTTCGTAAAAGAGTAGCAACTGCATTGGTAACACTACACAAAAAATTTGCAGGAAACGGTACTGAAAATTTCGCATTAAACTTTTCAAGGGAGGATCTTGCCAACATAGCCGGTACCGCTACCGAATCATTGATCAGAACATTAAGTGATTTTAAAACAGAGAAACTGATAGATATACAGGGAAGTAAAATCACTATTCTCGATGAGAAAAAGCTTGCTAACATGATTAATTAAAAAAACCAGGTCATTAAACAAAACGGTGTCTTCCTGTGCTTATCCAGGCTGCAAGCTATTATCAATTAAATGTTCCTGGCCGACTCCATATAATTATTAAAATCATTCTTAAGTATCGCAAAATTCTTTTCAAAATTATTGATCTCATTATTAAGTAGGCTGTGCTTATTCTCTAATTTTATTTCATCTACAGTTCCATCTTTCAACGAACGTTGCAACAGGTCGATATCAAGTTGCAGGTCTTTAATATTTTCATCATTCTGTATAAAAATATTTTGAAAATGTTCCGCTTCAGCCAGGAATTGCTTCCCTTTCATTTCGTCGAGCGCCTGAGATAATTTTGTTTTAAGAAAAGCATTTTGTTGCAGGTAAAAATCAAGGGTACGCTCCCACATAATATTCTCATGCAGGTGTTGGTTATATCCCTTAACTTTTATTCTACTCATCATTAATCTGTTCATATTAAAAAACAAAAATACATGCATCCTTAACCCTTATATAATACTTTGGTCATTCACACTTATGAAGTTAATCATGACAACCAATTGATCTGCTAACGCCATTTGCCTCTATAGTATGCGAAGGGCTTACATAAGGAATTCCCAGGCCAAGCCCTCTTACAATTAACAATATTGCCATTGCCAACATGATATAGGGATACACTTTTTTAATACCAATCCTCCTATTCATTTTAATAAATGAACCCCAAAAAGATACCGCCCACATTAATGGTAAAGTACCCAATCCAAATGCAGCCATGAATAAACTGCTTTTTGTGATAGAAGCTGTTGCAATGGCACCCGCTATGGCCATGTAAAGAAGTCCGCATGGCAATAAACCATTCAATAAGCCAATATAAAATACGGAATGATATTTTTTTACTGACAGCAAATTGCCAAGTACTTTTCTTATATATTCCAAAAATGATTTTATAAAATTATTTTTAGTCAATTGATTTTTTTGAAAAACGACAAACAGGATTATTAAAATTCCAATGATAACTGACAGCCATTGACCAAATCCAAAAAGAGAAAAGCTATTACCAATAAAACCGGCCATCAATCCTATACATGTATAAGTGACAACCCGGCCAAGGTTATACAAAAGTGTTGCAATGAATTTTGTTGAATAACTTTCGTTTCCAACTGGAAGGGATAAAGCAATAGGGCCACACATGCCCACACAATGCAGGCTTCCAATTCCTCCCATCACAAATGCTGTTATTAATATCGGTATCAAGGTAACATTAGTTTATGTTCGTAATAGTAACTTATACCATTGGCGCTCCATGCTATTTTCAATTCGTGCAATCCTTTATTATTCGCTATTAATGGAAAATGTATTTGTCCGCTATTTGTATTATAACTGTTTTTAACATCATTGTTTTCATTTGCAGTACAGTATAACATGACATCAGCCTTTACAGGTTTATCTTTCATTTCTATGGGAAGTATGATCAAAAGTTCATCCTTCTTAATTTCATATTGAATGGATGAAGAAAGCGCATTGGCACGATGTACTTCATCAATCTTATCCTGGAATTTTAATTCCTGTTCATAATAATCAGTTGTTACAAGATCCTGGTTCTGGCTGGATGATTTAACAACAAGAAAAACAATGCCAGCAACAAACACGAGGTAAACTATCAGAATTCTATATCCCCAGTTCATAAAATTTTTTTTAATTAATTATAAATTTCCGGCCCGATGAATTTTGCCGTAATGGTTTTTATTTTTTTTGTTGAATCATACAACCCTATTTCCAAAGGAGTTTTCCAGCTTTTTAGTAAAGACCTGTCGAGCTTAACAAAAAATTGTAGTGTTGTGTAATCTTCTTTTTTAATAATTGCCTTTGCATTGCTGATCATTGTTACTTCCCCCTTAATATTTTCCAGTTTAATGTACACGGGTATATCCTTATGGGTTTTGTTTGCAAGTTTTAAATTATACAGGTTAGCTACTCTCCCATCTGGTAGCGAAGTATAGGTCATACCAGCAGTTCGCATAAGCCTGGCATCAAGATCAGTTCTGCTTACAAGCAGAAAAACAAGAAGAATGATCAGTAATGAAAGAACGGCTGTATAAGCTTTTATTCTACGTGTAAATTTTAATTGCACGCCGTCTTTAATGCTATTTTCAGAAGCATAGCGGATCAGTTTTTCTGGCTTGTGAATGCTCGTCATAATCGCATCACAGGCATCGATACATGCAGTGCAATTGATACACTCCAACTGTGTTCCGTTTCGTATATCAATTCCTGTTGGACATACTTTTACACAAGCATAACAATCAATACAATCTCCATGAATAGCTACAGGTTGTATAGCCTCCATTTTTTTAACCACATCATTGCAACCTCCATCGCCTTTACAATCTGTGCATTTACAATCATGATCATCTTTTATTTTAAAATTTTCTTCCCGTTTTAATTTACCTCTTGGTTCGCCACGCTTATAATCATACGCTACTACAATAGAATTTTTATCCAGTAAAACACCTTGTAATCTTCCGTATGGGCATACAACAATACAAACCTGCTCTCTGAACCACCAGTAAACAAAAAAGAAAACGGTAGTAAATCCCAATAACGATGTTAATGTACCGACACTTTTTCCAGGATGCGAAATATCGTTGATCAAAGTATCCATGCCAATCAGGTAAGCAAGAAAGAAATTCGCAATAACAAATGAAATAATAAAAAAGCTAACAAACTTTAAAGAACGCTTCGTGATCTTCTCTGCATTCCATGCCATATGTTTTAAAAGTTTTTGTTGGCTGGCATCCCCTTCTATCCAATATTCAACCTTACGGAATACCATTTCCATAAAAATTGTTTGCGGGCAGGCCCAACCACAAAAAATACGGCCAAAAACAACTGTAAACAAAATCACGAATAAAATAAAAGTGAGCATGCCGATCCCAAAAATAAAAAAATCCTGTGGCCAAAAAATCATTCCGAAAATGATAAATTTCCTTTCAATTATATTAAACATCAACAGCGGCTCCTCATTTACTTTTATAAAAGGCAGGCCAAAGAATACAACGAGATAAAATACACTAAACCAGGTACGCAAATTGTAAATCTTACCTTTGGGTTTTTTAGGTAGAATATAATTACGTTTACCCTCTTTCGTTATGGTAGCGATAGAATCCCTGAAAAGTTCCTGATTTTGTGTTATCGTTTCGGGCATGTTTTAGTTTATTTTTTTTTAGGTTGCGATGTGGGTTCAATGGAGCTTATAGCTGCATTTTCTTTGGTACTGCTTGAATCAGTTGAAACCGCTTCAACAAATAAATCTCCCTGCGTTGCTTTTGCATTTGGAGGATTTGTTCCCCTTAAAGTTTTTATAAACCCTGCAATGCTGATAATCTCCTTGGGAGAATAATTTTTTTCCCAGGCCTGCATTCCTTTTTCCGGATAACCATGTTTGATAGATTGATAAACATCAGCTATTGATCCTTTATGTAACCAATAATCATCCGTTAAGTTTGGGCCTGCACCACCTTCTCCTGCTTTACCATGGCATGGAAAACAAGTTGTCGTGAATATGTCTTTACCCGCAACAATTTCTGCTGCTGTTGGCATCTTTATATTATTTTCATCCACTCTATTTGCATTGTTTGCTTCGTATATTTCTTTTTCTTCTTTAGCTTTCTCCATTTCTGCCGCATATTCTTCAGTTGGATTTTTGCCATAACCAAAAACATGAAAATTCAACAAATACACAATAGCTATTACAATCGTGATTCCAAAACCCCATTTCCACCAGGGCGGCAATGAATTGTCTAGCTCTTTAATACCATCGTAATCATGATCAAGTAAGATGTCTTGTTCTCTTTCTATTGAAACCGCCTTTGTAAAAAATTTGTTATTTACTTTAGTCAACCATTTACTTAACTCGAATTTTCTTACCCGTTCTTTTTCAGGAATCAACTCAGCCTGTAAACGCCTGATAAGAAACATCATCCAGGTAATAGAAATGAATTCAAACAATATAACGGTTACGAGTATCCAAAATCCGGTACTGCCAAGTCCGCCATAATTGATGGTTGATGCAATTGGAGTTGTTGTGGCTTGTTCCTGTGCATGTCCTGGTAGTGACAATAAAGAACAGCCAATCAGCAGCACCACAGCAAGAACTTTATTTTGTTCTGCAGAAAGAATTTTGGTTTGTTCTTTTGATTTTTCAAGTAGCTGTCTGCCGAGCGTAATCAATACCTGGCCCATACCATAAATAACAAAAGCAAGGATAAGGGCAATAAATCCCATTAGTACCGCCATATAGTTATCGGAAGAATTTGCATGGCTGGTCCCTGCTGTTGGTTGGCCAATTGTTACCATCGTTATGCAACTTGCCAGTACAGTCAGTGATACTTTATAGTTTGGTTTTATAGCGGAACGCATGTTCATGTTTTTATTGAATTAGAATTGTTTTCCTTCTGTTTCATCAAGAGGAATATTGGATAACAGTTCCAGCTTTTTCTTGTCCATTTTCTTAACGTAATAAATCAGTATTACAAAGAATAGCAGGAAAATTCCTAAAGAAATCATTGGATAAACCTGCACGTGGTTTATTTTTTCGGCATATTGTTGTATGAATCTGAACATCGTTTTAATTTTTAGTTGTTGCTTGTAGTAATATCTTTTCCCATCCTTTGTATGTAAGCGATCAATGCAATCACTTCCCGGTTCGCAGGAATTCTAATGCTATCAGTTGCCAGGTTATTTGAAATAGAAGTTGCCTGTTGCATCAATAGTTTGTTAGCAATCAAATCAAAGCTCTTATCATAAGGCACACCGAGTTTCATCATTGCACGGATCTTAGGACCTGTTTCTGATGTATCAATTTCCTCGTCCATTAAGAAAGCATAAGAAGGCATTACAGAACCTTCACTCATCGAAGATGGCTCCCTGAAATGTCGAAAATGCCAACCATCCGATTTTTTTAAATTACCCGTTCCTTCCCTGGCCAGGTCGGGTCCAATTCTTTTACTGCCCCATTGAAAAGGATGGTCATAAATAAATTCACCAGCCTTTGAATATTCTCCATAACGTTCAGTCTCACTTCTAAAAGGCCTGATCATTTGTGAGTGGCAGGTATAACATCCTTCTCTTACATAAATATCTCTGCCTTGTAATTCCAGCGGTGTATAAGGTTTTACACTGCTGATCGTAGGCACGTTTGATTTAATTAAAAACGTAGGAACGATTTCTATAACACCGCCTATCAATACCACGATAAGACTTAATATCATCATTTGAACGGGCCTGCGTTCTACCCACCTGTGCCAGTGTTCTCCTTTATGCGCAACATATTCTCTAGCAAGTGCAGGCGCTTCTGCCGGTTCATTAGCGATTAATTTTCCTGATTTAACTGTCTTATAAAGATTATATACCATGATTAATACACCCAGGATATAAAGAGTTCCACCAAATGAACGCATGGCATAGAAAGGCTTCATGTAGGTAACTGTTTCAAGAAATGTATATTTCAACTGGCCCGCTTCCGTAAATTGTTTCCACATACTACTTTGCGTAAAACCTGCCCAATACATAGGAACTGCATAAAAGATCATTCCAAGTGTTCCAAGCCAAAAATGGTTGTTGGCAAGTTTTTTTGAATAGAGATTTGTACCGAAAATCCTGGGCATTAACCAATAAAGAATTCCGAAAGTAAGCATACCGTTCCACCCCAATGCCCCTATATGTACGTGTGCAATGATCCAATCAGTATAATGACTGATGGCACTAACACTTTTTAGCGAAAGCATCGGTCCTTCAAAAGTTGCCATACCATAAGCAGTAACTGCAACTACCATAAATTTCAAAATAACATCATCTCTCACTCTGTCCCATGCACCCCTAAGCGTTAATAACCCATTGATCATACCGCCCCAGCTTGGGAAAATGAGCATCACCGAAAAAACAACACCAAGTGATTGTGCCCAGTTTGGAAGCGCCGTATATAATAAGTGATGTGGCCCCGCCCAGATATATAAAAAAATCAGCGCCCAGAAATGGATGATAGAAAGACGGTAAGAGTAAACAGGACGGTTAGCCGCTTTGGGAAGAAAATAATACATCAGTCCCAGGTAAGGTGTTGTTAAAAAGAAAGCAACGGCATTGTGTCCATACCACCATTGTACAAGCGCATCCTGTACACCGGCATAAAAACTATAACTTTTAAGCCATGTATAAGGCAGCTCACCGGAACGTACAATATGCAATACTGCAACCGTTACAAATGTGGCTATGTAAAACCAGATAGCTACATACAAGTGTTTTTCTCTTCTTTTAATGATTGTACCAAACATGTTCCATCCAAATACAACCCAGATAATGGTTATGGCTACATCAATGGGCCAGATCAACTCTGCATATTCTGCACCTTGTGTTAATCCCAATGGCAATGTAATGGCTGCAGCAACAATGATCAGTTGCCAGCCCCAGAAATGTATTTTACTAAGCGTATCACTAAACATCCTTGCTTTGCAAAGACGCTGTAAGGAATAGTAGACACCCATAAATATTCCATTCCCCACAAAAGCGAAGATCACTGCATTGGTATGCAATGGCCTCAGCCTTCCGAAACTGGCATATTGTGTAATATTTAATGAAGGGAATACCAACTCAAGGGAAACCCAAAGCCCTGCAAGCATACCCACGCTTGCCCATAACATAGTTGCATAAGCGAAGTTTTTAACGATGCGGTTATCGTACTCAAATTTTTCTACCTGCATTTTTTCCTGGTTGTTTTAGTGATTTTTTAATATTGATTGATTCGTTCAGATTATTATCAAATAACATTCTTACAGATGGGGTATAGTCATCATCATATTGTCCACTAAACACACTCCATAGAAAACCAATAAGGAAAGTACCTGCTATCATGATGCTTATTCCGATTAATATAAATATTGCAGCCATAAATAATTTTTATTCCGGCAAAAATAGAAGGGAAAATGAACGTATAATATGAGTGTCGTCAAAACCGGATATGATCTAAATCACTTTTTATTTTTTTGCCACTATTGCATTTCTACCCCGAATAACTATTCACAAGTATTATAAATCCGTAAAATTTTAATGTTGGGAACCCGCATGAAACGCGGACATAACCATCAATGTTTGAATTATGAGTCCGTAGGATTTTAATATTGATTACCCCGAGTGAAATTCGGAGTACAACAGAACTTAGAACAATCAACCCTGTAGGGATTTATTATTCAGAGGTTGGGATAACTTTAATCTTAATGCTGAGATATTACCCTCAACTGTTACAAAAAGAACAATACTAATACTACTTGCCGGCATCAATATCGCTGCCACGATCGGCGAAAGCGAAGCACTTACCGCAAAACTGATCCCTACCAGGTTATAAATAATAGAAAGTATAAAACTAAAGGTCACAATCCTTTTACCCGATTTTGCATAGCGTAAATATTTTGACAGGTCGTGTATCCGGTCTGCAATTAAGATCCCATCACATGCAGGCGTAAACTGGCTATCATTATTATTAATAGCAATGCCAACATCCGCCTGCATCAATGCACCCGCATCATTAAGGCCATCACCAAGCATTAGTACTTTTTTATGATCTTCCTGCAGTGTTTTAATATAATCAAGTTTATCTTCTGGAAGCTGTCTGAATTTTATTGCAGCTTCCTTTCCAAATATACTTACCAGGTTTTCTTTTTCTCCATTATGATCCCCACTTAAAACATGAAGGTCATATCCTTCGTTGTTTAGTTTTTCTACAAGTAGCTTTATACCTTCCCGGTAGTGATTGCTTATTTTAAAATATCCTTTATATACACTCCCTATTTCAACATTAATTCTTGTTCCATCATTTTTTATTGCTTCATCATTTTTAGAATGAATAAAACCACCAGTACCCAGGCGAACTATTTTATCATTGACTAAACCTTCAACCCCAAGACCGGAATATTCTTTAAAATTTTGTACGGGAATCAATTTACTCAACGAACCATTTAATTTCGAGGACAACACTTTACCAAGTGAATGTGATGTTTGATTGCTTAGTGAGGTAAGCATATTTTTCTCAATTTCTGATAAGGGATTACCAGAATATTCTACCAGCGACATAGTGGGCTGCGTAAGTGTACCGGTCTTATCAAAAACAATGGTATCAACACCGGCAAGCATTTCAATTATATGAGCGTTCTTTAAATAAAATTTATTCCTGCCAAATATGCGAAGCAAATTGCCATAAGTAAAAGTTGCAGAAAGCAATAACGAGCATGGACAAGCAACTATAAGTACAGAAACCAGTGCAGGTATGATGTTTAAGGGATTTAATATGGCCCAAAATATGGTCCCTCCAAAAGCAATGGCAAATAAGGTAAACGTAAAATAACGACTCCATGGATGGATATATGATTCACTTCTGTGTTTCTTTTTTGTAAAAATATCATTGTTCCATAATTCAGTAATATAACTTTGCGACACTTCTTTTTCAACAGCTAACAATATAGTGGAGCCAACTTGTTTGCCCCCTGCATAAATGATCGAACCATTTACAATTTGTACAGGTTCATTTTCTCCATTCACAAAACTGTAATCTATATCAGCTTTTCCCTCTATCAATTTCGCATCAACAGGTATTATCTCGCCGTTTCTTACAAGAATATGGTCTCCTTTTTTTACAGTATTAACAGGTGCCGTTTTTTCTATTCGTTGTAAAAAACCATTTTGAATTTCATCCTTTACGATTGTAATACTCAATGGCAAAAAAGAAAGGTAATCCCTGTCAAATGAAAGTGAATCATACGTTTTATTCTGGAACCATCTCCCAACCAGCATAAAAAAAATGATCCCTGTTCCCGAATCAAGATAACCAGCACCATGCCCACTTAATATTTCATAATAACTTCTTCCAAATGTTACAACGATAGCAAGAGCAATAGGCGCATCAATATTTATAAGCTTTTGTTTTAATCCTTTCCATGCTGAAATAAAAAATGTACCTGCACAATAAAACAATACCGGTAGTGAAAGCATGAAATTAACCAATGGGAAAAACTTTTTCAGGCTGGCTTCAAGTGTACCCGACGAAAGATATTCCGGAAAACTCAGCATCATAATATTAGCGAAACAAAATCCTGCCACACCAATTCTAGTTATTTCCTTTCTTTTGAACTTATTCGTTTTCGCTTTAACTGTTTCTGTATTTTCACCAGTAATGGAATCTTTCAAACTAAATGCAGGCTCGTACCCGATAAACGCAAGTAATTCAACAACTTTTCTCAATGTTATGAGTGATGGATTAAAAGAAATAAAGATTTCCTTTTTTTGAAAGTTTACATTTGAATAAACAATTCCTGGCTCAATGCTATGGAGGTGTTCAAGTAAATAAACGCATGATGAGCAATGTACCTGGGGCAGGCTTAGTTTAGTATTTACATGTGTGGTGCTTCTAAACTTTTCAAGTTTTTGCTTTATCCCTTCATCATCAAGAAAAGCAAATCTTTCTTTAATAAATTTTCCCTTCGCTTTTATACCAGGGTTTTTATCAAAAACATAATAACTGCACAGGTTATTTTCATTTAATAAAAGGTAAACCTGCTTGCATCCGGAACAGCAAAAATATTTCTCTTTTACCTGTATAGCACCATCGCATTCATCACCACAGTGATAACAGGCCTGTATTTGTTTTTGTTTGCTGATAAAATAAATGTTTTTACAAATTTGAATTTTATAATAGCCATCAGTGCAATCTTAAATCATCATTCCAGATGATTTACGTCATGCTAATCCAATAATGTTTTATATTACAAGGCGGACATGAATAAATATTAATTTCTTGTTTTATCGTTTTCAGCATTAGCAATCCCCCGTGTATTTATTCCAAAAAGTGCAAATAAAGGACAATAGCCTATTGCAGCTGTAAGGGCAAGTATGCCAATAAGCACTTCAAAAAAATAAACCTGCGGGTAATGTGCCAGTCCGGTAAGGATGAATATTATAAATGAAACAACCATTACCATCCTCAATATCCTATCCGTTTTTCCGATATTTTTTTTCATGATCTTTATATTATTTAAAAATATTTTCATCTTATGTTTTAAAAATTCATTGGTACATTAACAATAAACAAGGGAACCGTTCTCATCAATAATTCATAGTATGGTGTCGCTTCTTCAGGCACCACAGCATGTTTAATCTCATTTTCTTCTATTCCTAACTTTTTTGCAAATTCAGCTGGCTTTTCTATCCTGATGAATTTTGTGCCATCATTTACTACACAAGGATCCATCCCGGAAATAGCAAGATGGAATGGATTATCAAAATTGAATTGCAACGTAGCAGGATAATTTTCGTCGTTATAAACCCGCATATTTTTTAGCAATGCAGAAAGCCTGATGTCACTCAATGGAATTATATCTGTTACAATTTTACTCTCAAATGACACCGCCCCATATTCAAAAAAAAGAAGTTTTTTTTCTGCCAGGTTAATAATAACATACGAACGTACCCGCATGCAACTTATCCATCGGTACCATTCTACAGCATTTTTAATTTTGTTCAATCCTTCCAGTTTCTCGGTTGTGGGTTTTCCAGGAGTATTATAAAATTTATGGTATTTATTTTTTAGCTTATAATAACCAGCATCATCCGGTTCTACATATTTTATAAATGCTTCCAGGTTATCATTATTCAATAGCAACCAGCATACATCCATACATGCAGGTTTATAATTCCAGCCATTGTAATTAATAAAATTTTGGTGAGAGGTAGCAACATCAATTAAATAATAAAGCATCCAGTCTGTCATCCTTATTTCTGCAATCAAACTATCATACTTTGTATGTGGTTTTTTATTCAGTATGCTACAGGCATTATAAGCTGATGGATTAAGAACATATTCAGTCGTATGGGTAAGTAGTACAAAGTTTTTAATACGTGTGCGTTCATCACTTACGGCGGCATACCACTGAAATTGAAATTTGTTATTTGTATAAAATTCCAAAACCAATTCCGGTTCTTTTATTTTTAGTTGCTTGCAATAAGATTTATCAGTTGCTATTTTAATGACAATTTCTTTTATCGCATTCTCTTTTGCAACTACTGATTGCAAAACAAAAAAGCTGGCAAAGCTTACTAAAATGAAGTATTTATTTCTATTTGACATTAGCTGAACCTTTTTTTAAATTGTCATTTTATTGGAAAGTTATTTCCGGCTGAAATTAAAATAGCATTCGCCTGGGGCTTTCCCTTCTTTGCCTGGAAGTCAGGTCTATGTAAGGTTTTGCCAAAATGCAATTGAACAAAACAATAGTAATTATACTTAACATCTTCATCTCCACAATTTTTAATAAAACTAAACCAGGGGATAATGAATATTTATGAAGAAGATCAATGTAGAATATGATAATAATCAGTTTTAATATAGACATATCATTATAGGGAATAATGATATAAATCATCTTTTGTTATTGTTTACGTCAGTTAAAGAATTTTCCAACGAGGGTAACTTTGAGATATAAATATAAACCCATCATGAATAATATAGTCGTAAGAAAAAATGCTGTTTATCCCGGAGAATACACACCTCATCCTGGTATTGAAAGCTTTTTAAACAAAGCCCAGGATTTGGTTGTTACCGGGGATCACGATGCCCGTGTAAATATTGATGAGTTGGAAGATTGTTTTAAAATCCAGGTGGCAATGCCTGGTCTTAAAGTTGAAGATATCTCCATACATGTATTTAATAATATCCTCGCAATCGCAGCAATTCATCCGGAAAATAAAATAGCTGGTATAAAATTAAAGCATCGTGAATTCAATAGTGATATGCTTGAACGTTATGTGGTTTTACCGACACATGCAGATCCAGAGTTTGTAAGTGCACAATATCAAAATGGAATGCTTGTGATCCACATGCCCAAAACAAAAGAAAACAATATATCAGTTATCAATGAAATTATTGCCTATTAATATATGCACCATTGTCACTATGAGCATGTCGTATAACAACAAATTTATTTTTCATGAAAACACAACTAATTGTAATTGTTGAAAAAGATGACAATGATTGTACATTTTTAATGGAGGATACAAGTGAAGCCTAATTTCAATGAACTCATTTTATAATAAATTAGGATTGACAATTTTATCAATAAAGGATGTTATGTTTTTTATCGTCATTGTTGCGATTGTGTATAATGCCTCTTTTGTTAGAAATGCCTGGTGAGCCGTTAGCAGTACATGCTTATGCCTTATTAGTGCCTGCAGAACAGGATCGGCTATCCCTTTAACCGGGAATTGTTTAAAAAAAACGCCTTGCTCATTTTCATATACATCAGCACCATAGTAACTAATATGTCCATCATTCAATGCGTGTAGTACATCTATGGTATTTACTACTTTCCCTCTCGAAGTATTAATCAGCATGACTCCGTTTTTCATCTCCGCTATAGCATGTGCATTTATTATATAATTCGTTGCTTCACTCAAAGGAGCATGAAGACTTATAATATCCGATTTATTAAGAAGTTCCTTCAGATTTGTATAATGTACATTATAGTAATTAACAAGCTTTTTATCTTCATTTATATCCGACACAATTAATTTACATCCGAAGCCATGCAGTATTTTACAAACCACCGCACCAATTTTACCAGCACCAATAATTCCAACCGTTTTTCCCTGCAGATTGAAGCCGATCAACTCATCAATCCTAAAATCAAAATCATTTACTTTTTCATGGGATAAAATAATTTTTCGGTTTAGTGCAAGTATTAAAGCAATGGTATGTTCTGCAATGGCATTGGGTGAATACCCAGGTACATGAGCGATAGCAATACCCAGTTCTTTCGCTCTTTGTAAATCAATATGATCAAAACCTGTAGACCTTGTTGTAATAAATTCAATATTTTGTTTTGCTAAAAGATCCAGCACTTCAGCAGATACATCATCAGACGTAAATACAGCGATACCCATACATCCCATACATAGTGATACCGTTTCAATACAAAGTGCTTCATTGATAAAGATCAATTCGTGCTTTTCTTTATTTGCCGCAACCAGGTACGATACTTCAAAAGAATGACTGCTGTAAATAGCGATTTTTTTCATACTTGATTATTAAATTATTTTTTCTATTGCGACGCAACAAGATGCATATTCAGCGCATGCTTTTGTAAGCAGGAATCAAATAAAAATTGATCAGCAATAAAACAGGTTTAACCCGGATTTTGCAGTTGTAATCGTAATGAGGGTTTCAAAGGCAATACAGATAAGTATTTCAGGTTATTTTTTGGTCGAAGAAATAGTGAACTATTTTGAGATCAGGAAATGTTCTGAAATGCTAAGCTGTGCAGCTTTTGGAAGCCACAATAGGTTTTCAACAGCAAAATCTGGGTTTAATTACAATTTGAAAAATAGGCATCTCTTTTTCCGTTTTATATGACAACAGCATTTAAAGGGACTGATATATATCATATCCCAGTCTTATAAACATCATTAGTAACCCGTTAAGAAGGCAATAGCTTTGAACAAAACTTTTAATTATGAAGAATATATTTATTGCTACAGATTTTTCCCCTGCAGCATATGATGCTTCTATTTATGCAGTAGAACTGGCAAAACTATTTGACGCCCAGGTTCATTTATTTTATGGTTGTACTTCTGCAGTTAAGGTTTCAGCAGGATTTGCTCCATTCAATGCAGAAAATATAATTGAAGAATCTAAAGCCAGGTTGGTATCACAGGCCGCATTGATAAATAACAAAAAAAAAGTTGATCTGGAAATGTATGTGAGTGATGGGCCCGTAGTTGATTCCATTATTGAAAATGCGATAAAATGCAAAGCTGATATTATTATATGCGGGATGAAAGGCAAAGCTAAAACACTTAAAAAAATATTCGGAAGCGTTGTTTATTCTTTGATTAATAAATCAAATATTCCTTTGTTAGTAATTCCTGAAGGAACAAAATTTCGTAAACCGAGCCATATTGCCCTTGCCATTGACCTTGATCCTGAAACATCTCCGGCTACATTACTCGCTATGAGAAAAATGAGCGAAAAATTCAATTCTGAAATTTCCGTAATAAATGTATTGAATCAAAATTATAATGAAGATGACGTCATTAAATTTCATCCACCAGGGAATACCAGCGAACTCGATCATCTTTTTCCAGGTTATGAATTTCCTATTGGTGATAATATTGCTCAAACCATTCACAATTTCGCAATAGAAAAACAATTTGATGTGCTTGCCGTAGTTCCACACAAACGTACATGGATGGATCGGTTATTCACAGAAAGCATCACAAAAAATCTTATCTCCTATACAAACCTTCCCGTACTAGTGCTTCCACAAAATAAAGTAAAAACAGAAAATTTTATAGCCGATATGGAACACATCCATAAAATATGGGAAAAAGGTTTGATCAAAAAAGAAGAATGTAATTGTTAAATAGGTGCTGTTAATAAATGCACTTTCTCTAAAAATGATTTGCCCTTTTCGTAAACCTATTCAATTTTTAGCGATTAGCAACTCCATATCATTGGCAGGCAAATCAGCCATAACTCATTCAATCTTAAAATCCCATTTATCAATTTAAAAAAAATCTTCTATGCGCATACTATATGCAAATTTAGCATTTGAGAAAGTGATCTAATTTACTTTTTTGAGTGATAAGGTTAACCGCATTAAAGTACACAAGCAGGTAGCTTTGCATTATGAAAATCGCAAAGTCATCGAAAAAAAATTTCTATTATACAAAAGACCATGAGTGGTTCGACTACAATGGTTCTGTTGCCATACGATATTTGTGTGTTTAAGTTAACAGGATTCAAAGAAGTACAGGAAATTGTCTTTCATGAAGCAACTGGTTTTAAAAAACAAGGTGAAAGAATTGCGACTATCCAAACTATCATTTAGTAGGTTCAGAAATAAATACGCTTTTAAAATGCTGGACAAAAATTTAATTATAAAATCTTTAGAAATACGTACAAAACTTTTTCAAAGATAATGCTTGCAAATTCACAGGGAGAAGTAAAACGTTATTTAGATGGTACAATAAAGAACCCGAAGCAACATCAATTAAATGGTTTTCTAATTGCCCGTTTTGTAAATAAGATGATTGATAAATTAGAATCATTCAGCCCAATAAATAAAAATGCACAACAGTGGAGTAATATCAAAATGGCAGAAATTTCTTTTAACCAGGTTAAAAGAAAATTAGAAACAGTATTATAGAATTAAATTCTTAAGCTTTGTTTACACCAAAGTTATTCGATACACTAATAAATTACAATCGCAAGCAATTCATTAAAGATTTGTTGGCAGGTATAATTGTGGGTATAGTTGCGTTGCCACTTGCCATTGCTTTTGCTATTGCTTCGGGTGTATCTCCGGAGAAGGGATTATACACGGCTGTAATAGCTGGATTTATTATTTCTGTAATGGGTGGTAGCAGGGTGCAGATCGGTGGGCCTACAGGTGCTTTTATTGTAATTGTTTATGGGATTGTACAGGTTCACGGGATTAATGGATTAATCATTGCAACTTTTATGGCTGGTGTAATGCTCATTATTATGGGAATTGCCAGGCTGGGTACAGTTATAAAATTTATTCCGCATCCTTTAATAATTGGATTCACCAGCGGGATTGCTTTGATCATTTTTTCATCACAGGTTAAAGACTTCTTTGAACTAAAGATGGGAGCAGTACCGGCAGATTTCATTGACAAATGGAAGTGTTATTTTGAAAATTTTCATACAACAAATATTTATGCTGCACTATTAGCCACTGCAACAGTATTGATCGTTTTACTCTGGTCAAAAGTTACCCATAAAATCCCTGGTTCATTAATCGCAATTCTTGTAACCACTACCGTTATGCAACTTCTTCATCTTCCGGTTGAAACTATTGGCAGCAGATTTGGAAGTATTCCTTCATCCTTCCCCTTGCCATCAATACCACATCTTGATTTTGCAACCATCAAAAATTTAATTCAGCCTGCGTTTACCATTGCTTTGTTAGGAGGAATTGAATCGCTTTTGTCGGCTGTAGTGGCCGACGGAATGATTGGAGGTAATCATAAATCAAATATGGAACTGATCGCACAAGGAACGGCCAATATCTTTTCTTCCATCTTTGGAGGTATCCCTGCTACCGGGGCCATTGCACGCACTGCCACCAATGTTAAAAATGGCGGACGTACACCAGTTGCAGGTATCGTACATGCACTAACGTTATTATTGATAATGCTCTTTGTAGGAAAATGGGCTGCTTTAATTCCGATAGCCACACTTGCAGGAATATTAGTAGTGGTAGCCTACAACATGAGTGAATGGAAAAGCTTTATTTCTGTAATGAAAGGCCCAGGCAGCGATGTTGCGGTAATGCTTACCACTTTTTTTTTAACGGTGTTTATTGATCTTACAGTAGCGATTGAAATAGGAATGATACTCGCCGTATTTTTATTTATGCGCAAGATGATTAAGTTTAGTGATGTAAGTGTTCACTTAAAAGATATTGATGATGATAAAAATGAAAAGGATAACGAATCAATCAGCAAATTTGTTATTCCTGCAGAAGTTGAAATATTTGAAATTACAGGTCCATTGTTTTTTGGTGCCGCCTATAAGTTCAAAGATGCAATGAAGTTTATTGAAAAGCCACCGAAAATACTGATCATACGTATGA